>JAEPOK010000001.1:1639915-1967898 GCA_017642935.1 Hyphomicrobiales bacterium
TTGCGCGCAACGCGAGCGCGCAGCGTCGCATCAAACAGGTAGAGGCGTTCTTTGGTCATTGGACCGGTCCTTTGCCGTCATCCCTGTGGGTCCGCGAGCCACAGGTCTCGCTACCATCACAGGGATCTATTCCTGTGCAGGCACTGGCAACACCCTGGTTCGGATGACGTGATGGAATGGATCCCCGCCACAAGGGCGAGGATGACGGATGAGGATATGGCGCACTCATCCCTTCATCTCCCACGTTTCTGTGTCGTGGTCAGGGTGCTGCCGCGAGACAATGCGGGCGTTCCAGGCGTCATTCTCGTCTCGGCGCTGCGGGTCGGCGTCAGGAATGGTGTGGAGGTGCATAACCGTCTCATGCCTGTCGGTCACGTTGGCGTGGTACTCAATCGGTGCAACAGAGGGATCATCAAGAGAGCCGATCGCCACTTCCACGATGTCGTCCGTCTCAAGCGTCAGCGGCGTGCCGCACTGCGCACAGAAACCGCGATTGGACAGGTTGGAGGACGCAAACAGGCCACGTTCGCCGCGCGTCCACTCAAACCCTTCCACCTCGACAAGCGGCGCGAAGTAGTTGCCCATCGCCTTCTGGCACATGCGGCAATGGCAGATGGACGCCCGGCCAAGGGATGAGAACCGATAGCGCACGGCGCCACATTGGCAGCCGCCTGTGTAAGGACCGCTCATCGCTTCGCCTCCCAGCTTTCCGTGTCGCGGTCGGGATGCTGGTGGTTGGTGGCGTCGATCACCGGCGACAGAGCATCGCGGTCCACTTCTTTGGAGCCAAGATCACCAAGCCGATGGAAAAACGGCACACGGCCCGCTTCGCCATCGTTCATCTCCGGCGGCAGGGCGGCAGGGTCATCGAGGCTGCCCAGGGTGAAAGCCATGCCTTTGGAATCAAGCGTATCGAAGAACAGCGGTGTGCCGCAGTTCCCGCAAAAACCACGACGCACCGGATCGGAGGAATGGAACCAAGACGGCTGGCCACGTGTGATCGTGAGCGTGTCGCCCGGTGCCCAGGCGAGCGGCAGGAAGTAATTGCCGGAAGCCTTCTGGCACATACGGCAATGGCAGAGATGCGGCGTTTCGGGCGTGCCGGTCACGCGGTAGCGCACCGCGCCGCACTGGCACCCACCGGAAAGCGAGGCGTTCATCGCTTCACCTCCCAGGTCGTGATGCGCTCGCCCGTCTCCGGGTCTTTGCCGTCTTTCAGTTGGATGCCTTTTTGCGCCAGCGCGTCGCGAATGCGGTCGGCGTTGCTCCAGTCTTTGTTGGCGATAAAGCCGAGGCGTGTAGCGACTTCACGGTCGATAATTTCCGCTTCGGCGGGCGAAAGCTCAACGCTGGGTACAGCCGCCTTGGAAACGCCCAGCACCGCTGCGGCGGCTGCAAACGCAGCCGTGTCGCGCCCGCACAAACGCTGCATACCCTGGAGCGCCGCAGGCGTGTTCAAATCATCCAATAAGGCTTCAAACACTTCGGGTGGGCACGGCGTATCGCTGGTTTCGGGCTCGGGCCATTTGGCCATCAGGTTTTCCGCCTCTTCCAGCCGCTTGACAGAGAAATCCAGCGGCTCGCGATAGTGGGTCATGAGGAGTGCGAGGCGAACCACTTCGCCCGGCCATTTGCGGCCACCCACTTTCTCGGTATTCAGCACATCATGAATGGTGACGAAGTTACCCTCTGACTTCGACATCTTGCGGCCTTCGACCTGCACAAAGCCATTGTGCAGCCAGGTGTTGGCCATCTTCTCCGTCCCATGGGCGCAGCAGCTTTGGGCGATCTCATTTTCATGATGGGGGAAGATCAGGTCCAGCCCGCCGCCATGAATGTCGAACGTTTCGCCCAGATGGTGGGCGCTCATCACCGAGCATTCGATGTGCCAGCCCGGACGCCCCCTACCCCAGGGGCTGTCCCAGCCTGGCTCTTCGGCTGAGGACTGTTTCCAGAGCACAAAGTCACCGGGGTTCTTTTTGTGGCCCTCAACATCGACACGCGCGCCGGCCTTCTGCTCATCCAGATTGCGTTTCGAGAGCGCGCCATATCTCGGCCCGGATGATCCGTCCATGCTCGCAGTGTCGAACAGCACCTCCTTGCCCTCCGGGCCGTCGGCGACATAGGCATTGCCCTTGGCGATCAGCGTTTCGATCATCACGATCATACCGCCGATATGTTGGGTGGCGCGCGGCTCTTCGCTTGGCTGAAGGCAGCCCAGCGCTTCCAGATCAGCATGGTATTGCGCGGTGGTTTTTTCGGTCACCCGCGCAATCGCCTCGTTCAGCGGCAGATCGGGGAAGTCGCGCGCAGCGCGCGCGTTGATCTTGTCATCGACGTCGGTGATGTTGCGCACATAGGTGACGTGATCCTCGCCATAGACATGGCGGAGCAGACGAAAGAGCACGTCGAACACCACCGCGGGGCGGGCATTGCCGATATGGGCAAAATCATAAACCGTCGGTCCGCACACATACATGCGCACGTTCGTTTCATCGATCGGAACGAAGGGTTCCTTGGTGCGGGTAGCGGTGTTGGTGAACTGCAAGGTCATTTCGCTCTTTCCATTGCCAGAAATCTGGCCATACCACGTCGTTCATCGCCGCTGGCGAGGAACCGTTTTTAGTAGGATGGGAGCAAAACGGGGCCGTGCCAGCGATGGGTGCGCTAGCTGCAAATCTCATCTGCGCCAATGACTGCAATTGCAACCAAGTTGGCAAGGGTTTGATAATCACACGGCCTAAACATGGCCTTTTCCCTGCCGTGTTTTGAGCAAACTCGTCAAGCCTTAATCCATTTGTCAGTGCAGGTGTGCAGGTTGCGTTGAGCGACACATGCGCACCGAAGGTGTGATGAACAACACGGCGCGCCGGATGGGGCTGGTGCAGTGTGCCGCAACTTGAGATCCGCAATCGGCAACCTCCGCCAAGAGAGGGGTCGATCGATCAGGGAAGGTTACAGCATGAGTCTGACTCACGAGGAAAGCCGTTTGTTCGCAATGCTTTGGCTGAAGGCCGGCGAGAATGCCGTGCTCGAAGTCGAGGATGCGAAAGAGGTCGCCGCCTACACGGCCAAGTCCACCGAGATGGGTCTGACGCCCTGCGCCCGCGAACGGCTGCAACCCTTCGATCTGCGCCCTTTTGCACGCGTTCAAGCCCGCCAAGACCAGTATTCATCCTGGGTTCATTAAGCCTGCCCTAAGGTTCGACCAACCTTTGGCTAACCCTGCTATGATAGGGTCGGCAAAGGTCGGAACGCAGAGGTCGGTTTGGGCGTTGAGCGCTCGGCGCGATGCGAGTTCGGCAACCGATGGATGGATGAACGTGACGGCAAACGCCAAACACGATTGGACACAGGCTCTTAAGCGGCGCTCCAGGAAGCTGGGGCTGTCGTTCGGTGCGGTGTTTTTTGCCATCGGTCTGGGCTTCACCACGCAAGCCCAAGCTCAAAATTCTTGCGCACGTATCCAGGGTGAGCTCGCCGCCCTGCACAATGGCGGTGGCGGCGGGTCCGGCCAATTGCAACAAGCCGTCAACCAGCAGATGCGCGAACTGGCGCGGGCGCAAGGCGCCTATGACCGGTTCCAGTGCGCCTTTGGCGCATCACCGCAATGTGGATCGATCGTGGCAACCCTCACCCAGATGCAGGCCAACTTGAGCCAGATGCAGCGTCAATTGGCGCGCTCCGGCGGCGGGCGTGACATGGCGCGGATCGCCGAGTTGGAGCGGGTCTTTGCCACCCAATGCGGACCGGGCCAGAGACAACAGCAAATTCAACAAGCGGTTCAGCCGGGCAATCTGCTGGAAGCGATCTTCGGCATTCGCTCGCAGCCGACCTATGTGGCGCGCCGACCGGCCGATCCGTCCGGCATCGTGTTTCCGGGCCAGCCCTCTGGTCGCGGTTTCGACCGGCCGGGCGAGTTTCTGCGCGAGCCGGAGTATCGCGGCTGGGGCGGCACCTACCGCACCATGTGCGTGCGCACGAGTGACGGTTTCTATTGGCCGATCAGCTTTTCAACGACGCGCGACCGGTTCGATGAGGATCGCGGCCTCTGCGCCGCCATGTGCCCGGGAACGAGTGTCGAACTTTACGCTTATCGCAATCCCGGTGAGCAGGTTGACGCCATGATCAACACGCTGACCGGCGAGCCTTACACCACGCAAGGCTATGCGTTTGCCTACCGGGAGAATTTCGACCCGGACAATCGCTGCACGCCCTCGGCGGCGGTGCTCGAAGAATTGCGGGCGGCCAATGGATCTGCCGCCACGGGACCGACCGGTCCGCAGGTTCCACAGCCGACGGCGCGGCCGGACATGGCCAGCGATCCGGAGACACGTGCACTCGACGATGCGGGGGTGAGTTTTTCCGCTCTACGCTCCCTCACCCGTCCAGAACAGGATGGCGAGCAAATGGTTCGCAGGGTCGGACCTGACTATGGATATTTCGCCAACTAATCGTCGCGACGTTCTTGGGGTTTGTCGCGACTAACGGGCGGCTTGTTCCAGACGGTCTAGCACTTTGTCGCGACCAAGCAGAACGATGATCGGACCCATTTCGGGACCGCGCTCCATGCCGGTGAGTGCCTTGCGCAACGGCATGAAAAGACCCTTGCCCTTGCGTCCGGTCTCTGCCTTCAGCGCGCCCGTCCATACACCCCAGGTTTCCGACGTGATGGCGCCCTCAGGCAGCTGAGCAATAGCCGTCTGGATGTAGGCGACATCATCGTTTTCCAGATTGGATTCAACGCTTTGCGCGTTGAGCATCTGCCACCAGGCCTCGGCATCCTGAGGGGCGTTGCAGTTCTTGCGCACCGCCAGCCAGAAGTCCGCCTGGAGGTCGTTGGGAACGCCGATCTGCTCGAGCGTGTCGGCCACATCCGCCGGCTCCAGGGCATGGACCATCTGGGCGGAAAAGTCCGCGATCTGCTTCGGCTCAAAGCGCGCCGGGCCAGAAGAAACCTTCGACAAATCAAAGTCTTCGGCCAGGGCCGCCAGGCTCTCGCGCGGCGCAATGGCCATCGAAGTCCCGACCAGGGTTGCGACGCTGGCCACCGCCATGGGCTGGGTGCCCTCCTCCCGCAAAGCCTTCAATGACAGAGATCCTTCACGCTTGGAAAGGGCCGACCCATCGGCAGCGATCAGCAGATTGTGGTGCCCCCATTGCGGCGCGCTGGCGCCAAGGGCCTCGAAGATCTCGATCTGCGTACCAGTGTTCGACACATGATCCTCACCGCGGATCACATGGGTGATGGCGAAGTCGATGTCGTCGATGATTGAGGGCAGTGTGTAAAGATAGGTGCCGTCTTCGCGGATCAGCACGGGATCAGATTGCGATGCGGTATCAATGGCTTGCGGGCCTTTGCAGAGATCGTTCCACTCCACACGCTTGCCGGTCAGTTTGAAGCGCCAATGAGGCGTCCGGCCTTCAGCTTCCAGCTCTTTGCGCTCTTCATCGGATAGGTTCAGCCCTGTGCGATCGTAGATCGGCGGCTTGCCAAGGGCCATCTGACGCTTGCGCTTATAGTCCAGCTCTTCGGCGGTCTCATAGCAGGCATATAGCAGGCCCTTGGCCTTCAACTCGTCGCGCACACCATCATAGCGAGCCATGCGCGCTGACTGCTTTTCCAGCCGGTCGACTTTAATGCCGAGCCAGGCGATGTCCTCTTGGATGGTGTCGGCGAATTTCTGGGTCGAGCGGGCGGTGTCGGTGTCGTCCAGGCGCAGCACGAACTGGCCACCAGTCTTCAACGCAAACAAAGCGTTGAACAAAGCCGTACGGGCATTGCCGATGTGCAGATAGCCCGTTGGAGACGGGGCGAAACGAACAACAGTCATACTAATCCGAAGTGCCTGAGGGATGGGCCGGATCGCGGCGGTCCCGGAAGCGGTTGGTTATGGGATAACGCCGGTCACGGCCAAAGGCGCGGCTGGTGAGTTTCACGCCAGGCGCAGCCTGCCGACGCTTGTACTCGGCGATATAAAGCAAATGCTCGATCCGCCCAACCGTTTCCACTTCATAGCCGTCGGCGACGATATCGCTGATCGATTTTTCGTCCTCCACCAGCCCGCGCAAAATACCATCGAGCACGTCATATTCGGGCAGCGAGTCCTGGTCGGTCTGGTCGGGGCGCAGCTCGGCGGACGGCGCCTTGGTGATGATCCGCTCGGGGATCACTTCGCCGGCCGGTCCGCGCAGTTCATCAGGATGATGGCCATTGCGCCAGGCAGCCATCCGGTAGACATCGGTTTTGTAGACGTCTTTGATTGGGTTGAAGCCGCCGTTCATATCGCCATAAAGCGTGGCATACCCCACTGACATTTCAGACTTATTGCCTGTGGTAACCACCATCGAGCCGAACTTGTTCGACAGTGCCATTAGGATCGTACCGCGTGTACGGGACTGCAGGTTTTCCTCGGTCACACCGGACTCGGTGCCTTCAAACAAGGGGCCAAGCGCGCTGAGAAACCCCTCAACCGGCGCATGGATTTCCACGACGTCGTAGCGCACGCCGAGCGCCTTGGCGCAGGCCTCTGCATCCTCCAGAGAGTGCTGGGCGGTGTATTCGTAGGGCATCATCACGCAGTGCACGCGGCCTGGACCCAGCGCGTCAACCGCCATGGCCGCGCAGATGGCCGAGTCGATCCCGCCTGACAGGCCAAGCACGACACCGGGAAATCCGTTCTTGTTCACATAGTCGCCAAGACCCATCACGCAGGCGCGCCAGTCGGCCTCCAGATCGTCGGGCAGTTTGGCGAGCGGTCCACGGGCAAATGTCCAGCCTTCGGCTTCGCGCACGGCCTCGACCATCTGAACACCCGACTCGAACTGCGGCATTTGCAGCGCCAGCGTGCGGTCCTTGGCGAGCGCAAACGAGCCGCCATCGAACACCAGCTCATCCTGTCCGCCGAGTTGGTTGATGTAGAGAAGCGGCAAGTCGGTCTCGACGACGCGCTGCACCATGACCTGCTGGCGCTCCTCGTTCTTGGCTTCCCACCAGGGCGAGCCGTTGGGCACGATCAGGAGTTCGGCTCCCGTCTCGGCCAAGCACTCCGGCACGTCTTCTGACCAGGCATCCTCGCACACCGGAACGCCAAGGCGCACGCCGCGAAAATCGATCGGGCCGGGCATGGGGCCAGCATCGAACACGCGTTTTTCGTCAAACACCGAATAGTTGGGTAGATCGACCTTGGCGCGCATCGCCGTGACCTTGCCGCCTTCCATCAGGACGACCGCATTGTACCGTTTGCCGTCATCGGTGAGCCAAGGCGTTCCCATCAAGATCGATGGACCACTGCCCTCGGTTTCCTTAGCCAGTTCCTCACACGCTTCGCGGCAGGCGTGCAGAAAGGCGTTCTTGTCGACTAGGTCTTCCGGCGGATAGCCCGAAATGAACAGCTCGCCGAAGGCGACGAGATCCGCACCCAGCAGCTTGGCTTCCAAGCGCGCGTCGCGGGCCATCAAAACATTGGCGGCCAAATCTCCCATCACGGGGTTCAGCTGTGCGACGGCGATCTTCAGGGAGTTTGGAACAGTGTTGGTCATGCCACCGCTCTAACGCCGCGCTGGGAGGCTTGCAACAACCCTTTTGTTCACTTTGAGCAAATTAGGTGAATCTGTAGGCGTCCCAGGCAAAAACGCCATCAAATTCTGTGGAGTTGTGAATGCGTTCACCCGTTGCGCCCTCGCCCGCCGCGCCATAGGCGGTGAAAAGCGGCATGAGATGTTCATCGGTTGGATGATTGTCTGCCACGTAGGGCGCCTCGCTTTTCCAGTTGGCCAGCGCGCCCTCGTCGCCCTCTGTTAATGCGCCGTGAAACCAGTCTGTGAAGGCGCTGACCTTATGGCCAAACCCCGGCGTTGCCGGTTTGCCGCGCATCAGACCAATCACCTCGCGCAGATTGTGGGTGATATGGCCACTGCCGATCACCAAAACGTTTTCTGCACGCAACGGTGCCAACGCCCGACCAGCACGCAGATGCCATGTGCCGTCTTGATGTGGATCGGTGGATAGCCCAACGACCGGTATGTCGGCCTCAGGGTAAGCCAGGATCAGCGGATTCCACATCCCATGGTCATAGCCACGCTGCTCAACGGTATTGGGTTCGAACCCCGCCGCGTTCAGCAGGCCGACCACCTTATCCGCCAGCGCCGGGTGACCTGGTGCTGCATAGACCATGTCATAAAGTTCAGGTGCAAAGCCGCCAAAGTCATAGATCATTCCCGGGGCAGCATCACGCATGAGGCTTGGCCCTGGCGCTTCGAAGTGGGCCGAGGCGATGACGATGGCGTCGGGTTTGGGCGCGAAACTGGAGAGGCTGCGCAGGAAGTCGCGCGCCGGTGACGGGTCGGTGACCACATTGGGCCCGCCGTGCGACACGAACAAGGTTGGCATTCTGGTCATGGCGTGGCCTTTGTATCGCCTTGCGGACAGGATCAGTGGCCGGACCGTAGACGCGCGGACCGTTGCCAACAAGCCGGCCAATGCGCGACGTGCCGTTCGATGAAACTCAACAATGATCGGGTTGCTACCAGCGGTTTTGGTCCGTTGCGCTGCGACCCTACGATTGTTGCGCGCGCCACATTTCCGCTGCTACTTACGGCCATTCGGTGCCGAAGCCCTCCCCCTTAACCAAGGATAAGTCAGACTTGGATCGTCGCCTTCTTCTCGAGTTTCTGCCAGGTCTGGTCTTTTTGGCCATCAACGCTGTTTCGACCCTTTACGTGGCAACGGCTGCGGCCATTCTGGCCGCCATCGTTGCGGTGTTGTTGCGCTATCGTATCGATGGCCAATTGCCGTTTTTGGCGATTTCGACCGTTCTGCTCTCGGTTGTCATGTTGGGCGCTGGGCTTGTGCAGGACGATGAACGTTTTATCAAAATCAAACCAACGATTGGCGGCGTTTCATTCGCGCTGATTTTGACCGCTGGAATGCTGGCGAGACCGAGTATGTTGCAGCGGTCGATGGGCTACAAGCTGGAGATGATCCCAACCGGGTGGACCGTTCTGCACTTTGCCTGGATCGGCCTTGCGCTTACGCTGGCTGGTGCTAACGAACTTGTGTGGCGCAACACCTCCACCGATCTCTGGGTCACTTACAATGTCGCATCAGGGCCGGTGACATTCGGCATCTACTTTGCCATCACCTATGCGGTGGCCTGGTGGTACTGGGATGAAGATGAGGACGAGGAACAAGCCGCTTAGCTGGCGGTTCGTCATCCGAACGTTCAACAAAAAAAGCGGAGCCGAAGCCCCGCTTTTTCGGTGATGAGTGCGGTTGATTACACCGCCTGAGGCAGTTCCACCGGCGCGCTGGTGCGGCCCTTTTTGAGGCGCTCCGACACCAAGAACGCCAGCTCCAGTGCCTGGTCAGCATTGAGGCGCGGGTCGCAATGGGTGTGGTAGCGGTCCTGCAAGTCCTCAGCGGTAATGGCGCGGGCGCCACCCATGCATTCGGTGACATTCTTGCCTGTCATTTCCACATGGATGCCGCCAGGATAGGTGCCTTCGGCCTCGTGAACATCGAAGAAGGCTTCGACCTCGCCAAGGATGCGCTCGAACGGACGCGTCTTGTAATTGTTGGCGGTGATCGTGTTGCCGTGCATCGGATCACAGGACCAAACAACAGATTTGCCTTCACGTTCCACCGCACGGATGAGGTCCGGCAGATGGGCTTCCACCTTGTCGTGGCCGAAGCGGGCAATGAGGGTCAGGCGGCCTGGATCATTGAGCGGGTTCAACCGGTCAATGAGGCGCAGCATATCGTCGGCTTCCATGGAGGGGCCACACTTCATGCCAATCGGGTTGCGCACGCCACGGGCAAACTCGACATGAGCATGGTCGAGCTGGCGCGTGCGGTCGCCGATCCAGATCATGTGCCCGGAGGTCGTGTACCAGGCGTCGGGATCATCGGACGTGGAGTCCTTGCGGGTCATCGCCTCTTCATAGCCAAGCAGCAGTGCTTCATGGCTGGTGTAGAAGTCGGTTTCGCGCAGGCGCGCATATTGATCGGACGTGATGCCGATGGCGCGCATGAAATCCATGGTCTCAGAAATCCGCTGAGCAAGCTCCTGATAGCGCTCGCCTTGCGGGCTGTCGGCGACAAAGCCGAGCATCCATTCCTGAACATTCTCAAGGTTGGCATATCCCCCCGACGCGAAAGCGCGCACCAGGTTCAGCGTGGCCGCCGACTGGCGATAGGCCATGTCCTGGCGGGCCGGATCGGGAATGCGCGAGGCCGCGTTGAAGTCGATGCCATTGATGATGTCGCCGCGGTAGGAGGGCAGCTCTTCGCCATCGCGCTTCTCAATATCGGAGGAACGCGGCTTGGCGAACTGGCCCGCCAATCGACCAACCTTCACAACCGGACGGGCCGAGCCATAGGTCAGCACAATCGCCATCTGCAGGAACGCGCGGAAGAAGTCGCGGATATTGTCCGCGCCATGTTCGGCGAAACTTTCGGCGCAATCACCGCCTTGAAGCAGAAACGCTTCACCTTTGGCCACCCGCGCCAGTTCAGCGCGCAGACTGCGGGCCTCACCTGCAAAAACGAGCGGGGGATAGGAGGCAAGCCGTGCCTCGACATCCTCAACGGCCTGGGCGTCGGGATAGGTCGGAACCTGCAGGATCGGCTTGGAACGCCAGGAACTTGGGCTCCAATCGGCCAGAGGGCGGGACGGCAGTTTCGACATTGGCATAATACTCTCTCCCAAAAACCCTTCGGCCTCACGGGGTAAAACAGACAAAAAGGACGAAGGATGGGCGGTTCCTAATGGAGACCGGCGTCAATTTCAATGATTGCAACACGCCTAACGCCCGCGCGCCGGGTTGATCGAACGCATAGCGGGCTTTGCGGCAACACTATGGAATGGTTCTAAAGAAGCGCTAAGGTGTCATCATGAGCCAGACAGATCACTCTCACACACCTGACGGGATTGCCGAACGCCTGCGCGACGGACACCGGGTCAACTATCTGCAGGACTGGGTTTATGGCGGGATCGACGGTGCCGTGACGACGTTTGCCATCGTTGCCGGCAGTTTAGGCGCGTCGCTGTCAGCGAAGATCATCCTGATACTCGGATTTGCCAATCTGCTGGCCGACGGGCTGTCCATGGCGGCGGGAAACTATCTTGGCACCAAGGCAGACAATGATGACGCCGCGCGGTTGCGCGCAGTCGAGGCGGATCACATTGCACGCTATCCCGATGGCGAGCGCGAAGAGATCCGGCAAATCTTTGCGGCCAAGGGCTTTGCCGGAAAAATCTTAGACGATGCGGTTGAGGTCATCACCGCCAACCGCGAGGTCTGGATCTCCACCATGCTGGCCGAAGAGTATGGCGTTGCGGCTGCCCGGCGCTCGCCGATGCGCGCTGCGATCGCGACCTTCGGCGGGTTTCTGGTCTGCGGACTGGTGCCGCTCGTGCCCTTCCTGTTCGCCGTTCCCAATGCCGGATGGATCGCCTTGGTTGCTACCGCGTTGACCTTTGCGGGCATCGGCTGGGGCAAGAGCCGATGGTCGCTCACCCCCTGGTGGCGGTCCAGTTTGGAAACGCTCGCCATCGGGCTCTCGGCCGCGATCGTTGCATTTGGCATCGGTCACGTCTTGAATGGCGTTTTCACCTAAGGGCTTAGCCCAAGGAATCGGCATGACAAAAACTCCCTCCTTCACCCTGGGCATGGAAGAAGAATATTTGCTGGTGGAGAGGGAAAGCCGAGATTTAGCCGCCAATCCTCCCGAAGCCGCGTTCGAAGCATGCAAGGACGTCCTTGGCGATCAGGTCACGCACGAATTTCTGCGCTGTCAGATCGAGGTTGGGACACCGGTCTGCGAAACGGTGGCCGAAGCCCGCGCGCAGCTTCAACACATGCGCAGCTGCCTCAACGCTGCCAGCGCGCCTTATGGGCTTGCACCGATGGCCGCTTCGACGCATCCGTTCGCCGAGTGGGACCGGCTGATCCATACCGACAAGGAGCGCTACAACGCTCTGGCGGACGATCTGAAAATGGTGGTGGCGCGGCTGGTGATCTGCGGCATGCATGTGCATGTCGGGATCGAGGATGATGATCTGCGTATCGATTTGATGGCCCAGCTCACCTATTTCATGCCGCATCTGCTGGCGCTAACGACTTCGTCGCCCTTCTGGCGGGGGAACGTATCGGGGCTCAAGAGCTACCGCCTGGCGGTGTTTGACGAAATGCCACGCACCGGCCTGCCGGAACAGTTTGCGGGCTATTCGGAGTATCAGCGCACGATCAATACGTTGGTGCGGGTCGGCCTGATCGAGGACGCAACAAAAGTCTGGTGGGACCTGCGACCGTCCGACAAGTTTCCGACCCTGGAAATGCGCATCGCCGATGTGTGCACCAACGTGGCCGATGCCGCGGCCGTGGCGGCGCTTTTTCAATGCCTGACGCGCATGCTCTTCCGATTGCGCGGGAAAAACCAGAAGTGGCGCAGCTACTCGCACTTTCTGATCGAAGAGAACCGCTGGCTTGCCCAACGCCATGGTGTGCAAGGCGAGATGGTCGATTTCGGCCGTGGCGAACTGGTACCGATGACCGAGCTCATTGAGGAGTTGATCGATCTTCTAGATGAAGATGCGCGCGAGCTAGGCTGCGAGGACGAGCTCGCCCATCTGCGCACCATAGGCGAACAAGGAACGTCGGCGGACCGCCAGCTTGCGCACTATCGCGAACGAATAGAGGACGGCGCAACGCCCAAAGAAGCACTGCGCGATGTGGTCGACTTTCTGGTCGCCGAAACGGTGGCGTTTTAGCGCCGGCGCTGCCTAAGATGACGTGATCCGCGTGCCGGTCACGCGCTCGATTTCGCGCAGCAGATCATTGGTAATCTGACCATTTGGCTCAAGCGCGCGGCGCAATTGGAAGCGGCGGATGGCCTCTTCGGTACTCGGTCCGATCACGCCGTCAATGCTGCCGGGCTGATAGCCCATATCGGCCAATACCGCCTGCACCGCAGCGACAAGCGGCTGGGCCGAGCGTGTCGCGGCCGAGGGCGGCAAGGGTTGGTTGGTGCCGGCCGTTGGATTGGGTGTGACCACCGGCGCAAGCAGAGCACCGATCGGATCATTCACCGCGATCGTTTCAACCCGACGCGGCACGGGCGCACTTGGACGTTGCGCGGCGAGTATCGTCGCCGTCGGTTGGATGACGGGCGCTGCCGCAAACTGCGGCCGCGGCGTCGGTGTCGGTACGGCGTAGGGCTGGCGCTCGATCAACGAAGCGATGTCATCCTGCGTCGTTGCCGATTGCAAAGGAATCGAGGCCGTGGCGTCATAGCTGCGCGACGGCGGCACGATTGGTGCCGGAGCCATCGTGATTGCGCGCTCCTGCAACCGACTTCCGTCGAGTGGCAAGGCAAGTGCAGGGGCTTGATCGCGCGTCGAGAGGAGCGGCGCCGGGTGGGCGCCAGGCTGCATGTAGGCGGCGTTCACACCTACGACGGCAAAGGCAACCAGCGCGACGGTGGTGACGGCCAGTTTGCCGGGCGCTGCAAGAATGCGGTCGATCAGGCCGTAGGGCTCGTCGTCATAACCATAGCCGTCATCATACCCATCATCGCCATACGCATCGTGGCCTTGCGCGCCGCGACCCGGCCGATGGTACACATAGCGCTGGTCGAGTGCTTCTTCGCGACCGTCCAGGGTGGGTTCGTGCCTAACCATGAGCGCGCTGCCCTTCTTCTTCAAACAAATCTTGTTGCGGTGAACCGGCGTCCGGCATCAAGTTGCCAGCCTTCTGCGGCTCGGGATTGGCGGCAGAGCGTTCACGCTGGAGCTTGGCGAGGACCACGGTGTTGGCAACGTTGGTTTCGGTTTGGCCATTCGCGCAGGCCTTTGGGCCGTTGAACGGAATGCGCACGGTGACGGTTGTCCCCTCGCCTTCAACACTGGAGATCGAAAGCGATCCGGTGTGGAGTTCGCAAAGCCCTTTGACCACCGAAAGCCCGAGGCCGGTGCCCTGGTGATCGCGGTCATAGGCATTGTTGGCCTGGAAGAACGGCTGGCCGATCTTGCCCAGATCCTTGGCAGCAATCCCAATGCCCGTGTCGATGACCGATAGAACAAGATTGCCGGCATCTTTGCGTGCGCGCAGCGTTATCGTGCCGCCCTTTGGGGTAAACTTGCAGGCGTTCGACAACAGGTTGATCAAAACCTGACGCACCGCGCGCTGATCGGCGACAAGCTCTGGGAGCGTATCGGGCACATCGATTGTTAGCGTCAGGCCGGCCTTTTCAATCTGCTGGCTGACCAGCCGCGTGCAGCGATCCACCACAGTTGTCAGCGAGAACGGCTCGGCGACAATCTGGAAATGGCCAGCATCGAGTTTCGACATGTCGAGCAAATCGTTGACGAGTTGCAGGAGATGGCCGCCGGACTCGCGAATGAGGCCGACATACTCGCGCTGCTGGTCGTTGCCCAACGCTCCGAACACTTCCTCATCGAGAATATCGGCAAACCCGATGATCGCGTTGAGCGGCGTGCGCAACTCATGGCTCATCGTCGCCAGGAAACGGCCCTTTGCGGCATCGGAAGCCTCGGCTTTTTCGCGAGCCAGTGTCAGTTCCGAGGCGCGTTGTTTGACGGCGCTGATGTCGCGTACCAACGCGCAGATTTCACGCTCAGCGGTCGACCCGGGCAGCATAGAAAGATCGATTTCAGCCCAAATGAACCGTTGGGGGGAACCATCTTCGCCGGTGCGAAGCCGAACTTCGACGGTGTCGCGGTTGCCGGTCGCGCTGACCCGGTCAAGTGTCGCCAAAAAGCTTGGGCGATCGGAAACATGAATGCGTTGCATGAGACCGGAGCGCGCCATGCCGCCAGCATCACAATCAAGCACCGAACGCAGGGCGCCAAACGCCTGCAAGACGGTGCCGTCGCGCTCGACGATCAAAAATACATCATGGGTGACCCGGTGAAACTGTTCGATGGCGCGGCGCGCGGCTTGCGCACGCACATCCTTCAAGGAGTTGGCCCGCAGGATGCGTGCCGCAAGGCTGAGCGCGTAGAGCACGCCAAGCGTCGTCATCAGGGTCGCTTGAAACGATGACATGGTAAAGCCCGCACCCATCGGCTTGGCGAGCATCGTTGCCAGGATAAGGCCAACCAGCGTCGCCATGAAGACAAGCTGCGTGTAACCGGCACGCCGCGTTAGCATCGCCTCAATCGGCGCAAGCATGAAGAGGACCAACAAGGGCGACGAAAGACCACCGGTGAGCGACGTGCCCCAGGACAAAAGCCCGATGAAGCACATGGCCGACAGAAACGCGCCTTCGCGAACCCGCTTTGCCAGCGTGAACAGGCCAAGCGCCACCAAATGCGCCGATAGCGCTGCAACGAGCACCATTTGGGCCGTATCACGCATGGCAGTGATCGCGGCCGGCATGGCAAGCGCCAGGCACACCAAAGACCCGATGGATGAAAGATAGAAAAGGGGAGCGTAACGCGGCGTTTCACGCCTGGAAAGGCGCGCACGCTTCGTCCGCTTGGCGACCGCCGCATCGCCGCCATCTGCACCGGTCGGTGCGTTTTCGGTCTGTACGCTGATACTCATCAAACCGCGTCTTGCCTGTGGGCAGAGCTACACTTTCCCAGTGCAAACCCCTTCGACCATCACGCTCGCAGGCAGCCTTGAATGAACGGTAAAGGGCATCGCCTTGCGGCCCATTTGGGTGCTTCAGACGACCGCTTTCCAAGGACCATGGTTAACTCTTGGTTTCGCGGCTCACTCGCAATTGGCTCAACTTTGCCTCAAAGACTGGCTCTAGTTTGCACCGGCATTTCACGGCTGGCTGGTAGTTTCGCGGCAATCGAGCTTCAACGGGACGGACGCTCCACCATGTTTTTGATACGAACAGCTTTTTGGCTCACCTTGATTTTGCTGGTGCTGCCTATCGACCGCGAAGAAGCCGGCATCGCCGGTGGACCAGGCGCGTTGGAAACCTTGTCGGCCATGCAAACGGTCGTCAGCGATATGCGCGGCTTTTGTGATCGCAACCCCGGCGCTTGCGCCACTGGCTCGGCGACCGTCGATGTCTTGCGCCAGAAGGCGGTGTACTCTGCCGGTGTCGTCCAAGGCTGGCTTGCCGACGGAAATGGCGGGCCAACGATCCAGGTGGGCCTGGATGATGACACGCCAGTGCCACCAAGCTCAGTTGATCGCGATGATGTCGCGGCGCTGATCATGGCTGCGGACAATCGCATCCCGGCCAGCGACGCGCCGCCGCTTTGAGGTTTGGTCAGCCTGTTTGAACAATCGGGCGTTTGATCGGCTTGCCGAGCGGTCCCTGGAGAGCTATCTGCATGGAGGCGATCACGACCTCGGTCGGAGTGGCTCCAAATGTGGATGACAGGCCCATGGCTGATTTTTCCGAAATTCGCGACAATTTCGAGTTCCTGAATGACTGGGAAGATCGCTATCGGTATGTGATCGAGCTTGGCCGTACGCTCGAGCCCTTACAGGATGAAGAGCGCAATGAGGCCTCCAAGGTTCTCGGCTGTGCCAGCCAGGTGTGGCTGGTGCGTGATCCAGTCGGCGAGGCAGGCAACCTGCACTTTCGCGGCGACAGCGATGCGCACATAGTTCGCGGTTTGGTGGCCATCGTGCTCGCGCTTTACAATGGCCACTCGCCCGGCGAAGCGCTGGAGATTGATGCCCTTGAGCGGCTATCGGTTCTTGGCCTGGACGAACATTTGTCGCCGCAGCGCTCCAACGGCCTACGCTCGATGATCGAGCGCATCCACCACGAAGCGAGCGCCGCGAAGGCCGCTTGATTTTTCATTCTTTAGCGGTGACTCAGCGCGCCACACCTTCTGCTGTGCGAGTCAAACCATAGTGGCGGGCGAGCGCGCGCAGGCCGAGCGCAATGGCAAGCTTGGCCGACCGAGCCGGCCAATGGCGTTCGTGCTCAACCCCGGTCAGCGATTTCTCAAACAAGCAGACATCGATCAAAAGGCCTGAGAACTCCGGACCGATAGATGCGCAGGCCCGGTTCACCCGGTCGCGCGCGTCAAGCATGGAGATCGGTTCGTGGCGCGCCGAGCTTGCCGAGGATTTCGCGCCGCCATGGCTGAGCGAGGCGAGCGACCAGTTTTGGGTGATCCGTTGACGCAAGCCAGCGCGTTGGAGATCGCTTTGGAATTTTCGCGCGGCGGCCAAATCACAGGTCTCTATTAATGCGGTCTCGCCCTTGCGGGGGTTGGCGAGCCGGTCCATCGCATCGGGCAACTGGACGGGTCCGTCGCCACTGGTCACCAGTTGAGGGGCATCGAGCAACGCGCTGCCTTTGGCCGTCAGGCTCAAACCCCTGGTGGTCTCGCCTATTAGGCCCTCGGCTTTCAGCGCTCTGGCTTGGCGCGACGCTATGGCTTTACCGTTCTGAACGCGCTTAAGCAGGCGGCGAAGTTCAGTTGCCAAGTTCGGCGCTGCGCCGGCAGGGTCTCTAAGTTCTGATTTAGGCATAGGCATGCCCACCCGAAAGAGCCGCCGAAGGCCGTTCAGCGCGGACAACTAGGGTCAGGCAGCCAGCCAGGACGGCGCGTTCCAAATAGGCAATCTGGTCATCGAACACCGAGCGGTCGCGCAAATCCTCCACCAGGCGGCAGGCATGGCCAACCGTGGTCCGGTCGCGCTCAAACAAGTCGCCAACTGTGGTGAGGGAAAAGCCGAGAACGGTGTGGCAGAGGTACATGGCCACCTGCCTGGCCCGCGCGACATCGGCTTTGCCACGTGTCGAGGCACGCAGCGATTCGTGGGGAACGCCAAACACGCTGGCAACGCAGGCTTCGACCTGTCGTACACGGGCTTGAACAACGCCTCTTTCGCGCAAACGTTGCTTATCCGACACTGCGGACTGGCCACCATTTCTTGGGGAACTTGGTAGATTGGCAATCGCCACCGGGCGAGTGGATGTAAACTGAGCGACCCTATTCGTCACGTGAACCTCCTCTTAGGCATCTTAGGTATTAATTCCTAAGTTATCCATCAGAAGTTCGGCGGGGATAAGTTTATGGCCTCGTTCCAACAAGAAAAACGCCGCGTGCTTTCCCGCGGCGTTTTTGATGCGGCAGCTATCTGCCCGCTAACTCAAGACCTGGATGCCCGCTTACCAGCGAAACCCCAAGTTTAGTGGTATCGCGTTAGCTTGCTTTGGCGCGACGCTGTCCAAGGCCCATTTCCTTGGCAAGACGCGAGCGCGCTTCAGCATAATTCGGTGCGACCATCGGGTAGTCCGACGGCAGGCCCCATTTTTCACGATACTGCTCAGGCGACAGATCGTAATGGGTTTTGAGGTGACGCTTGAGAGACTTGAAGCGCTTTCCATCTTCCAAGCAGATCAGATAATCCGGTGTGATCGACTTCTTCGGCGGAACGGCAGGCTTCTGCTCTTCCTTCGGCGGCTCGGCAGGCAAGCCGACGAGAGTGCCGAGTGCGCCATGCACGTCGTTGATCAAATTGGGCAAGTCAGCTGCCGGGATGACATTGTGGCTGACATAAGCCGACACGATGTCCGCTGTCAGGTCCACAAGTGCACCGGAGGTGTCGACAGCTTCAGCTGTTTCTTCGCTCATCATTATTCCTTTCACGCGTGCACGCGCCTGTTCGATTATCCAACGGCGCGGGGCAGGCAAATTTGTGACCAAGGGGTCTAAAAATGCGTTTTGAGGCTGATTCTCAGACATCGAAACAATTTCTTATTAGCCTCAGCAATCGCCAAAGGCAAAGATAAGTATGGTCTGACTGCTATTCAAACTGTTGAAACAAATTTACCTAATGAAACGCAAACAACAAAGGCATTCGCTAAAAGTGCGAAGGTCAATCGTGGCTATCGCACCGCAATGTACGTCCATCATCTTTGTATTTACCGGCCAGATCGTCAATACGGGTGCCTTCCCAGGGCTTATGGCCAACATAATAGGCAGCACGTGCAAGCAAATGGGCTGCGATCGGGGCGGTCAATAGCAAGAACAGGAATGCGGCGAAGGCACGCGTGACAACACCTAGTTCGCCCGAGTGGAGCGCCAAGGCGGCCAGCAAAAGCCCTGAGCCCAAAGTTCCGGCCTTCGAAGCGGCGTGGCTGCGACTGTAAAGGTCAGGAAAACGCAAGATGCCAAGCGCAGCAACCAGCGTGAAAACTGCGCCGACAATGATGATCAGCCCAGTCAAGATATCGATGATGCCACTCATGATGGGCTGCCTCCGGCGCGCGCGCGCACGGTTTGCTTGGGCTTAACTGGTGTGCTGCGCGGCGGATGGGCGCGATGCACTGTATCGATAACGTCCGGATCAGCTTCCGGTGGGCGGTCGCGTTTCAAAACGAAACGCGCAAAAGCGACGGTCGCCAAGAAGCCGACAAGACCAAGCGCAATGGCGATATCAAGAAACAGGAAGTAACCAGTTTTCACCGCAACGACGGCGATGAACCCGATACCGGTCGCAACCAGCATGTCGAGCCCAAGGACCCGGTCGGGCAGCGTCGGCCCGATGATGATGCGCGCAGCGATGACCAGAAAAGCAATGACCAGAACGCCCAAAGCAATGAGCGTGCAAGCATACAGAAAATCCTGAGTCGTCATCGAAACGCCTCCATGATCTTCCGTTCAAAGCCGGTGGCTATGTCTTCCTTCAGTGCCTCAGGGTCCGGGACATGGATCGCATGAATGTAGAGCGTACGGCGGTTGTCGGAGACATCGACCGACAACGTGCCCGGTGTCAGCGTAATCAAATTGGCAAGCAAGCTGATCTCAAAATCGCGATCAACGGTTAGTGGGTAAGCAATGAAACCCGGCTCCAGCTTGGACAGGTCCGGCGTCAGCACCAGCTTGAAGACACGGATCGCTGACATTGTCAGCTCGTACAGGAACAGGACGGCAAGCGATGAGATGCGACGCACGCGACGCACATAACCGATCGTTCCGATCTGTTCGCGGATGAGAGACAGGGCGCCAAGCCCGAGGACGAACCCGAACAGCCCGTTGAGGAAAGAAAAGCCGCCGGTGACGAAGACCCAAGCAACCGCCAACAGCACGTTGACGAGGAACATACCGGTCATGTTTGGGCTCCCTGCACTGCGTTGGTGTTTCTGATCATCATGGCACGACCGGCGATACTGCCGTGATATAGGCGCTCGGATCGACAAGCCCAACCGCCGCCAGGCTGGCAAGGTGAACGGCTGGATTGGCGATGATGCCGATGCCGACAATCACCACAACCAGGATCGCTATCGGCGTCAGATAAGCGCGCGCTTCATCAAGGGAAAGACCGGTGACGGGAACGGCTGCGCCGTCCAAATCGTTGCGCCAGAAAGCGAACAGCCAAACCCGGCCGATGGCGATCATCGCGATGAAGCTGGACACTAGATAGGCTGCCGTCAGCCAACCTTCGCCTGCATCCATGGACGCGCGCACTAATATGACCTTCGGCCAGAAGCCGGAAAAAGGCGGCAGGCCTGATATGGCAAACACAAGAATGAGGAAGAGGGCAGCAAAGAAAGGGCTAACCCGATAAAGCCCGCCGACCGAACGCAGATCGAAGGACCCGTTCATGCGCCCGATGACACCGGCAGCCAGATAAAGCGCGGCCATGACGAGTATGGAGTGGACGGCATAAAGGATCGCGCCGCGCAAGCCATCCGGCGTTGCCACCGCGATGCCGACAAACATCGCGCCAATGCCTGAAAGGACCAAAAAGCCGAGCACCTTACGGATGTCGGTACTCGCCAGCGCACCGGCTGCGCCAAGCAGCGACGTTAGCGCGGCGATCCAAACCAGAACCTCCTGGAACGTATCGAAGGTGCCGGGATACAGCATGCCGGCAACACGCAGCAGGGCGTAGACACCAACCTTGGTGAGCAGCGCCGCGAAGACCGCCGATGTGACAATATTCGGCGTGTGATAACTTGCCGGCAGCCAGAAATTCAGTGGAAAGGCTGCAGCTTTCATCGCAAACGCGAAGATGAACAAGGCGCCGATCGTCGCCAGCGGCATGCCACTTCCGCCAGCTTGGCTCTCGGCGATGCGCAGCGTTAGATCGGCCATATTGAGCGTGCCGAACAGGCCATAGGTATAGCCAACGCCGATGAGGAACAGCGTGGTGGCGACCAGGTTTAAGAAAGCATATTTCACAGCGCCGTCGAGCTGAGCATGCGAATTGCCAAGCACGATGAGGCCGAAAGACGAAATCAGCAGTACCTCAAACCACACATAAAGGTTGAAAAGGTCAGCGGTCAGAAAAGCACCGGAAACACCGGACGTGAGCATCAAAAGGAACGGGTAGAAGCCATAGCGTCGCCCGTCGCCATCCACGCTTTTGGCTGAATAAAGGACGCTGACCAGCGCGACCAACGAAGATGTCAGCACCATGATGACGCTGAGCGCATCGGCGTTGAACGAAATGCCAAAGGGCGGCAGCCACCGGCCCATGGCCATGAAGACTGGCCCGGTGTCCAGAACGCGCGCGGTCAACGCCAGATTGCCAATGAAAACAACACCAAGCGTGATGCCGGCGATCCAAGGCTGAAGGTGTGGCTGGCGACGCATCATCAGCGCCAAAGCCGACATGATGAGCGGTCCTGCGACCGGCAGCACGACGAGATAGTCGGCAGCCGTCACCGTTGCGTCGACATAGGCGACGCTCAGATCGACATAAGAGGAAGAGTCGGTTTCACCGGCCATGCGTGTTCAGTCCTCAGTATCCCTGCGGTGGGCGCGGCGCATCGACCGGCTCAGCCACACGCATATGGTCGGTATCGTCGGTGCCCAGCTCCTGGTAGGCCCGCATGGCGAGCACCAGAAGGAAGGCAAAAATCGAAAAGGCGATCACGATCGCCGTCAGAACAAGCGCCTGCGGCAATGGATTGGCGGTAACGGTCGGCGGAGCCGTGAGGCCGAGCGGGATGAACGCCGGCACTTCATGAGTCAAACGACCGGCGGTGAAGATCAACAAGTTGACCGCGTTCGACAGCAAGGCCGCGCCGAGCAGAAGGCGGATCACATGGCGCGAGAGCATCAGATAGACCGATGCCGCGAAGTAGACGCCTATAAGGACGGAAAGCACAAACTCCATGGTCAGTTGTCCGTCCGCTCTTCAAGGGCGAGCGCAATGCCGCCGATCGTCCCAAGGACCACCAAATAGACCCCAATGTCGAAGATCAGGATCGTGGACAGCTTCAGTTCAACGCCGAAGATCACTGGTGATGTCCAAAGCCCAGTGAGGAAAGGCGCATTGACCATCATCGATGGCAGGCCCGACACGCCGGATAGAAAAAGACCGAAGGCGGCGATATGCATCGGGTGCGCCCAGATCGCGCGACGAACCGCTGGCACACCATTCGAGATGCCGTAAATCGCTAACGCTGACGCTGCAATGAGCCCGCCGATAAAGCCACCGCCCGGCTCGTTGTGGCCGCGCAGCAAGATGAAAACGGAAAAGATAACCATCAACGTGGTCAGGTAAGGCGCCAGGGCCCGGAAGATCACGGTGTTCATTCGGCGGCCTCCCGAACAGGTTGCTCAGCGGCTGGATCAGTGGTGACCGGTTTCTTGGTTTTCGGCTTCAACCGAACCAGGGCAAGGATCGCCAGACCCGCAATGAGCACGACGCCGATTTCACCGAGCGTATCAAGGCCGCGATAGTCCACGATGATGACGTTCACGATGTTGCGGCCCTGTGCAATCGGATAGGAATGCTCCGTGAAGAACTCGGCCAGGCGGGTGTCGAACGGGTGCGAGAGCACCGAAAGCAGAAGGCCGGTCAAGCCGATGCCGCAGGCAATCGCGATCACGCCATCCATCATCGACTGCCAGAACGAGCGATGGTCGCGCTTAAAGAGCGCGAGCCTGGTCAGAACCAGGGCGAGGATCACAACCGACAGTGTCTCCACCATAAACTGGGTGAAGGAAAGATCGGGCGCGCCGAAGAGCATGAAGATCAGCGCGACCGCAAAGCCCTGGATGCCGAGAGAGACAATGGCAGTTAGGCGATTGGACGCTGTCAGCACGGCAGCGATGCCGATGAGCGCAATGATAACGACGGCAAGCTCATAGAACGCGACGTCGCTGAGGTCAGGCAGTTCGGTCAATGTTGGCCACTCGCCGAAAACGGTGAGCGGGACAATCAAGGCGACTGCGACCAGCGCAAAGGTGATCGTCATATAGCCTTCCATACGGCCAAACTGGATGCGCCGCGTGATGGCATAGCAGATCGAAACCAGGCCAGCGATGGCCTGATCGAAGCCTTTATCAGGACCCCAACCGATGAAATCCAAGACGCCGGCGATCATGGCGCGGACGCGATCGAGGAAGAGGTAAAGCGTCGTGCCAATGGCGATGGTCACCAGCGAAAGGACCACAGCGATGTTGAAGCCTTCCCAAAGGTGCAGGCTTACCGAAACATCTTCGCCAAGGATCGCCGACAGCAGCGGCTGGATAACGATGTTGCCGGTCGTGGCGGCCAACAGGCCGCCGATCAGGCTGAGCGTCGCCAGCGTCACTGGACCGGCCCACAGCATCAGCGGGCCTTCATGGGCGTTTTTCGGCGTTTCTTTCTTCTGCCCATAGAAGGGGCGCAGCGCAACCGCGAAGCCAGCGGCAAACATCATGGCGTTGCCGAGGACCAGCGACGTCGTCAGCAGGATCGATTGCAGATCGGGATAGGCCGCGCCTTTGTACATGTATTCCTTGGCAAGGAACCCGATGAACGGCGGCAAACCGCCCATAGACAGCGCCGCTAGCAAGGCAGCAGCCGCCGTAATCGGCATCGCAGAGCGCAGACCGCCGAGCTTGGTGAGATCGCGCGTACCAGCCTCGTGATCGATGGTGCCGGCGACCATGAAGAGCGCGGCTTTGAAGAGTGCGTGGGCGACGAGATAAAGGGCTGCGCCTTTGATGATCGCTTCGTCGGATGTACCTGTCAGAGCCACCAAAAGTCCGAGCGAGGCCACCGTCGTATAGGCGAGCATCAGCTTTAGATCGGTCTGGCGTAGCGCCAGGATCGCGCCGACCAAGAGCGTTACGCAGCCGAAGATGGGCAGGATCGTCGACCAAAGAACGGTGTCGCCTAGCGTCGGGTTAAGCCGCATCAACAGATAGACGCCTGCCTTCACCATGGTGGCCGAGTGCAGATAGGCCGAAACAGGCGTCGGCGCTTCCATCGCGTTGGGCAACCAGAAATGGAAAGGGAACTGCGCCGACTTTGTGAAGGCGCCGCCAAGCACCAGCAGCAGGATCGGCACGTAAAGCACACTGCCTTTAATCGCCGGCGCCATCGTCGCCATTTCCGACAGCGAGAAGGTGCCCGTGTAGGACGCCATCAGCAGCAAGCCGGCAAGCAGGGCAAGGCCACCGCCACCGGTGACGACCAGCGCTTGAATGGCAGCGCGGCGGGAGCGCTCAGCTTTGTGATTGAAACCGATCAGCAGGAACGATGTGATCGATGTCAGCTCCCAATAGACGAACAGGGTGATGACATCGTCGGCGAGCACCACGCCAAGCATCGAGCCCATGAAGAGCAGAATGAAAGAGAAGAACCGCCCGAGATGCTCATGGCCTTTCAGATAGCCACCGGCATAGAGGACGATGAAAAACCCAATGCCGGAAATGAGCAGCGCAAAGGTGTGCGCCAGGCCATCAACGTAAAAATCAGCACCGATGCCGAGCGACGGTACCCAAGGTAAGGTGAACAGATAGCGCCCACCCTCGGCCACCGAAGGCAATACGCCATCGGCCGTTTCGGTCGGCACCATATAGCCTAGAAAATGAAAGACGATGTAGGCCGGCGCGAGGGCCAGCAGCCAGGCAGCCTTATGCCCAAGCCATTTGTGGGCGAAGGGGGCAATGGCGGCGGCGATGAACGGCGCGGCAAGCGCGAGGTAAAAACCTGCAGGGCTGTCGGGTCCGATCACGGAGCGTACGGGCCTATCTTAGTGACAACAATGGCGGGACGAACTGCACGCGAATCGGGCAGGCGAAGGAGGCTCTCCTTCGGAAGTTTACCTATACGCCCTGCGCCCCCGGTCAATGGTTTTCGGTTCAAAAAGGACGACATAGCGCCGCACCTGTGCCTGAAATGCACAAGTTAACGCCTTGCCACAAGTAACCCATTGGATTGGTTCACAGGCTTTCGCCTCCGCTGGGCGGCTATTTCTGATGATGAGCTGCCGCTTTGACCGCTTGTTGTTCGCCGGTAAGCGCTTATGTTCGCTGCTCACTTTGCTTTCCCATTCGCCATGAGGACCCCATGTCCAAGACCTACGATCCCTTGCCCGCAGACGTCGATCCGAAGAGCCTGTCGGAGGCCGAATGGAAAGAGCGGTTAACGCCGGAAGCCTTCAAGGTAGCGCGCAAGCACGGGACCGAACGGGCGTTCAGCCATCCTTACAACGAGGAAAAGCGTGAGGGTGTGTTCAGCTGCATTTGCTGTGGCCAACCGCTGTTTTCGTCGGAGACGAAATTCGATTCAGGCACGGGTTGGCCAAGCTTCTTCCAACCCATTGGTGAAGGCGCGGTTGAAGACCATGAGGACCGTTCGTTCTTTATGCGCCGGGTGGAAAACCGTTGCTCGCGCTGCGACGCGCATTTGGGTCACGTGTTCACCGACGGGCCTCAGCCGACGGGTCTGCGCTACTGCATGAACGGCGTAGCGCTGCATTTCGAACCCGAAGAGTCCGAGAGCTAGGGCCGCGAACCTTGCCTTTTTCTACCCCTGATCTTACCGCGCCGGTTGCTACCAAGCGCGAGACGATCCGCGTTGTTCACGGCGTTACGTTGTCCGACCCTTATGCGTGGCTGCGCGCCGACAATTGGCAAGAGGTCATGCGTAAGCCGGAGACGCTGGCCGCTGATATTCGCGCCCATTTGGAAGCTGAAAACGCGTATGCCGAGGCCGCGCTCTCGTCCTTGCAGGACCTGAAAGCGACGTTGGTCAAGGAAATGCGAGGGCGGATCAAAGAGGACGATGCCTCGGTGCCCGCACCTGATGGCGTCTACGCCTATGGCACGCGGTATCGTGACGGCGGGCAACATCCGCTGTTCGTGCGCACGTCACGCGAAGGTGGCGAGGAAGCGGTTCTGCTGGATGGCGACGCTTTGGCTGAGGGCAAGGCCTATTTCAAGTTTGGCGGCGCGTCCCATAGCGATGACCACACCAAAATGGCCTGGTCGGCAGACGACAAGGGCTCAGAAAAGTACACGCTGCGCATCCGGGATCTGGCGATCGGTGAGGACCTTCCCGACACGATCGAAGAAACCAGCAGCGGCGGGGTTTGGTCTGCCGACGGGCAATCGGTTTTCTACACTCGCCTTGATGACAATCACCGGCCATCGAAAGTGTTTCGCCACCGGATCGGAGATGATCCATCGAACGATGCACTGATCTATGAAGAGACCGATCCAGGATTTTTCGTTGGCATCGGGCGCACGCAATCAGGCCGGTTTCTCGTTGTCGACTGCCACGATCACCAGACAAGCGAGGTCTGGCTGCTCGATCTGGAAGCCGATGACGCCGCATTGACCTGCGTTGCAGAACGCGAAATCGGCCACGAATACTCGGTCGAGCACCAGGGTGACCGGCTGGTGATCCTGACCAATGCCAACGGCGCCGAAGACTTCAAAATTGTCGACGCGCCCGTATCATCGCCTGGCAAAAACCAATGGAACGATCTTGTGGCGCATGCCCCAGGTCGTCTGATTCTTGGCCATCTGGCGCTCGCCGACTGGCTCATCTGGCTGGAACGCGCCGACGGATTGCCGCGGCTATGCTACCGCAGCGCCGACGGAAAGACCGAAGCCGTGGCCTTCGATGAGGAGGCCTATGCGCTGGGGATCGGAACGAATTTCGAGTTCGCCACCGACACGCTACGTTTTTCCTATTCCTCACCGACCACGCCGCAAAGCACGGTCGATGTGAACCTCAAAACCGGCGAGCAGGCCGTGCGCAAGGTGCAAGAAGTGCCTTCTGGCCATGACCCGGCCGATTATCGCGTGCGGCGGCTTTTCGCCACCGCTGAGGATGGGGCCGAGGTTCCGATCACCGTCCTCTCGCGCGCCAACCATGCCGACGATAGCTCTGCCCCCTGCCTGCTTTACGGCTACGGCTCTTACGGCATTTCGATCCCAGCCAGCTTTTCCACCAATGCGCTTTCGCTGGTCGATCGCGGCTTCGTCTACGCCATCGCCCACATTCGCGGTGGCAAGGACAAAGGTTTTGCCTGGTACAAACAGGGCAAAGCCGAGCACAAGGTGAACACGTTCACCGATTTCATCGCGGCGCGCGACCATCTGGTCAGCGCTGGCATTGCCAATGACGCCAAGATCATCGCGCAGGGCGGTTCGGCGGGCGGCATGCTAATGGGCGCTGTGGTCAACATAGCGCCAGAGAAGTTCGCTGGCATCATCGCGCAGGTGCCGTTCGTCGATGTACTCAACACGATGCTCGATGATACGCTGCCGCTCACCCCGCCGGAATGGCCGGAATGGGGTAACCCCATCGAGGACGAGGCAGCCTTCCATCGGATCAAAGATTATTCGCCCTATGACGGAGTGGCCGCTCAATCCTACCCGGCGATTTTCGCTTTGGCCGGGCTGACCGATCCGCGCGTCACCTATTGGGAGCCGGCGAAATGGGTGGCACGGTTGCGCGAGCTCAGTACCTCTGAAGCGCCGATCCTGCTGAAAACCAACATGGACGCTGGTCATGGCGGCGCAGCTGGCCGCTTTGACCGGTTGGATGAGATTGGCGAGGTGTTTGCGTTTGCTCTGGCCACTGCCGGACGGAGCGCTTCGACTTAGTCTAACTCAACAACAGCATCGTCGATCGAGCGCTGCTCGATGATCGGATCGGGGCGCAAGAGCTTGATCGCTTTGCGGGCCTCGGCCTGCGATCCAATGACGTCCGCCAGATCGACGTGGCGCCTTTCCGGCCCGTCATACATCGGGTCCGCACGACGGCGGCGGTCGGGGCCAAAATAGCCGGATGGCGTGCGAATGTAGGACCGTGGCCGCAGGATCGCTTTTTCCACACGCGCGATCAGGTCGCGGGCGCGCAAGGGCTTGGTCACCAGTTCATCGACGCCCACATTGATAGCAAGATCGATCACCGCGACGTTGGCATAGCCTGTCACCAAAATGATCGGCATGGTTGGATTAACGATCATCGGGTCGTGGCGAATGGCGCCCGCAAGTTCCAGACCATCCATATCGCTGCCAAGCACCAGGTCGAGCACCGCCACATCTACATGATGGCCTTGCAGATAGTTGCGCGCGGGTATGGCGTCGGAAAATTCGGCGACAGAACGCAGGCCCATGGCGTTCAAAATTGAACGCAAAATGCCGCGCATCTGCGGATTATCGTCGAGCACGATGGCCGACTTGTTCAAATATTGTGAGTCCCCAGGCATGGACATGAAGTTACCGTGCGGGGACTAACAACGGATAAACGTAGCGTCAGCTTGGCCGACGCTACGTTGTTTGTTGGCGCCTTAGCTGGCCGCTTCGAACAGCTCGGCGACATAGTCCCAGTTGACCATGTTGTCGATGAACGCTTCAAGGTATTTCGGACGAGCGTTGCGGTAATCGATGTAGTAGGAATGCTCCCAAACATCGCAGCCAAGAATGGGCGCGGCGCCGTGCACGACCGGGTTTTCACCGTTCGGCGTTTTCATGATTTCCAGCTTGCCGTCTTTTACGGCGATCCAGGCCCAACCGGAGCCAAACTGACCAACGCCAGCGGCGATGAAATCGGACCGCATCTTGTCGTAGCCGCCAAGGTCGGAGTCGATCGCCGACTGAAGCGCGCCCGGCAGCGATGTGCCGCCGCCGTTCGGCCTCATCCATTTCCAAAAATGGATGTGGTTGAAGTGCTGACCGGCATTGTTGAAGAGCGCCGCGTTCGATCCGAAGCTTGCCTTCATGATTTCATCAAGCGACTTGTCAGCCATGCCGGCGGCTTCGGCAAGTTCATTGCCTTTGGAGACGTAGGCCTGGTGGTGCTTGTCGTGGTGAAACTCAAGTGTCTCAGCCGACATGTACGGGCCAAGCGCATCGTAAGCATAGGGAAGATCAGGCAGTTCAAAGGCCATAACAGGTCTCCAAATGATAGTTGAAAGGGATCGGTGGCACGGCAGCCACCTTGGGGTCTTTACTTAAGGCTGATCGGATAGGCCGACAATGGCAAAACGCTCCGATAGCGCCTTGCGTTGCATGGAAATCGAAAAGTTGGCCCTAGCGTCAGTCGCCAGGTCGGTCGCCGTTTCAGTCACGACGTCGATCAGCGCGCCCGCACCAGAGCGCTGATCTGTTTGAAAGCTTTGGCCTTGGCATCGCCGAGCCATTCGAAGGCCACCATTTCGCTGGTCACCGGCACGACGCCAGCATGGGCAAGCCGCGATAGCGCGATGTCACGCGAGCCTATGTGCCGGGAGGAAACCGCGTCGGCGACAACGAAGACCTCAAAGCCTGAGGTTGAAAGCTCAAGGGCTGATTGCAGCACGCAGACATGAGCTTCCACGCCGCCGATGACGATCTGATCTCGCCGTTGGTCGGCGCGTTTCTTCCGCAGCTTATCGAGAAGCTTCTTTTCTTGAGCGACCGAGAATGCGGTCTTCTCGACAACGGATGGGCGCGTTGCTGAATCCAGCACCGCCGGCACCGAGTGCCCGAGGCCCTTCGGATACTGCTCGGAAATCACTACCGGCACGCCGCAGTGACCTGCGGCTTGGGCAAGAAAAGAGCACGCCGAGACCACACCATCGCTGTCTTGCATGGCGGGTACCAGGCGCTCTTGCACATCGATCAGCAGCAACTGGCTGCGATTTGCCTTCATGATTGCAGCGCTCACAGGGCGTGCGATCCATCATTGGCGAATGCGGTGTAGAGCGCGCGAGCCTTGCCGGCTGCCGGTCCGGGTTGCAGCTCACGATCTTCAAAACGCGTGATCGGCATGACCTTGGAGTAATTCCCGGTGGAAAAAATCTCATCCGCCTCGTGGAAGTCTTGGACGGTCAGTTTCACCTCTTCAACTACAATGCCATCGTCGCGCAACAGGCCGATGATCCGCTGGCGGGTGATGCCGTTCAAAAAGGTGTCGTTGGGCGCCGGGGTACGCACCACGCCATCCTTGGCGATGAAGATATTGGATGTTGCCAATTCGGCGACATTGCCCAGCATGTCGAGCACTAGCGCGTTCTGGAAGCCGCGCTGCTGGGCTTCCAAGATCGCCCGACCATTGTTCGGGTAGAGACACCCGGCCTTGGCATTGGTCGGCATCGTCTCCAGCGTCGGACGGCGAAAGCTCGACACGCACGCTGACATGCCTGCCTCGGCTTCTGGCATCGCCGCGTGGAAGAGCACCATGATGAAACGCGTCGTGCTGGCATCGGGCGGCACACCCATGAAACCACCGCCTTCGGCATAGTACATGGGACGGACGTAAAGCGCCTGATCGGCAGAGAAGTTTTTCGCGCCCTCCAGTGCCAGGGCCATGATCTCCTCGGCTTCCATCGTCGGAGCGAGGTTGAGCGCCTTGGCAGACCGGTTCACCCGCGCGCAATGGGCCAGAAGATCCGGCGCGATGCCATCATAAATGCGCCCGCCATCAAACACCGAAGAACCGCACCACAGCGCATGGGTCATCGGACCGGCGACCGGCGTGTTGCCCTCCTGCCACTTGCCATCAAAGAACGTCCAGCAATCGGGCAAGGTGGAGGTTCCGTGGTGCGCGTGATGGTGGCCGGAAGCGTGCGTGTGGTGATTCATGACGGCGCCAAAGGTTGGAGGACTGCACAGCGTTGCTTTCTTCTTCGCAAGCCTATGGGCCATAGGCAAGGCTTGACCTTGCTTGCCATGCCCCTAGAACTGCGCCGGCATTCCCCTGCTCGCCCTCCCCGCATTGAGAGCCCACTGCATGCCCTATCCGGTCTATATTTTCGACGCCTATGGCACCCTGTTCGACGTTCATGCGGCGGTGCGCCGTTACGCCGATCAGATCGGTCCCGATGGCGCGAAGCTTTCGCAGATCTGGCGCGACAAGCAGCTGGAATATTCCTGGGTGCGGGCGCTGGCCGGGCGCTACAAGGATTTTTGGCAACTCACCGAAGAAGCGCTGGATACGGCCTTTGCCCTGGTGCCGAGAGTCGACCGGGCCTATCGCGATGATCTGCTGACCGCCTACTCGCGCCTTGATTGCTACCCCGAAGTGCCCAGCGTGCTGCGGACGCTGTCCGAGAGCGGCGCGAAGCTTGCCATTCTGTCCAACGGGTCACCGTCCATGCTTGATGGCGCTGTAGAGGCTGCCGGGATCGGGGCGTTGCTCGATGCGGTTCTCTCGGTCGATCAGTTGCGCACCTATAAGGCGCACCCTGACGTCTATGACATGGCGACCAGCCAGTTTCGCACCTTCCCCGACAAGGTTTCGTTCCAATCCTCCAACCGGTGGGACATAGCAGGTGCGACCGCGTTTGGGTTTCGCACGGTTTGGATCAATCGGTCAGGGATGCCGGACGAGTATCTGGACCTGTCGCCTGCTGCCGTGTTGGCGGACTTGAATGGACTGCCCGCGCTTTAGGGCGCCGCGTCGCGTTTCACTTTGCGCACGAACTTGGCAGCCGACCGGTAATGGCTTGGGCCGGAGGATTCCGCCCAGCGCCCAAGCGCCCAATCATTGGTCCAGGGATAGATGTGCTTGGCGTAAAGCACGTCATTGTCCAGCCCATCAATGAAAGCGAGGAGCTTGGCGTGGCGTTCTTTCAGCTGCGCCAGGACATCAGACCAGGGTTGCTTGGCAGCGGCCTCGTAGACCGTCGCATTGTAAGGCTTCAACTGGTTCCATTTGTAGCCAGGTGCTGGCGTTTGAACCTCTTTTCCAGCTTTGCCATCCTCGTACCAACCGAAAAACAGATCCATCCAGTGCACGCGATGGCCAATGACCTGTTTGATGGACACGCCACCAGTCGTGTCGGGTCGCTCCGCCAAGTCTTCGTCCAAGCCGTCCAGAAGCTTGATGAGTTTGGCGAACTCTTTTTCGGTGACAGCGCGCAGCTCGTTTTTGTCGATGGCAGCCATGGCTCTCCTCTTGGCTACGGCTGAAGAACCATGATCGGCGAAACATGCCATTGCGCGCCGTCAATGGATGAGACTTCGCGTGCCGGCTACTGACGTGAGCTGACAGGAGCGTTAGAGCGTTTCGCGCTCCACCCATTTTTGAACGACGGGCGCCTCGTAAGCTTCCATAGCGTCCAGCAGCGTTCCCGGGCTATCGGCAGACAAGAGCGTGTCGCGCAGGCCGGGTTTGACGAAACCCTCATCCCGCTGGTGGTCCAGGAACGTCATGAGCGGATCGTAGAAACCGCGCACATTGAGCACGCCAATCGGCTTGTCATGGAAGCCAAGCTGGCCCCAGGTCCAGACTTCAAACATCTCTTCCAAGGTGCCGGTGCCGCCCGGCAGGTTGACGAAGCCATCGGAGAGTTCGGCCATGCGCGCCTTGCGCTCATGCATGGAGCCAACGGCTTCGAGCCGCGTCAGGCCCTTGTGACCGATTTCCTTGTCCATCAACGCCTTGGGAATGATGCCGATGACCTCACCGCCCGCCGCCAAGGCCGCATCAGCCGTGATCCCCATCAATCCGACTTCCGCGCCGCCATAGATAAGGCACGCGCCACGCTTGGCGATGGCTTGGCCCAGCGCTTCGGCGGCGGCGGCATAATCGGGATGATTACCCGGATTGGACCCGCAGAAGACGCACACGGATTTCATCGTCGCCGCGCTCATCAGCCGTCCGCCAGAGCGTGCAGGATGCGGACCCAGGAGCGGATGCCTTTGCGGTAACTTTCCAGCTCGTACTTTTCGTTGGGCGAGTGAATCTGATCATCGGCCAGGCCGAACCCGACAAGCACGCTGTCGAGGCCAAGTCGGTCTTGGAACTGGCCAACGATGGGGATCGAACCGCCGATGCCGGTGAAGGAAGCGGGGTTTGGCCACTCATCGGTCAGCGCCCGTTTGGCGGCCTGAAATGCCGGCCCAGTGACATCAAGTTCGATACCTGGGCCCATGCCATGGGGATGGAACTCGGCCGTGCAATCGGCTGGCAGGCGTTCGGTCACAAACGCTTCAAAGCTTTTGCGGATGGCTTCAGGATCTTGGCCCTTCACCAGGCGGCAGGAGATTTTCGCCGAGGCCTGGGCCGGGAGAACCGTCTTGAACCCCTGCCCCGTATAGCCGGATGTCATGCCATTCACTTCGAGCGTCGGGCGCGACCACATCTGTTCGAGCGTGGTGCGGTCTTTTTCGCCGGCAGGCACTGAAAGGCCTACGGCGCCGAGGAAATCGTCGGCGGAGAAACCAAGCTGGTTCCAACTGGCCATCACATCGTCGGGAACTTCGGCGATGCCGTCATAAAATCCCGGCAAGGTGATGCGGCCGTTATCATCGTGCAGATCGGCGATGATCGAGGCCAGCACATGAGCTGGATTGCGCGCCGGGCCGCCGAACAAGCCGGAGTGCAAGTCTTTGTCGGCAGCCTTAATCACCACCTCGGTGCCAAAAAGGCCCCGCAAACGCGTGGTGATAGCCGGCGTTTGCGCGTCCCACATGTTGGTGTCGCAGACGAGTGCCACATCAGCTCTCAAATCCTCGGTGTGGGCGTCCAAGAATCCAGGCAAGGATGGACTGCCGGACTCTTCCTCACCTTCCAGGATGATCGTGATCGGTATCGGCAGTTTGCCGGTCGCATCGATGCAGGCGCGGCAAGCCTCAATGAAGGTCATGATCTGACCTTTGTCGTCGGCGGCGCCACGCGCGACGATCTTCTTTGACCCATCGGCACGGGTTTCGATGGCCGGATCAAACGGGTCGCGATCCCAGAGCTCCAGCGGGTCGACTGGTTGCACATCATAGTGGCCGTAGAAAAGGGCCCGCGGTCCGTCGCTTGCCGCTTCGTCCCACTTGGCCACAATCATCGGATGACCAGGCGTCGTGTACGTGGTCACATTGAAGCCCAGGCTTTCCAAGTCACTGTGGATGTGGGCGGCAGTCTTTTTCACGTCGGCATCATAGGCCGGGTCGGTGGAGATGGAGGGGATGCGCAGCAGCGCGAAGAGCCGTTCAAGGCTTGCATCAAACTGCGTGTCGGCTGCGCTCAAGGCGCCGTCGAGTGACGGGGATTGGCTTGTCATGATAGAATCGGCTCCAGAACCGGAGGTTGGGATGGCAGAGAACAAGACGCAGACCTTGGACGCAAGTGTGGCCGACTATCTGCGCGCTGTTGAACCGGATCGTCGGCGCGAGGAAGGCCTCGCGCTGTACGCGCTGTTTCGTGATGTTACGGGGTGGGAACCAGTGCTTTGGGGGGCGAGTCCGACCTCTGCAATGATCGGCTATGGTCGCTATGACTACGAGTACAAAAGCGGGCACTCAGGCTCATTCTTTGCCACCGGATTTGCCCCACGCAAGGCCAAGCTCAGCATCTACATCATGCCTGGCTATCAAGATTATGGTTTCATCCTGGATCGGCTCGGCAAACATGCGCTTGGAAAGAGCTGCCTTTACATCAACAAGCTCGCAGACGTTGACACCGACGTTCTCAAGGAACTGGTCCGCGCCGGGCTTGATGATTTGGGCAAGATGTATCCGGTGACCGGCAGTTAGCGCTGCATTCTTGAGGTTATCCCTGTGCTCGTCACAGGGATCTGTTCCAGTGAACTCAATTGCAGCTCAGGTGCTGCCGAACATCCGCTGGAATGGATCCCCGCCACCAGGGAGAGGATAACATCGGAAGACGCTAACGCCGCAAGCTACCCAAAATGCCACGCACTACGGCACGACCGATTTGCGTGCCTGCCGAACGCATGATGGATTTCATCATCGCTTCGGTCGGCGTTTGGCGCGTTGATCGACGCCGGCGGGACGAGCTAGATCGCGAACTTGTGCGGCGCTCGGTGCGGCGACTGTCGCGCTCACCATAATCATAGTTCCGGCTGCGGGGACCAAACTCGGGAATATCGAAGCCCGAACGCGTGCGGCGGCTGCCGGACCGGCGATCATCGTAATCCTCGTCGTCCTCATAATCGTCGCGACGGCGGGCGCGTTCTTTCTCTTCCTTCTCGCGGGCTTTGCGCTCTTCTTCCTCTTGCAAGGCTCGCGCCTCGGCAGCGGCTGCATCCTCGCCGCGCTTTTTCAGAATTTCGTAGGCAGACTCCCGATCCACCGGCTCATCATACTGGCCGAGGATGGGCGAGGTTTTGATGTGCGCGGCGCGCTCATCATCTTCCAGCGGGCCGAGACGCGAGGATGGTGGACGGATCAGCGTGCGCTGCACGATGGACGGCACACCCTTTTTCTCCAACGTTGACACCAAAGCCTCACCAACGCCGAGTTGGGTGATGACCTCAAACGCGTCGAGTTCCGGGTTGGGGCGGAACGTTTCGGCGGCGGCTTTGACGGCGCGCTGATCACGCGGCGTGAAAGCGCGCAAAGCGTGCTGCACGCGGTTGCCGATCTGGCTGAGCACTTCATCGGGCACGTCCAGTGGGTTTTGCGTCACGAAATAGACGCCGACACCCTTGGAGCGGATCAGGCGACACACCTGCTCGACGCGTTCCAGCAGCGCTTTGGGCGCTTCATCAAACAGCAAATGGGCTTCATCAAAGAAGAACACCACGCGCGGCTTGTCCGGGTTGCCGACCTCTGGCAGTTCCTCGAATAGTTCTGAGAGCAGCCAAAGCAGGAACGTCGCATAGAGCCGTGGATTGTTCATCAGCTTGTCGGCGGCAAGCACCGAGACGATGCCACGGCCATCGGTGTGGGTGCGCATGAAGTCCGCGATTTTCAGCGCCGGTTCGCCGAAGAAGTTCGCCCCACCTTGATCTTCAAGCACCAGCAAGCGCCGCTGGATGGCACCGATGGAAGCGGTGGAAACGTTGCCATATTTGGCCGATATCTCATCCTTGCGATCATCAAGGCTGAGCAACATGGCGCGCAGATCCTTGAGGTCCAGCAGCATCAAGCCTTCTTCATCAGCGATGCGAAACGCGATGTTGAGCACGCCTTCTTGCGTCTCGTTAAGGTCCATCAGGCGCGACAGTAGCAGCGGCCCCATCTCCGAAATCGTGGTACGGATCGGGTGCCCCTTCTCACCAAAAAGGTCCCAGAAGATCGTTGGCGTTGCGTCGTATTCATAGTTCTCGGCAAAACCGATTGTCTCCGCCCGCGCCTCAAGGAAATCCTTCGACGTGCCGGCCGTCGCGATGCCGGAAAGATCACCCTTCACATCGGCGCAGAACACCGGGACGCCAGCGCGCGAAAAACCTTCGGCCATAATCTGCAAGGTCACGGTCTTGCCTGTGCCGGTTGCGCCAGTGATCAGCCCGTGCCGGTTGGCAAGCTTCAGCGCCAGATATTGCGGTGCCGGAGCGTCGCTGTCAGAGCCTGCTGTTCCAAGATAAATGGCATCGTCTTTGTACATGGTGGTCCCGTTTTTGGCGGTCGCATGGGTGGAGGTTGATCAGATAGCAACCTGCAAGAGCAACGCTTTGTCTTGGGATTTGTCCCCTGATGCAAGGGCTTTGGCCAGGAAATGCCTTGAAATCCCGCCACGGCCATCGCAAGGGTGCGCCCAACGCATTGGCTCGCGACAGGAAGGACTTGAGCATGGAAGAACTGATTGGCCGGATCACAGACGCGGTTGGGATCGATGAACAGACGGCGCAGACGGCCATTGGGGTGATCCTTGGGTTCCTCAACAAAGAAGGCCCAGATGATGCGATGAGCCGGCTTGTGGACGCAATTCCGGGCGCCGACGCTTTTATCGCCAGTCTTGGCGAGGGTGGCGGCGAGACCGGTGGTGGCTTGGCCGGTGCACTGGGTGGCCTGATGGGCGGGTCCGGCGGTGGCCTTGGCGGCCTTGCCGGAGCAGTTGGCGGACTTGTCGGAGGTCAGTCTGGCGGCTTGATGTCGGCGGCCAGCGAACTGATGAGCGCCGGTCTCGACATGGGCCAGATCCAAGGCGTGACGCAGGAAGTTGTCGGCTTTGCTCGCGAGAAAGCGGGCGACGAAGTTGTTGGCCAGATCATCGCCCAAATCCCAGGCATGGATCAGTTCACCTAAGACGCGCTTCGGTTGCAGACCTTAGGGCCGTGGCTTGCTCACGCAGCCGTGGCCCTTTCTGTTTCTGGACGCTCGACTGCGCTGAGCGCTTGGAGCACAAGGTCCGGCCCAGCGCCTTCCAGATGCGCGCCTTCCGACAAGATGCGCCGCCATTGGCGCGCCCCTGGTAGGCCCGAGAACAGTCCGATCATGTGCCGCGTGACCTGGTTGAGCCGCCCACCTCCCGCGATGTGGTTTTCAATATAGGGCAGCATGGCGCGGACGATATCGCCGCGTGATTGGCTGGCAGATGGTTCGCCAAGCAGCGCCTCATCAGCGTCCAGCAGAATATCGGCTGGGGACTGATAAGCCGCTCGGCCAATCATCACCTCGTCCATGCCCTGATCGAACAACGTCTTGGCCTCTGCCAGCGTTGCAATGCCACCGTTGATGCCGAGCCAGAGGTCCGGGAACTGCGCTTTCATCGCCAACACCAGATCATAGTCGAGCGGTGGAACATCGCGGTTCTGTTTTGGGGAGAGCCCTTCCAGCCAAGCTTTGCGGGCGTGGACAATCACCGCGTCGACGCCGGCATCACGAACCTTGGTGATGAAATCAGGCAGCACCTGATGCGGGTCTTGATCATCAACGCCGATGCGGCACTTCACAGTGACCGGGATGTCGGTGGCGCGCTTCATCGCTTCGACCAGCCTTGCGACATGGCTTGGGTCGCGCATCAAGCAGGCACCAAATGTACCCGATTGAACCCGGTCCGAGGGGCAGCCGCAATTAAGATTGATCGCGTCATAACCGCGATCAGCGCCGATGCGGGCGGCTTCGGGCAGCTTTTGCGGATCGGAACCACCAAGCTGGAGCACGACGGGATGCTCTTCCGGCGAAAAGCCGAGCAACCGGTCGCGATCGCCATGGCTGACAGCGTCAGCTGTGACCATCTCGGTATAGAGCACAGCCCGTTGCGACATCAGCCTATGGAAATAGCGGCAATGGCGATCCGTCCAATCCATCATCGGGGCGATGGACAGACGACGTCGTGTATCGGACTGCGCTGGGTTGTCTTGGTTCACGGTCTGCGATCGTTTTTCATCTAGCCCGAAGGCGGTCGCTCGACCTTGTACTGATATGGTCGCCATCGTAAAGCGGACGCACTGGTGCGGTCTTCAAAATCCAATACCATTGCGGTGGGACGTAACTTGGGCCCGCTCCAAAGGTGGGGACTTTTTGGCGATGCAAATGCGAGTTCTAGTTTGGTGAGGGTGACAATCAATGCGTAGATTTGAGGGAAGAACAATCATCGTCACCGGCGGCGCCTCCGGCATCGGTTTCGAGACGGTTGGCAGGCTCCTGGGCGAAGGCGCCCATGTCGCCGTTTGGGACTTGGATTTGGCCGGGCTGAGCGATTTGCCCGATGAGGCCAGCGATCATGTGATGGGCATCGAGCTAAATCTCACCGATCCAGAGGCTGTTTACGCCGCGCGCGATAAGGTCCTTGCTGCTCGCGGTCGCATCGATGGCCTTCTGTGCTCAGCGGGCATTACCGGGCCCAATGCGACGGTGGCGGACTATCCAGAAGACGCTTGGCGCAAGGTGTTCGATGTCAACGTGCACGGCCTGATGTACTGCAACAAGGCCGTCATCCCGGCGATGAGCGAGGCAGGATATGGCCGCATCGTCAACGTGGCTTCAATCGCGGGCAAAGAGGGCAATCCCAATGCGTCCGCCTATAGCGCGTCAAAAGCTGCTGTGATTGGCCTGACCAAGTCACTTGGCAAAGAACTGGCGCAAACCGGCGTGACCGTGAACTGCGCCACGCCCGCCGCGGTGCGCACCAAAATCTTCGATCAAATGAGCGAAGAGCATATCGCCTTCATGCTCAGCAAGATCCCGATGGGCCGCTTTGGTCAGGTCGAGGAAATTGCCGCCATGTTGTGCTGGCTGCTCAGCGAGGAATGCTCCTTTACAACAGGCGGCGTCTTCGACCTGTCGGGTGGGCGCGCGGTTTACTAGCGCAAGGCCGCGATCACCTCGTCGGTTTTGGTGACAAGCGCAACGTTTTGCAGCGCATAATTGATCGAGGCGTTGTGCCAATCGGCGTTCATCGTCGAGCAGCCATCTTCCGGAATTACCATCACATAACCCTTGTCGGCACCGGTCCGTGCCGTGTGCTCAATGGACATGTTGGTCCAGGCGCCGGTCTCGATGATCATATCGCGTCCTTCGGCCTTCAAAATGGTTTCCAGCTGGCTGCCTTCCCAAGCCGACATACGGTTCTTCTTGACGACATAATCGCCTGCACGCGGCTCAAGTTCGGCGACTGGCGAACCGCCCCATGTGCCTTCAACCAGCGCATTGTTATCCACCACGCCCTCAAACAGCGGTGCGTTGAGGGTCAGGCCGGGGGCACCCGGCGGTACCAAGAAGTGCACGTGAATGACCGGCACACCGACCTTTCGGCAATGCTCGGCAAGCCGCGCCACATTGGCAATGGCGTTCTGCTCACGACAATGGATCGGAGAGCCGGAGTCGGCGAACGCGCCGCCTTCCATCACCACGTCATTTTGCATGTCTTGAATGATCAGCGCACAACGTGAGGGATCAAGTTGCAAGGCGTCGCCAGTCGATGCAGGCGCGGCGGCAGAGGACGCCGAACTAGCCCCAGCCGTGCTGGTCGAAGGCGCTTGGCCGCGGGCACGCATGAATGGCTCGTTGCGGGGGCCGATTTTTACGTCGAACGCGTACACACTGGTCGTCGCGCAGACATACATGGTGCGCCAATCCGGGCCACCCCAATGCAAGTTCGCGGCAAGCTCGGGGATTGCCACCTTGCCCAAATGCTTGCCGGAAGGGTCATAGACCCAAAGCCCACCTGGCGCCGTGACCCAGATGTTGCCTTGCGCGTCGCATTTCATGCCATCGGGGACGCCGGGCAGCAGGCTGTCCTTGATGCCGGACGCAAACACATGACCGTTGGTGAGTTTGTCGCCTTCGACATCATAAACCCGGATGTTCGCCTGCTCGGTATCGTTGATGAACAACCGGTCTTCAGTCGGGCAAAAGCACAGACCGTTGGGCATGGTGAAGGTGTAGCGATCGACGACCAGTTCCGGTTCATCGCCGGGGCGATGGTCCGGTGGCAGGCGAAAAACGCCCTGCCACCCAAGGTCACGCGGGCGTTCCACACCAAAGCCTGGCATCCGGCCATACCAGGGATCGGTGAACCAGATCGATCCGTCCGATTTCACGCACAGATCGTTCGGCGAGTTCAACTCGCGTCCTTCAAAATGGCTGCACAAAACCGTGCGGGTGCCATCGGGCGAAAAGCGCGTCACGCTGCTGGTGGAATGCTCGCACACGAGCAAGTTTAGGCCGGCATCGTAGGTCATGCCGTTGCCCTTGTGCGATGGGTTCATCACCTCTCGCACGCCGGACCGATCAAGTCGCCGTCTGACATCGCCAGGCATATCGGAGAACAGCAGATAATGCTCCACCGGATGCCAGATTGGTCCCTCGGTGAAGGTGAAACCGGAGCCCGCCTGGCGAACCGGCGCATGCTCATCAATCAGCCCGTTGAAGGCCGGGTCCATCGCCTGGTGTGTCATGGCGCGCGCCTCTTAAGCGTTACATGAATGCGTTACCGGACGGCGTCACATTGGAAACCAGTCGCGGCGGGGAACGGACTGGCTGACAGGGCCGGGAACCGCCATGTCCAGCCGCCCAACGACCTGTCCGTTTTCGATCAAAGCGGGCTTGTCATGCACCGGTAGGAGAAACTTGGCGCCGGAATACATCAGCTTGCGAACTTGCGCTTTTTCGTTGCGCTTGGAGCCGCCATGGTTCCCGGTCGGCTGGTATTCTTCAGGTCCGAATGTGTGGAGCGGATTGATGATCTGATCGTTGAAATCGTAGATCACATCGCCGCAAATCGTGGCACGACCATCGGCTGTGTCGACATGCACGTTCATCGAGCCTTCAGTGTGCGCACCAGCGGCTTCCAGGTAAACGCCGGGGATCAGCTCGATGGGACCGGAGATTTCCAGATCTTCAAGCCGCAGGGCGCCGGGCGTGTGCAGACGCTCGACAAGGTGCATGATGTCGGGCTTGGGATACTGCGGATGCATAAGCCCGGAGACCGAGTATTCCAGCTCACGCCGGTTGATCACCACCGTGGTGTTCATCGGGAAGTGATCGTCTTTGCCCGCATGGTCGATGTGCAGATGGGTGTGCAACACATAGCGCACGTCACCTGGCTTCACGCCGTGATTGGCCAGTTGGCGCTCGATCATGTTTTCGTGGAATTGCAGGCCGCGCATACCAAGCGTTTCCATGATCGCGTTGTCACGATAGCCGGTATCAACAACGATAGGGTACTGACCGCCAAGAATCAGAAAGCCGTAAACCGGCACGCGCCGTGTGCGGCCACAATCGCGCGCCAACACCAGAAAACTGGATTCCAGCTCGATATCGCCATAGTCGAGCACTTTCACTTCTAACGCCATTGCGTCCTCCCAGAGTCAGTCTGTTGTTCTAGTTAAGTCGGTAAACCCGGCTTGCAGTGTTGTTGAAAACGGCAGCTTGTTCGCCGGCGCTAAGCCCGCCGGCTGCGGTGCGATGTGTATCGAGAAGCCAGCCATAGTCGGTCCACAGTTTCTCGATGGGGAAGTTCGAACCCCACAAGCAGCGATCGGCGCCAAACAAGGCGACCGTTTCGCGGGTCAGCCAGGTGATGTGTTCGGGCGCGCGCATGTGGATGAATGTGCCGAAGCCGGAAAGCTTGGAGACAACGTTTGGGCGCTTGGCAAGCTTTGCCATCTGGGTGCGCCAGAACTCGCGTCCGCCATGACTGGTGTCGGTCAGCATGCCGGCATGTTGCAAGATGAACGTCACATCTGAGCACGCGTCTACCAGTTCGCAGGCGCCGTCCATTTGACCGGCAAACACTTGGAGGTCGAAGGTCCAGCCATAATCTGCAAGGTGGGCGATGTTGGCTTGCACGGTTTTGTCCCGGCACACATCGCCATGCGGTGCGAAACGAAACAACGGGTTCTCGTGCCAGTGAAACTGCTGGCGAATGCCACGCATGCGAGGAAAAGCGGCCAGCCGATCCAGCGCTGGGCGGACATCCTTGATCGTCATGTCAGCGTAGCCAACAATACCATGTGGCCAACCAGTTTCCTGCGCAACCTGGCTAACCCAGGCAACTTCTGCTTCAGCTTGGTCGACTGGCCAATTAGCCTGCACATAGACAGACTTTTCAACGCCAGTGTTGCGGATATCTTGAAGATACTCGGTCATCAGATAGTCGCGGCGGATCGGCTCATAAGGGCCGAAAATGCGCGGCTGCATTGGCCCGGATAACCATGGCAAATCGGCCTGCTGCCAAACATGAAAATGGGAGTCGACAACTTGCATCACCTGGCACCCTTGGCAAAGGACATCACTTCAGCGGCCAGTGTTTGCGCGGACGAGCCATCACCGAGTTGATCGATCATCGGCAGGATCAGCCGCATCGCCTCGGTATCCGGGCGATAGGCTGGATCAGCTGCCAGCGGAGACAGCCACAAGGTTGACCAGGACAGGCCACGCAGTTTGTTCATCGCACTGACCAAAGCGTCCGGACCGCCGCGCTCCAATCCATCCGACACGATGATGGTGAGCGCGCCACGCGCGAAAGATGCAAAACGAGGAACCGACAGGAACACGGCCAGCGCGTCGCCCAGCCGAGTGCCGCCATCCCAGTCGGCGACCAGACCCGACGCCAGTGCCATTGCCTGGTCGCGGTTGCGATGCTTGAGTGCGCGAGTCACCCTGGTGAGACGGGTGCCAAGGGTGAACACCTCCACCCGTTCGCCGGCCTGCACCAAAGCGTGGGCCAGGCGCAGGCGGCTGTCGGTGCCAGCTTTCATGGAGCCGGACACATCGATCAGCATCAAGACACGGCGTTGGCGCTGACGGCGCGTGCGGGTTGGCAGCGCTGAAATCTCACCGTCACGTCGCAACATGTCACGGAATGCTCGGCGGGCATCTGCCAGGCGGCCCTTGCCGCCGCGCATGCGACGGGAGGTTCGGCGCGGCAGGGTACGCGGTGCGGCCTTGGCGAAAAGGCGCAGTGTTGCGTCTTCATCCTCAGCGGTCAGCGTGCGCTGGTTCAACCGTTCAGCTTGCGTAGCCTCTCCACCCGATGGTTCTTCTTCGTCGGGGTCGGGCAGCAACTCGAACTCCCCGCCGTCATAGGCGTTGGGCATGTCTTCCGGGTCGCCTTCGGCAGGCGCAGCGAAACTGCGACCCAGAAAGATGCTGTCGAATACGTTATCGAAGTCTTCGCGGCGTTCCGGTGCTGGCCCGAACACCGCGTGGGCGGCTCGACGCACGTCGAGGATCGAGGTGGGGCCAAGCAACCCAACCGAGGCCAGGAACGCCTCCGTTTGCTCGGGCGCAGCAGGAAACCCGGCTTGGCGCAAGGCCACGGCAAACTGCAGAAAGGGAGTTGCCGCTTTGGGCAAGAGGCTGACGCTCATGACGCCACCCGTTCCAGCATCGCATCGATTTGCGGCGCGATGAATTCAAGATCATCCTGATCCTTCAGCACCACGCCAATCGCGCGCGCAAATGCGCGCGGCCAGGGAGCGCCTTGGGCATGCAGAAGCGTTGCCGCCTCAGCCCACTCAACCGTTTCAGCGACCCCTGGCGGCTTGGCCAAGGGTTGCCCGCGCAATTGGCCAACGGCTGCAACAACTTTATGGGCTGTATCTTGCGCCACGGTCGACGCGCGCATCATCACGATGTTGGCCTCAAGCGCCGGGTCCGGATAGTCGATCCAGTGGTAGACGCAGCGGCGGCGAAGCGCCTCGTGCAGCTCGCGCGTGCGGTTTGAAGTGAGAATGACGATGGGCGGCTCTGGCGCACGCATAGTGCCGCGTTCCGGGATTGAAAGCGTGAAGTCCGATAGGAACTCCAAGAGGAACGCCTCAAACTCATGGTCGGCGCGATCGATCTCATCGATCAGCAACACGCGGTCGCGGGGTTTTTCCAACGCTTGCAGGATCGGACGGGCGATCAAAAACTCGTCGCCATAAAGGTTCACATAATCATCACCAGCTTGGCGGATCGCGAGCATCTGGCGCGGGAAGTTCCACTCATACATCGCCGCCGACGCATCGATGCCTTCGTAGCACTGCAGGCGCACCAGCTCGCGGCCCATGATTGAGGCCAAGGCCTTGGCGCATTCGGTTTTGCCGACTCCCGGTGCGCCTTCCAAGAGCAACGGCTTTTGCAAGGACAGCGCCAGGAACGTTGCCGTCGCCAGATCATCGGACGCTATGTACTGCGCGTCACGCAGTGCATCCGCCAACGGCTGCGGTCCGTCCAATCCGGCAGGGAGCTGGCGAACGGGCATAGATTATCCAGCCTGCCCAGAAAGGTGTGAGGATGAGAGCATCTGACGGGGTTTGGCGCCGCCATTGGCTTGCAGACCGCGCAGCACTTTTTCCGGCGTCACGGGCAACTCATAGAGGCGAACACCGACGGCATCGTAAATAGCGTTGACGACTGCCGGGAGCACCGGATTGGCGCACATCTCGCCCGGGCCTTTGCCACCATAGGGACCATCTTGGGCGGGGCGTTCCAGAACAGAGATGTGATGCGGTGCCAGATCGCCAGGACCAGGCATCAGGTAGTCATTGAAGTCGACCGGCCCATGGTCACGTTGCGGGTAGTAGGGTTCTGTCGTTTCCCACGCCGCATGGCTCATGCCCATCCAGGCACCACCGCGCAGTTGCTGCTCGACCATGCCCGGGTTCAGGGCACGACCAACCTCATAGGCCGACTGCATGTCCGTCACGGCCACTTCGCCGGTCTCATCATCCACTTCGACCTCAACCAGTATGGCGGCATGGGCGAAGGTGGTGACCGGGCTCATCTCGCCGGTTTCGGGATCAACCTCAGACAAGGGAATGAGAAAGATCCCCCGCCCGGCTATGGTGCGCCCTTGCTTGAACTGTGCCTCCTGCGCTGCCGCCATGGTGGTGATTGAGCGCGAGGGGGCGCCCTTCACATGGATGTTACCCTGCCCATCAGTGACCAAATCGCCGGGGTCCACTTCCAGTTCTTCAGCAGCGGCTTCCAGCATCACCGAGCGCGCTTCTTGCGCCGCCATGATCACGGCATTGCCCATGCGGTGGGTGCCGCGGCTGGCGAACGAACCCATGTCGTGCGGGCCGGTGTCGCTGTCGGCGGTGTCCACATAGACATCAGCGATCGGGACACCAAGCGTTTCGGCTGCAATCTGCCGGGTCACCGATTTCATGCCCTGGCCGAGATCGATAGCGGACAAGGCAACGGTGAACTTGCCATCGGGATTGGAATGGACGAGCGCCTGCGACGGGTCGCCGCCAAGGTTCATACCGATGGGATAGTTGATGGCCGCAAAGCCGCGGCCTGTGTGAACAGTCATCAGCGCCTCCTGAATCCAGAGATGGAAGAAAAGCGGGTGGAGGCGCGCTTGCGCGGTTGTTGACCTGCAGCGGGGGGAGCTGCGGGCGCCGGCTGCACTGGTGCAGGCTGCGGTGCTGGGGTCGATTGCGGCACGGGTTGGTAGCTTGAAGGCTGAACAGGTGCCTGTTGCGCTGGCACCGACGAGGGTGTGGAGGGCACGCTGCCAGTGGTTGGACTGGAACCGCCTTTGCGGGCGTAAGATGTGCTTTCAAAGCCTTCCACGGCGCCGTCGTGATCAATGGCCGTGTGGGCGGGTATCTGACCGCGCACGCCGCCTCCATCTCGGAGTGAAGAAGCAGCTTTGGATTCTGGTTTGATGGTCAGGCCTGCTTTCTCGGCGACGACCTGACAGCACTCGATGAACGCGCAGTTCTTGGCTACGCGGCGATGGGCCTTCATATCGCCGTCGCGATAGGCATTCAGAATGCGCAGGTCGATAGGGTTCATGCCAATGGTGTCGGCAACCTGATCCATATGCGCTTCAATTGAAAAATCGACGCCGGTGATGCCAAAGCCACGCATGGCCGTTGCAGGCGTGCGGTTGGTGTAAACGCAATAGACATCGGCATAAACGTTGGGGATGGTGTATGGGCCAGGTAGGTGGCCGACCGATTTGATCACCGCGTAGGACGATAGGCGGGTGTAAGCGCCGCAGTCGAAATAGCCGCGGAACTTGCGGGCCACGATGCGCCCATCATTCATCACGCCATCGGTGATGTACCAACGCTCGGCGCCTCGCGGGGCGCCAACCTGCATCTCCTCCTCGCGATCCCATTGCGATTTGCAAGGTTTGCCGGTGAGCATCGCGCCGAGGATCGACAGCGGTTCGTGGATTGAATCGACCTTACCGCCAAAACCACCACCGACCGTGCCACCGATAAAATGCAGCCTTGAGGATGGCTCGTTAAGGACCTTGGAGGCGGTGCCCAGCGAGAAGAACAGCGCCTGCGTACCGGTGTAGCAAACGTAGCGGCCATTCTGTTCTGGCGCGGAAATGGCACCGCAGGTTTCTATGGGCGCCTGCTCGATGGGCGACATCTGATGACGTGTCTCAACGATATGGTCAGCGGTTTTGAAGGCCGCATCCACATCCCCAAAGCGCAGCTTTTGGTGGTCGTATTTACCGTGGTAAACGAAGGCGTTGCCTGGATAGACATCGCATACCGTTGGCGCGCCGGGCTTGAGCGCCTCTTCCACATCATGGACGTGAGGCAACACCTCCCAATCCACGTGAACTTCTTTGACTGCGGCTCGGGCTTCAGCTTCGGTATGGGCAACGACGGCCGCCACAGGTTCGCCGACATAGGCAACCTTCTTGTCTGAGAGGACCGGTTCATCATCCAAGCCAAAGTCAAGCAGCGCGAGCAGCGTGTTCAGGTTCACCGGTACGTCGGCACCGGTGATGATGCGCACAACGCCCGGCATGTTCTCGGCGCGTGAGGTATCAATGCGGCGAATGCGGGCATGATGGTGCGGTGAGCGCACATAGCGCATGTGTAGCAAGCCATCGAACAGATGGTCATCATAGAACGGGGAACGACCCGTTACATGACCTTCGATATCTTGGCGGCGGATGCGTTTGCCGATTTCGTTGAGATTTTCATCGCGCTCATCGGCGAAGAACTCTTTGCGGAACTCGAATGTGTTGGCCATGTCGTTCATCCGGTGGCCCTCCCGGTGCTGCCATGAGCAACCTGCAAGATGGCCTCAATGATCGGCTCATAGCCGGTGCAGCGACAGAGATTGCCAGAGATGCCTTCAATGACTTCTTCGCGCGTTGGGCGCGGATTACGCTCCAGCAAGGCGCGAGCGGACACGAGCATTCCGGGGGTGCAGTAACCGCACTGGGCTGCAAAGTTCTCCATGAAAGATTCTTGCAGCGGGTCGAGCTGCGCGCCATTGGCAAGGCCGCCTGCAGTTTCAACGGTTTTCCCGTCCACGGATTCAGCCAAGACCAAGCAGGAGAGCTGCGTTTGCCCGTCTATCGTCACGGTGCAGGCGCCGCAGGTGCCCTGCCCGCAACCATATTTCGGCGTCAGGTCGCCGACGCCGCGACGCAGAAAGTCTAGTAGGTTCTGCCCCGGGTCAGCGAAAGCAGCCGTCGGTGCGCCGTTTAGCGTCAGGTTGACCGGCTTCTTTTTGGATGCATCGTGGGCCATTAGCGGGCTCCCATGGATTGCAACAGACGGCGCAGATGCACGCTCGCCACCTCTTTGCGATACCAGCTTGAAGCGATCGGATCGGTTGGTGGGTTGAGTCCGTCAGCAGCGACCTGGGCGGCGCGGTCGACGATTCCTGCGCCCAGGGACTGACCTTCCATAACGCGCTCCACAGCATTGCCGCGCACAGGTCGATCCGCCATCGCGCCCCATGCCACACGCGCACCTGAGATGCGCCCGCCGGACTGTGGGGCGAACACGGCGATGGAAAGCACAGAAACGCCCTTTGGCTTCACCCGGCTGACCTTGAGAAAGCCAAAAGTTCCTGACGGGGGACGCGGAACCTCCAACGTAGCGACAAGGCCTGACGGTCGTTCGCGGTCACGCAAAACATCGTCGATGGGTCTGGCATTGGACCCGCCTGCCATTGTCACCTGCGCACCCAAAGCGAGCAGCGCGACGGCGAAATCGCCGTAGGGATGCGGAGCGAAAATATTTCCGCCAACAGTCCCCATATTGCGCACTTGCGGACCGCCGATCTGGCGCGCAACCGGGTGCAGGAACTCCAGCTCACGTTGCGCCAAAATCTGCGCCATCGTCACACCGGCGCCGATCGTTACGCGGTCGCCCATGGCGCGAATCTCAGTCAGCGCAGGGTCCGTGGCGCGCACCAGTCGCGGCGGCGCTTCGCCGGCATTGACGTTGCGCATGAGCACAGTGCCGCCGCCCATATAGGCGCTGTCGGCGCCCATCTGCCGGGCGGCTTCGGCCAGCGTTAACACGGTTTGCACATCGGTCATGCGGCAAGCCCCAATTGTTCGCGGATCGCATCAAAACCGCCCTGATAAACGCCTTCAGAAACCAGCGTTTTGAGTTCTTCTTGCCGGCCTTTTGGCGTGTCGAAACGGCTCTCCCAGTTCCAGAAGGTCCAGTCCCCGTCGGTCACCGGGGTCAGGCGGACATGGGCAACGTAATTGAGCAGCGGGATGGGCGTATCCTCCAGGCAATAGGTAAAGGCCATGTCGATATCCGATAGCGTTAAAAGCCGCTCCCGCAGCTCTGACCCATCGGCAAGCCGGAAACGGCGCACGCAGCCCACCATGTCGGACGGGTTGCCACGCTCAATGGCGCTTTGCGCCACCGCAGGGTGCCACTGATCATGGCCATTGAAGTCCCGCAGGATGGCCCATACGTCCTCCACCGGCGCTTCAATGATTGTGCTTTTGACGACTTTGACCATGTCCGAAACTCGCGCCGCCTAGGTGGCCAGTTGCCGTTTGAGCGCCGAAAACCCAGCCTGGAAGACATCATTGCCGATACCGTTCACCAGGCCCTCTTCCTCCTCCTCAGCGCACTCGAATTCTGCGCTCCACTCAGCGAAGCAGCGATCGCCATCGGTGATGGGCGTTAGCCGCAGCGTCGCGACATAATCGGTTAGCGGCATCGGGCTTTCCAGGATCGAATAGGTGCAGAACATGTCGTAGTCCGACAGGCCCAGCAGCTGCTCGCGGATGCGATCGCCGTTCTGCAGGTGAAAGTCGCGGATGCAGCCGACCTTGTCGGCCGGTTCGCCGTTTTCGATGCGGCTGTCGCGGATCGATGGGTGCCAGCGTGGCAGGCCATTGAAGTCGCGCACGCGCTCCCAGACACGTGTGGCTGGCACATCGATTACCGAAGAGATGTAGACGCGGGCCATCTACTTTTTGCCCCCGTCTTTGTCCGAGCCCTTGCCGGACCCGTCGCCGCCTGATGAACCTTTGCCCTTAGCGACCTCATTGGCCACGCGCTGCATGTCGGATGCTTCGCGGATCAAGCCACCCTGTTTGGACAGGTTTGCGCCATCAACGCCAATGTCGGCCAGAAGGCTGTCGATAAGCGGGGCCTGCACACGATAGCGCAGCGCAGAGTTGATCACCTCATCGGTCGGCGATCCATCCGAACCGACGCCATTGCTGCCGCCCATCCCGCCGTCCAGTTGCATGATCCGGATGTCCTGGATCTTCTCAAGCGGCTTGACGCTGGCCGACACAATGCCTTCGACGTGCTCCAGCATTTTCCGGCGGAACAGAGAGGCGCGCGCTGGATCGGTGAGGACATTCTCGGCCTCGTTGATGAGACGCTGTGCCTCGGCCTCGACGGCAGCACGTAGCTTTTCGGCCTCGGCGATGTGCTTGGCCTCGGCAGCGGCCTTTTCGGCCATTAACACATCGATTGACTTCTTGCGGTTGGCAGCCTCGGTCTCGCGAACGGTCTGGACCTTCTCTTCCGCCTCGGCAGCCCGCGCACGAGCGGCATCAGCCTCAGCCCGTGCCGCGCTCTCTTCTAGAGACTTCTGATAGAGCACGATGGCCTTTTCCATCTGCACGGTCTCGACTTCGCGCTCGCGTTCCACCTCAAGGCGACGGCGCTCGGTCTCGTGGCCGATGCGGATTTCATCCAGGCCGCGTTCGGAAGCGACGCGTGCGCGCTCCACTTCTTCTTGGCTGGCGATCTCAGCTTCACGCAGCATTTGAACGCGAGCGATCTCAAGTTGCTCAAGCGCCCGACGACGTTCGAGCTTCGCCGCTTCGACTTCCTTCTCGCGTCCGATTTCAGCCGTTTCCACCGACTGATTGGCAGAAATCTCTGCCTGCTTGACGCTGGCCTCGGCTGCGGCGCGTTCGGCCTTCTTCTCAGCAAGAGCAACGACGCGCTCTTCGTCGGCCGCTTCGACAATGCGCTTGCGTTCAATGTCGCTCACTTCGCGCGTTTTGGCGCTCGCGATACGATCTTTCTCAAGCGCAAGCTCGGTGGCGACCCGCTTCTTCTCGACCTTCTCGCGGCGAGCAATGTCGGCCGCTTCGAGCTCTTCCTCGCGCTCGATCTCACGGGCGCGCACCTCCTGTTCAGCGGCGATGCGCTCGGCATCCACGGTTTTGGATTGCGCAATGCGGGCCTGCTCGATTGCCTCTTCTGCAGCGATGCGCGCTGCATCGATAGCTTTGTTGCGCTCAATTTCGAGGTTCTGAGTTGCTTCGTCGGCCGCGATCCGCGTGGCGGCGATCTGCTTCTCGCGGGCGATGCGTGCGGCTTCAACGGCCTCGGACGCTGCGATTTCGGCTGCCTCGACCGCCTTTTGTCGGTCGATCTCCAGTTCGCGCACCCGCTGGTCTTCAGAAATGCGCGCTTCTGACACTTCGGCGGCTTGAAGAATACGCAAGCGCTCAATGGTCTCACGCGAGGTTATCTCTGCCTCGTCAAGCGCCTGCTGGCGGGCAATCTCGCGCTGCTTGATGTCCTCTTCGCCCTTGATGCGGGTCTGGGCGAGCAACAAATCCTGCGCCATGCGGCGTTTTTCGTTGGCTTCATTGGCTTCGATTTCCGCCTGGCGCACGGCCTTCTGGCGCTGGATCTCAAGTTCCTGCGTTTCGCGATCCTTGGCGATGCGCGCTTCGGCAACAGCCTTCTCTTGAGCGATACGCGCGCGTTCTGTGGCTTCGCGGGCCGAGATCTCCTCGTTCTCGATATCCTTCTGGCGGGCAATCTCCAGAGCCTGCGTTTCTTTCTCGTTGGCAATACGAGCTTCGGTGATGGCGCGCTCCTGCAGGATGCGCGCGGTCTCTGTGGTCTCGCGGGCTGCGATCTCTTCAGAATCAATGTCTTTCTGACGAGCGATTTCGCGGGCTCTGATTTCGCGTTCGGAGGCTATGCGCGCTTCGGCGATACCCCGCTCATTGGCAATGCGCGCCTTCTCAATCGCTTCTTTGGCGGAAATTTCCGCACTCTCAGCTTCGGTTTCCCGCTCGGCCCGTTCCCTGGCCAATTCAGCACGCTGCTGCGCGCGGTGAAACTCAACTTCGCGTTCCTGGGCAAGCCTGGCCGACTCGCTCTCGCGTTCGATCTCAAGCGCTTCTTTTTCGGCCTCAAGGTTGCGCGCGCGGATCTTGATCATCGAGTCCTGCTCGATGTCGTTGCGCAGCTTGCGGCGTTCTTCAATGTCCTTGATCAGCGAGGTCAGACCTTCGGCATCAAACCTGTTTGACGGATTGAAATACTCCAGCGCGGTTTGGTCGATGTCGATGATGGCGACGGACTCCAACTCCAGCCCGTTCTTCTCCAGATCATCCTGCGCCAGCGAGCGAACGCGCTCAACGTAAGTGTGGCGGTTCTCATGCATGCTGGCCATGTCCATCTCGGCGGCCACCGCGCGCATGGCACTTTCAAACTTGCCCGACAGCAAGCCGTGCAGATTTTGCGCTTCAAGGGTCCGGCGCCCGAGCGTGGAAGCGGCCATCGCGACAGACTGCTTGTCCTGGCGTACGCGGATGTAGAACTCGGCCTCAACATCAACGCGCATGCGGTCTTTGGTGATCAAGGCATGGTCATTGGATCGGCTGACCGCCAGCGGCAGCGTGTTCATATTGACCGGCGTAATATCGTGGATGATCGGCCAAACAAATGCGCCGCCATCTATGACGACCTTTTCGCCCAGAAAGCCGGTGCGCACGAACGCGACTTCCTTGGTTGAGCGCTTATACAGCCACTGCATGACCCAGTAGATGATCGCGATGACGATGACCGCCGCGATCAGCCACAAAATCAGCTCTCCGATAAGTTGTCCGGACATGAGATCCTCCCATCCCGCTGACGAAGCGTCAGCGGCCCTTGATGCGCTTGAACGCGCGTGTTTGTTCGGTCAAAGCCACTTCGGTCGGCAAACGCTCCATGGAAGAGGCGCCGTAAAAGCCGTGGCAGGTTTCGGTGTTTTTTAGGACGAAGTCGGCGTCATCGGGCATCGCCACTGGTCCGCCATGCACCAGGATGATGGCATCCTTGTTGACCGCCAGCGCGGCCTTGGACCAGGCATCGACCAGCGCTGGACACTGCTCCAGCGTTACGGCCGTATCAGCGCCAATCGATCCGCCCGTTGTCAGCCCAAGATGGCAGACAATTACATCTGCGCCAGCCTCAGCCATCGCGGCTGCACTGTCTTCGTCAAAGACGTAAGGGGTGGTCAGCATGTTGCGTTCGGCAGCGAGGCGGATCATGTCCACCTCATGGCCAAATCCCATGCCGGTTTCCTCAAGATTGGCGCGGAAGCTGCCATCGATAAGCCCGACCGTTGGAAAGTTCTGAACGCCAGCAAAGCCAACACGCTTGAGTTCATCCAGGAACACCGGCATCAGCCGGAACGGATCGGTGGCGCAAACACCCGCTAGCACCGGCGTGTTTTTCACGACTGGCAACACTTCGCCTGCCATTTCCATGACCACAGCATTGGCATCGCCATAGGGCATCAACCCGGCCAGGCTGCCGCGTCCAGCCATGCGGTAGCGCCCGGAATTGTAAATTACGATCAGGTCGATGCCGCCGGCCTCTTCGCATTTTGCCGATAGACCGGTGCCCGCGCCGCCACCGATAATGGGCTCACCTGAAGCGATCATGGAGCGAAATTTCTCGAGTATCTGATGTCGGGGGATCATCGGCTTGCTTGCTTTCCTCGTACGGGCCGACCGCCATGCAGCGAGCGATAGGCGCTCACAAGCGTATCGGCGAAGGCAGGGTCATTGATGTGGTGGGGCACGCTGATCAGTTGTCGGTTGCTCGTGGCGCGAACAGTTGTCTTGAGCGCACCAAACAGCGCGGCGTTGGCGGCAGGATCGTGGAACGGTTGGCCCGGCGCATCGAGAGCCGAGACGCCGCCCTCAGTCAGGAAGAAGCGCACTGGCCCCTCCATTTCATTGAGGCGACCGCCGATCCATTGGCCAATTTGGGCGCACTCGTCCGGCGTGGTGCGCATCAGCGTCACCTGCGGATTGTGCTCGTAGAATGTACGGCCTTTGAACTGATCCGGCACGGTTTCAGGCGCACCGAAATTTACCATGTCGGTTGCGCCGACCGAGCCGATATAGGGGATGCGCGTGCGGATCACCGCGCCGAAGCGATCCTCCGTTGCAGGGAAAACACCGCCCACCAGCATATCGCAGATCTCAGTGGTGGTGGTGTCGATAACGCCAGTGATTTTGGCAGAGTCGATGAGCTTCTCCATCGACTGGCCACCAATGCCGGTGGCATGAAAAACCAGGCAATCCACGTCATCGCCGAGGCGTGCAACCGTTTGCTGCACGCACGGCGTCGTCACGCCGAACATGGTCAGGCCGACGGCGGGCTTGGCTGGTGGTTTGGCGATTTTGCTGGCCGCTGCAGCGCGCCGCGCATTGACCATGCCAACCATGGCGTTGGCGGCATTGCCCAGCACTTCCTCGGTCAGCACGTTCAGCCCCTGCACATCGGCGACCGAATGCATCATCGTGATGTCCGATGGGCCGATATATTGCGACACCTGCCCCGATGCGACTGTGGACACGATCAGTTTCGGCACGCCCACGGGCAGCGCGCGCATGGCAGGCGCAACCATGGCGGTGCCGCCAGAGCCGCCCGCCGAGAGAATGCCGGCAATGCCGGACTGCCGCTCTATCCATCGTTCAAAGGCCAAAACCATGCCCGTCACTGATGTGCCGCGATCTCCGGTGAACACACCCGATGCGCCACGCGGGTGGAAGGCGGCGATCTGATGGGCCGGAACTTCCGCGCCAGAGTGTCCGCCTGACGTGGAGAGATCGGCCATGCGAACGGGCAAACCGGCGGCTCGAACGATATCACGCATGTAACGCAGCTCATCGCCTTTGGTGTCGAGCGTACCGGCAACAAGCACGACGCTTTCGCCTGGCGAGGTCAGCGGCCTGATCTCCACCTGCGGAACGCTGGTGGTCGTCGGGGTCGAGGCCGTGACAACGCGTGCAAGACGCTCAAGCTGCGCAACCGGCACCGGCTTTGACCAGCGATTGGGATTGGTCGGGTTGGCGTTGTAGATCTTGGTCGCGCGCGCTGCCCGTTCCTGCCCGGCCTCGCCTCCGGCGCTGCGATCAGTCTGCGCTTCGGGTTCTGGCGTATCATCGTGCGCGTGGCGGCCGACGCCCAGCAAACGCTGTTGCAGATCGCGGTCAGCGGCAAGCGTCGCCGCAGGCGCCATACGCGCGATGCGGCCATTGACCATGATGGCGACGTCATCGGCCACCGCGCAGGCCACACCGATGTTCTGCTCGATCACGAGCACTTCCATGTCGCCTTCGTCGGCGAGCTGCATCAGCATCTGTTCGACCTGGTCGACGATGACCGGGGCAAGACCCTCGGTCGGCTCGTCCATCACCAGCAGGCGCGGGTTCAACAGAAGCGCACGTGAGATCGCGAGCATCTGCTGCTCGCCACCCGACAGTTGGGCGCCGCCATTGCCCTTTCGTTCGGCCAGGCGCGGGAACGTCGCGTACACCCGTTCAACGGTCCAAGAGCCATTCTTGGTCGCGACCATTTTGAGGTGTTCGTCGACCGACAGCGTCGGCCACAACCGGCGTCCTTGGGGCACATAGCCAATGCCCAGGCGAGAGATGTCGGTCGGGTCCTTGCCGACCAGCGATTGGCCGTCAAAACTGATGGAACCGCTGGCGACTGGCACCAGCCCCATAATCGCCTTGCAAAGGGTCGTCTTGCCCATGCCGTTGCGACCAACGACCGACAGGACACCTGACTCCAATTGCAGATCAACGCCTTGCAGCGCGTGCGAGGCGCCATAAAAGACGTTCAGGCCCTTGATCTCCAGGGCGGCAGGGCCGCGGCGGCTGGTGGTCGCCATCACGCGTCACCCCCGTCTTCGCCATGACCGAGATAGAGCGCCTGCACCTCAGGATCATTCTCGATCTCTTCCGGCGTACCCTCTTTGAAGACCCGCCCATTGTGCATCATCGTGACGCTTTCAGCGACGCGCAGGGCGACGTCCATATCGTGCTCGATGATGACGTAGCCGATGTGACCGGGCAGCGACGTTAGGATGTTGATCAACTCGGTGCGTTCGGTCGGCGACAGGCCGGCGGCAGGTTCATCAAACAGAATGAGACGCGGCGCACCGGCCAGTGCCAGGGCGATTTCAAGCTGTCGCTGTTGCCCATAACTCAATTCGGACACCAGCGCGTCGCTGGCATCGGTCAAATTGACCGCTTCAATCAGCTCGCCAACCCGAACCTGCAACGGGTCGTTCTGGCGGGTGCGCAGCATCGAAAAGCGGCCACGCGAAACCCCGCGACAAGCCAGGTAAACATTGTCTCGGACGGTCAGACCGCCAAACAACAGGCTGATCTGGTAGGTGCGTCGCAGCCCGCGACGGATCCGCTCATAGGCGGGAAAGCGCGATACATCTTCGCCAAACAGGCGGATGGTTCCGCTGGTCGGGAAAAAATCGCCGGTAACGCAATTAAACAGTGTGGTCTTGCCAGCACCGTTTGAGCCCAGCACGGCGCGGCGCTCGCCAGACCCGACCGTCAAGGTGATGTCGGAAATTGCCGCCAAGGCGCCAAACATCTTGGTGACACCGCGCAGCTCAAGCGCGTTGCCTGAGCTGACCGAAACCATACGTTCGGCGCTGTCTGGCACAGCGATCACATTCATGATCCATCGCTCCCAACGAGGGGATCACCGCGTTTGTGTCGGCTGGCGCGCCAGCGCTCCCACAGGCCCAAAACGCCGTCGGGCGAAAAGTAAACGATCGCCAGAAAACCAAGCCCGATGAGCAGATTGAACCGCTCGCCTGACAGGCCGATGGAGAGTAGGAAATCAGGTGCGAAGGTGCTCAGCACGACATAGATAAGCGCGCCGATGAAGGCGCCGATCGGACGGCCAAGGCCGCCAATCACGGCGATTACCAAGATGTCGATAACCGCGCCGATCCCGGCCGTGCCCGGTGCGATCTGTGCGTTCTGCCAGACCAGCAAAATGCCACCCACGGCGGCGATGACACTTGCAAAGGCGTAGGCCGCAATCCGATGGGCGACGATGTTGTAGCCCAGTGCGGCCATGCGCCGGGGGTTGTCGCGCACGCCTTGTAAGGCCAAACCGAAGGGTGCCCGCGACACGTAAACGACAGCAATGTAGGCCAGGAACGCACAGCCCAGCGTCAGGTAGTAGAACGGCATCGGTTGTCGCCAATCGACACCAAAAAGCTGCGGCGGCACCACCAGGTTGAAGCCGGTGTAGCCGTTGAAAATCGTGTAGTTTTGCCGGGAGAAATAGAAGAAGGCTGACGCGATCGCCAGCGTGATCATGATCGTGTAGATACCCTCGGTGCGCACGGCTAGCGCCCCAACAAGCGTACCGAAGATTGTTGCGATCACGATCGCCAGCGGGATGTTGATCCACCACGGCATCCCCAACGACAACTCGGTGATGCCTGAGATACCGAAGATCGCCACCATATACCCGGCCATGGCCGCGACTGACATCTGGATCAGGCTCACCATGCCGCCATAGCCGGCCAAAAACATCAGCGACAACGCGATCATGCCCAGAATGAACGTCCAGCCGAAAACCTGGAACAAGATGAAGTCATTGGCGACGACCGGCATGAAAAGCAGCACCACGGCCAGCACCCAGGCTGCTGTCGGTATGCGCTCCCACCAGCTTTGCGAAGGGGCGGACCTCGCCTTGCCATCGATTCTGTCCGTGTTGCCGATGACCGCCATGGCTTACCGCGTGCTCCCCAACAGTCCCTGGGGCCGAAACGCCAGGACGACGGCCATGATCAGGAATGTGAACACGACCGAATAGGTGGGGGCGTAGACCAACCCAAGCTGCTCCGACAGGCCAATGATGAGAGCTCCAAGCGCGGCACCAGGGATGGAGCCCATTCCTCCGACAATCACTACGACGAGCGATGCCAGGAGGAAGCGTGTGTCTTCGCCCGGACTGAGCGATTGGAATGTGCCGCCAACGATGCCGGCAATCCCGGCCAGACCCGCGCCGAAAGCAAAAACTGCCAAGAAAATGTACTGAATGCGCACGCCTGACGCGGCGAGCATCTCGCGGTCATCGACACCAGCGCGAACGAACATGCCGAGGCGCGTGCGGTTAAGGAGCAACCACATGCCAATACCGATGACGATGGCCGCCACCAGGATGGCAATACGCACAGCGGGGTAGCGCAGATAGACGATCTCACCGGATTCGCGGATCGATGAAATGACCGGCAAGGTCGCCGGCCCCGACAGCCAATCGGGCGCGAAGATGGTGTAGCTTTGCCCGCCCCAGTACCAGAGCATGAGATCGGCGAGCACCACCGACAGACCAATCGTGACCATGGTCTGGCGAAGGTCTTCGCCGTCCATCCGGCGGAACACCTGATGCTGTAAGATGACGCCCAACAGCGCGACGATGATGAAAACGATCGGAAAGGCAAGGAGCCACGAGCCGGTGAACTCGGATATCTCAAATCCCAGATAGCCACCCAGCAGGTAGAGCGATCCATGGGCAAGATTAACGTTGCGCATCAGTCCAAAGATCAGGGTGAAACCTGAGGCGACCAAGAAATAGAGCGCACCCAGCGTCACGCCACCAAAGATCGCGTTGAGGAAAATCCGTTTGCGGCCCAACGCCTCCTCAAGACCAGGAGGCCACGGCGCAAAGATCATCCAGGCAAAGACTGCAACCGCGAGCAGAATGATCAGAGACCAAATGGGGTGTCTGGATGCGAATCCGATCATGGGGGCGACAATCTCCTTTGCCGGGAAGCTAACGCGCGCCTGGTCACGATCGCATACCCGACAGTCTTCTGATTGCGCTCCAGGTCCGCAAAAAAGGCGCTTCCAGGAGGCGCCAATTTCGAGCGGTCATTGCGGATGAACCAACTCCACTGACTGCACCGAACGCCGATAGTTCGACGGTGGCACAACCCCGTTGGAGATGAAAAAGCGCGAGAAACTTGCCTGACTGGAAAAGCCGAGGTCCAGGCCGATATCAGAGACCGGCGCCTGCGTTGCGCTGAGCTGCTCAATCGCCCGCTCCATGCGCAAAGCGTTGAGATAAAGGTTCGGCGTCAGGCCGATTTGAGCGCGGAAGAGCTTGTAAAAATGGGGGCGCGACAGACCCACCTCGCGGGCGATCACGTTGAGCGCATACTCCCCGCCGATATTGTCCTGCATTAGCCGCAAGGCGTTGCGGATGCGAAAGTCGCGTGCCGGCGTATGCGGCCCGGTAAAGGCAGCACCGCGTTCGGTCCACTGCCAGGACTGATCAAAGGCGGCTTGGGTGAGCGTACATAGGCGGTCCTCCAACAGGGGATCTTCCATGTCGTGATCAAGCATGACGCGCGCGGTTTCCGCGACCATCCGCGCCAGGTGATCGGTGACCTCAATGCCGTTGCGGCCAAAACGCATCGATGCCGAAACCTGGCGCGCGGCCTCCAAGAACCAGCCCGGACGGATGTACAAGACCAGCGCTAGCGTTGGCTCACTGTAGATCAGCGGTTCGTAATAGTGACCCTGCCAAGGGCTTACGGCCACGGCCTGTCCGGCAGAAATTGGCACGGCCTTATCCTCGACGACCATTTGTCCGGCAGGTCCGGCCACGTGGAACACAAGATGGCCCTCACGGTGACCATGCGGCGCCATTTTACGATCCATGGAATACAAACACACGCGACCGAACGCGCCGTGAAAGACGGCTATGGCACTGCTCACTGTTTCCACCCTTTCAGCATCTTTTTTAATGCCTTTTTTAAGTAGACTTCCCCATGTGCCCAGCAACGTCAAGCGCGATGCCGCATGGTAAGGTCGGTTAAAGCGCCTGCTCCAGAAGCGCGCGGTAGTCAGCCTGCGTCGCATGGCGCGGATTGGTTAGATTGGCCGGGTCGGCGGCAGCGCGCCGGGCAACGCTGTCCAGCCGTTGACCGTCGATAGGCTCGGTTCCCAATCGCTCAGGCAATCCAAGCCGTTGGCCCATTGTCACAAGCGCGTCGGCAACATCACTTTGCCCCGGCAGCGCCATCGCTTCGGCAATGCGCTGATAGCGTCCACCGACGGCGGGTGCGTTGAAAGCCAGAACCGGCCGCATCACCGAGGGATGCAAACGCCCATGGGCGCCGGTGCCTTCAATCTCGTCTTCGGCTGCACGCGCCAAAGCTTCAACACCTCCAAGGCCTTTTTGCGCGGCAAGGCCCGCATTGAGGGCCACGGCCAGTAGTTCGCGATGGGCATCCAGATTACCGTGTTCGGACACCGCGCGTTCAAGAAACAGGGAGGAGCGGCGGATGCCCTCCAGCGCGATGCCGTCGGCAGGCGGGTTGTAAGCTGTGGCCAGAAAGGCCTCGATACAGTTGGTCAACGCATTGAAACCATTGGCGGCAAGCGTATGGGGTTCAGCTGCAAGCGTCATCGTCGCGTCCAATAGGATGGCGGCAGGCAAAGCCGGTTGCCGCAGCTTGCCAGAGCTTGCCATCAAGCCCGGCATATGGACCGGCCCAAGGCCGACATTGGCCACGGTGGTGGGCACGGCAATGAGCGGGCGCGAGGCAGTACCAGGCTCAAAGGCGGCCAACACTCGACCGAAGTCGAGAGCCGTTTTCCCGCCGAGGCAGATCAAGGAATCACAATCGCCTTTGACGAAAACCTCACTGGCGGCGCGCAGCCGCCCGATTGGTACGCTCGGTCCTAACTGCGGGAAGGTTGTGACGATAGCATCGAGCGGAAGCGCATGTTCTAGGCGGCTGGCGGTATCGCCGATATGGCCGGCGGCATCGGCAATCAGGAGCGGTCGCGTCGCGCCCAAGCGGTTCAACGCTTCGGGCAGCGCGTCTTCAAGAACGCGGTCTGCGAAATGGACGCGCGTCAGAAACGTGATCAACGACATGCCGCTTACCTCGCATGGCCGCGGAGCTTGGCCGATGCCAACCTTCAAGCGCCTGGAGGGAAGACGCGGGACCGGAATTGACAAGGCCGGGATGAGTCCCGGCCTTGCTGCATTTCGTTGGTAGGTTAGCCGGCGCCACCCAGCGCCGTGCAGTCTGGCGTGTCGCGCGATGGCAAGCCCATTGCACGGAACTCTTCGGCCGACATGCCAAGTGTCTGGTTGACGCCCTCTTGCGTCGCCACAAGCTGGTTGGTCAGCCCACCTTCGCCGTCCTCAACGACTTCGTTGATGAACACGGTGCCGGTTGCCTGGCGGTTTTCATTGAGCTCCACCACCCCAAGCGGGGTTTCCAGCGCCAGCGCGCCCAGGGCAGCCTGGAAAGCGGCCTGGTCGTCGCTGAGGTCGCCATCAACTTGGTTCAGCGCCTCAATGGCAGCCAAAGCAGCCACGTAGTAGCCAACACCAAACAGTGATGGCGCAGGGAAACGCTCATCTTCGGGGAAGGCTGCCTGGTAGCGTGCAACATAGTCCGTCCAAGCCGGGTCGGTGTTGTCCACGGCCAGCGGCCCAGAGGTTGGCGTGCCGATCAAGGCATCCTTGGCCCGACCGCGCGAGGTCAGAACGGTCTGGTCGGCCATGATGGTGCCGCCGATCAAGTTCGTTTCCGAACCAGCCTGCTGGTACTGGTTGAGGAAGTTGATGGCGTCGGTACCACCCACGCCAAGGTAGATAGCGTCCACATCATCAGGCAGCGCGGCAATCACGCCACCAAAATCAGACGACCCAAGTGGGACCCAGAAACGCTCGACGATTTCCCCCCCAGCGCGGCAGAAGTCGACGGCGAAACCAAGGAAGTTCGTGTAGCCGAATGAGTAGTCAGCGGCGACCGTTGCAACACGATCCCAGCCCTTTTCTTCAACCACATAGGTGCCCAGACCAGCGCCCCATTGTGCGCCATCAAGGTTGAAGCGGAAGAAGTTCTCAGCCGGATCGACCCACGTCGTCTCCAGCGCACCTGAAATGCCGTTGATGATGGTGATGTTTGGAACCGTCTTCGCGTAGTCGCGAAGCGCAATGCCTTCCGAACCCGACAACGGTCCGAGAATTATGTCGACATTGTCCTGCTCGACGAGTTTACGAGCCTGGCGCACGGCCGTATCCGGCGTCGTGTCGGACGGAGCGACGACATACTCGATTTCGCGCCCGCCGGCCATGAAGCCTGCTTCTTCCAGAGCCATTTCGACATTGCGCACGCCGTCAGCGCCGCCTTCGGCAAATGCGCCTTCCAGTGCCACCAGAATGCCGATGCGGATCGGCTCGTCCTGAGCGAATGCAGACGCAGGAAGTGCGACTGATGCGGCCAGCACGGCGGTCAATAACGCCTTCTTCATGGGTATCCTCCCTAAGCAAAGCGCAGGCTTTAATTGTTTGCCATCACCGAATTCGCCGCCTGCCAGAAGCGTTCAGCAACTTGTTGAAGCCTATGAAGGCGAGCCCTGGCAGGCGATGACCTTACGTTTGCCTGCATACCCGAGCGTCTTTTTTTCTTTTCGAAAGCAAATGCACGCGCTCGCAGTCAACGCAGACCCGCATCGGATTGAGCGGCGCTGAGGCTGTTGGGTGTATCGATGTCTATGAGCATGTCGTCCGCGACTTGGACGAGTGCAGCCTGCGGCAACTCTTTGAGCAGCGCACCAGCGCCGCGATCGCCGCTTAGGGTCTTCAGCGCATTGAAGTATGGTTGCGGAAAGCATGCCGGCGGCATCGTTCGTTGACCGTCCGTTGCCGCACTTGGTCGGCTGTCGGTGCACTTATCGACAACCTCATTCAACAAGTCAGCCGTGACAAACGGCATGTCTGCCAGCGCAATAAAAATGCGCGTTGCACCATGGCTCTCGGCAAGACAAACGCCAGCGCGCAGACTGTCGGATTGTTCAGGCGCCTCTTCAGGCGGCGTAGCGATCTGAAATTCTGGGAGCAGTTTTGCAATCTCAGGCGACTTTGTGCTGGCGATCAACACGCTCGGACGAAACTCGCACATTGCCTCCGCCGCGTGTCGTACCAAGGGTCGTCCGTGGAGCATCGCAAGCAGTTTATTGTCCGCACCAAAGCGATGAGAAGCCCCCGCAGCCAGCAAGACGCCAGCGACCGTCATGCTGCCTCGGTATTGGCCACCGACATAGCTTTGCCGAGCACCTCGGCCAGAACTGAAACGGCAAGGGTGCCCGCGTCGCGTGCCGACGGGATAAGGCCAACGGGGCCGTGCAGTCGCGCCAGGCTGACCGACTCGATGCCCATCAGCTGCAAAGCCTGTAGGCGTGCATCACGGGCGCGCTGGCTGCCTTGTGCACCGATGTAAAAGGCGGAGGTCCCAAGCGCGCCTGCCAGTATCGGCGGCTCCCAATCGTGATCATGAAAAAAGAGAACGATGGCGGTGCGATCGTCGGCAGCCAGATCGGCTGGAAAGGCCTGGGTCGTCAGATGTCGTGTCTCGCATCCGGCGACCGATCCATGGTCGAGCGTCTCAACGTCTGGCGAGAGAAGCAGGTTTGGGTAGCCAGCGGACTGCACCAGTGCCGCGAAGGTGCTGGCTTCAGGGCCTTTGCCAAAAACGAGAAATCGGATGTCCGGCTCAAAGCGAACAGTAAGCTGGTTTCCGTCGCGATGCGTGAGGCCGCTCTCCACTACCTCCATCGCGCCCGTTTCGGTGTCTATCCTGAGCGAACAAGCAACACGGGCGGACCGGTTCTTTTTTATCTGTCCAAGTGCCGCCTGATCCGGGGACGGCAACAACAAGATGTCCAGCCCGCCCCCACAGGGCAGTTGTATATCCATGTAGGGCGAGCCACGACCGTACCGAAGCATCCGCGGACGACCAGCCTCGGCCGCCTCCATCGCATGCAAGGCTATATCGCTTTCGATGCATCCAGACGACAACGTGCCGACACGTCTTTCAGGGGGAAACACCGCCATCATAGCGCCGACGGGACGGTAGGACGGCCCCTCGACACCAGCGATCACGGCAAGCACAGCATCCCCTGGCGCATCAAGCACCGCATCGATGGGATCGCGTGTGGGTGGCGTCAGTGTCAGCATATCTTGGCCGGCAAGGTGGGCGTTTGGGAGGATTTTCGCAAGAGGGTGCCAAGGCTGCGCTAAGCAATCCCCTGCCATGGATTTCACATCCACGCAGCATTCTCCGGTCCATGGACGTGGCCAATCATGCTAACCGTGCACGTCGGCGACCAGGAAATTAGGGCAGAAGTCAGATGAGCGCGTTGTTTGAAGAACTCGACTACTGTCCGACACCGAGCGGCGCGCTCAGCCTCCGACGTCGCTACGACGTGAAGCTTGGCGAGGATGTTTGGGAAATCCTGCTGGGCGATGAGTTCTTGATGTCGAGCCATTTCACCGCTTCGGAAGTGGCGCTTGGGCAACTGGGTGTTGCGGCGTGCCAAGGTACGTCGCTCGATGTGGTGGTCGGCGGGCTTGGGCTCGGCTACACCGCTGATGCCGTCCTTGGCCACAATGCCGTGGCGGAGCTTGTTGTGGTGGAACTCTTCAAGCCAGTGATCGAATGGCACGAGTCCGGCGTTCTGCCGATGGGGACTCGCTTGGCTGATGCTCCAAACTGCCGACTGATGGATGGCGATTTCTTCGCTATGGCGTCGGGCGAAGGGTTCGATCCCGACCAACCCGGACGTCGCTTCGATGCCGTGCTGGTTGATATCGACCATGATCCCGACCACCTTCTGGATGGCCGCAGCGAGGGTTTCTATCACGTAGACGGTTTGCAGGCGCTCAAGGGCCACTTGAAGCCCGGTGGTGTTTTTGGGCTGTGGTCGGACAAGCCTACCGATCCGCGTTTTCTCGAACGCCTAAGCGCCGCCTTCCCAAAGGCATGGGCAGAACCAGTGACCTTCGACAACCCATTGACGGGCAACCCGTTCACCCAAACCGTCTATCTGGCGCAAGCCGAGACGGACTGACCAGCGTGATCGGACTAAAGAAGGTCCCGTTGCGCAAGATTGGTCATCAATGCCCGCGTGCCAAACGTCCAGGGCGGGCAGTTGGTCGAGAGATCGACTGAGTTGGTGAGCGCGCCGAGATCGGGGGAAGAGATAGTCACCACATCGCCTAGCTTGTGGGTGAACCCATCACCGGGCGCACCGTCGGGATCGCGGTCTTGCGTGGGCGCAAACAGCGTGCCCAAAAACAGCATAATCCCATCTGGATATTGATGGTGCGCGCCCAGCGTCTGCACCACTAGGTCGGCTGGGTCGCGGCTGATCTGCGACATGTCGGAATGCCCGTGCATCACAAAGCCGTCCTCGCCTTCCACGTGCAAGGTCAGCGTCTGGTTGCGCACATCATCCAGCGTGAAACCGTCATCGAACAAGCGAATGAAGGGGCCGATGGCGCAGGACGCGTTGTTGTCCTTGGCTTTTGAGAGCAGCAAGGCCGATCGGCCTTCAATGTCGCGCAGATTGACATCATTGCCCAGCGTCGCGCCTAGGATCGCTCCTTTGGACGAGACCGTCAGAACCACTTCTGGCTCAGGGTTGTTCCATTTCGAAGACGGGTGGAGACCAACTTTGGCTCCATGGCCAACCGATGAAAGCACTTGGGCCTTGGAGAAGACTTCAGCGTCCGGGCCAATGCCGACCTCCAGATATTGGCTCCAAAGACCTTCGGCGATCAGCGCCTGCTTGACGGCCATGGCCTCATCTGAGCCCGGCGTGATGTTCTTCAGGCTTTCGCCGATCAGAGCCCCAATCCGCTCGCGGATCGCCTGCGCGGCTGAGGGGTCACCGGCAGCGCGTTCCTCGATCACGCGTTCAACCATCGATCCGGCAAAGGTAACGCCACAGGCTTTGACCGCTTGTAAATCGCAAGGCGCCAGAAGATGGGTACCAGCGTCATCACCAACTGCCGCAGCCATGATCTCGTTTAAAGTGCCAAGCACCTCGCCATCTGCACTGGCAACATAGCTCGCGGGGTCGTCCAATTCGCAGATGTCACGAACCGTCGGCGCCCTTGATGACGTGATGTCCACCACATCGTCGCCACGCACGGTCACCACAGACGGACCCACCGAGCGCCCAGAGTCCGCGCGCCAAACGCGGCCAAGTAGCAGGGCATTTTTCATTTCAGGCTCCAAATCGATGGTCCGGCACACCCGCCACAGGCATTGATGCCATCAACACGGCGCCTTCGGTTGCGTTCGCGGCTAGCTGTGCCTCGCTCAAGGTGAACTGCGCCGATGTCGCGAATAGCGTCTTACGGTCAGGACCACCGAATGTGCAACTTGTAGGGTTGGTCACCGGCAGCTCGATCACCTTGTCCAAGTTGCCATTTGGCGTGATGCGGATGAGGCAGGAACCGCCAAACCGCGCATTCCAGAGGCAGCCATCCTCATCCATCGCAGATCCGTCGGGGGCTCCGCGATCATAGCCTTCAAGGAGAACACGCTGGTTGCTTATCGTGCCCTCGTCAGCGTTCCAGTTATAGGCGAAGATCACATTGCGGGTGCTGTCCCCGAAGTAGCAGGTCTTGCCATCGGGCGACCAGGCCAGTGTGTTGGAAATACCAAACTCATGCTCGGTGTGACGGCGGGTGGATCCGTCCGGGTCGACACGAAACAGCGCGCCGGAATTGCGATCCATATCGCGTCCTGATCCATCTTCGTTGAGGTTCGTTTGCATCGATCCCGTCCAGAACCTGCCCTGCGGGTCGCACTTGCCTTCGTTGAGGCGATTGCCCGGCATGGGATCAGGATCGGCAAAAGACGTGAATGAGCCGGTGTCGAAATCGAACCACCTCATGCCGGAAGCCAAAGCGACCAGCGCTCGGTTTCCATCCTTGGAAATCGCAAGTGCAGTCGGAAAGTCTTGCGACGACCACACCTGCTGCGCGCCACTTGTCGGATCAAAGGCGTGGATGGTCTTGCCGATAATGTCGACCCAGAAAAGCTTACCCATTGGGGCATCCCAAACCGGACCTTCGGCGACGGCGTATCGACCGTCATGGACGGGCACAAAATCCATTAGGTGGCTCCCCAGTCCAAAGACATGTCCAACGCCAGGCTTTCACCCGGCTGCAGAACTCGGAGGCCAGGCATTCCAAGAAGATTGTGGGCGTTGACGGGATGTGACACCGGCTCAAAGCAAAAGAACCCACACCCCGGTTCTGGAGAATAGATGATGGCCGTTGTGAGCGTTTTGCTGGCGAGCGTCACCGAGACTGCGTCATCGCCTTGCGTGATACGCGCCCTACCATCCCAACGCGAAAAACCGGCGTTGATCCACCGGTTGGGCAACGGCTTGGAGGTCGAAAAATCGAAGTCCTCAGGCGGTTGTTGCGACCTGTCTAAGGCCGGCAAACTGCCCTCACCTTCCGGCCAATGGTCAGGCGCATTGGCCTGCAGGCGTGTTTCCGCAGTGCGTGGGAACCAGGGATGAAATCCACCGCCAAAGGGAAGCGCGATGTCGGCCCTGTTGATCATGGTCAGCGTATTGATGAAGCGAGTCTCGCTCAGCGAAAAGGTCTGCGTCGCCTCGTAGGCATAAGGTCCGAAAGCGCCATCAGGCAGGTGTAATTCCGCGTCGCTTTCGCTGGACGAAACAACCGACCATTCCTTCTGGAAGCCATCTCCATGGATGGCCAATGGATCAATATCCATGTTCTGCGCCATCGGGTGAAAGGTGCCTTTATAGGTGAAACCACCATCAATCCGGTTGGAAAACGGAACCAGAGTGTTGGAGGCAAGAGCGAAGGGACCATCCTCTGCCTTGCCCGACCAAGCCCGCAAAACCGGCTTGCCATCGACCCAAAGCCCAGCAATCCCACCACCCATTTCTGGGTGCAGGCTGAGTCTTGCGTCACCCGCTTTCAGTTCCAGCATCTACCACCCGCCATCAATGGCCACATTCTGACCGGAGATCATGCGTGCGGAATCTGAGCAGAGGAAGAGCGCTAGGTCAGCTACGTCGCTCGCCTCGATGCGGGATTTGAGGCACTGCCGATCGAGCACCCAGTCGTTGTACTCCTGCAGCCGGTCGGCAAACACGCGATTTTCAGCGGCTGATTTCACGGCGCCGGGTGCAATAGCGTTCACATTGATCCCAAAAGGTCCGAGTTCACGCGCCAGCCCTTTTGTCAGCCCAAGCATCGCGCCTTTGGAGGCGACATAGGGCACATAGCCATCCCACTGGCCGTTCAGCGTGATCGAGGTGAGATTGATGATCTTGCCCCAGCCCTTCTCCTTCATCGCCGGAGCACAGACCCGCGACAGAGCAAACGCAGCCGACGAATTCACCCGAATCTGATCCTCGTATTCCATGAGCGAGAAAGCATCATGTGGCTTGTTGATGATGAGCGCGGCATTGTTGATGAGGATATCAAAGGGCGTGGCCTGCTTCACCGCATCTTCAGCCCCCGCCAAATTGTTCAGATCAACACCGAGATAGCCATAGCCTTCCAAGGGCGATCCATCGGGCCGATCAAGGATGGTGACGTCGGCCCCGGCCGCCTTGAAGGATGCTGCCATGGCCGCGCCAAGAGTGCCAAGACCTCCCGTGATCAATGCTTTCTTGCCCGATAGATCGGTCATACCGCCTTCTCCTCACAACAGATCGTGTACTTCATCGATGCTCGTTTCATTGACCGGTTTGTCGAGCACGACTTGGCCCAGCGCCATCGCCACAATCCGATCGCAGCAGGCGAACACATGGTGCATGTTGTGGCTGATGAAGATGCCGGTGACGTTTTGCTCTTTGAGTGATTTCACAAAGCCGATCACCTTCGTCGTCTCTTTGACCGAAAGGTGGTTGGTCGGCTCGTCCAGGATCATCACTTTCGACCGGAAATGCATGGCGCGGGCGATGGCAACGCCCTGGCGCTGACCGCCAGAAAGCTCGCCGACTAGAGCATCAGGCGATCGAAGATGCAGATCGACATCTGCGATGGCCTCAACGCTTTGCTCGCGCATTTTTGCTTCATCGAGAATGCCGATGCCACCAAGAGACATCTTCAAAGGCTCACGACCGATGAACATGTTGCGGGCAATCGACATGATAGGAACCATGGAATTGTACTGGTAGATCGTCTCGATCCCCAGATCCATCGCATCGCGAGGGTTAGCGATCGAGACCTTCTCGCCCTCCACGTAAACATCGCCCTCATCGGCCGTATGAAGACCGGACAAAATGTTGATGAGCGTGGACTTTCCCGCGCCATTGTCACCGACGAGACCAACGGCTTCGTTGGGTTGGAAGTCCAGGGAGACGCCTTTCAGCGCATGCACACCGGAGTACCATTTGTGGAGGTTGTGGACCGAAATGATGGGCTGGCGGCTCATGCTCACGTCTCCACTTTCATGGCGCGGCCTCGCTTGCGCAGCCAGGCATTGGCCACGACGGCAAGAATTGTGAGCGCGCCTACAGCGAATTTGAACCAGTTGCTATCGACCTGGCTGAGAACCATGCCATTGTCGATGACGCGGATCAGCGTTGCGCCAATCACGCCACCCAAAATGGACCCGACACCGCCAAAGAGCGACGTCCCGCCGATCACCGCGGCAGCGACGGCCTGAAGCTCCAAACCTTCACCGATTGATGGCAGCGGCGAGCCCAGACGCAGCACCTGGATCATGCCGGCAAAGCCCGCCAGCATCGAGCAGATCATGAAGCACGCGATCTTCACTCGCGCAGTGGGTATGCCCATGGCTTGTGCGGCGGGAAGAAACCCACCTGTGGCGCGCACCCAGTTGCCGAAGTTGGTTTTGCCCAGCAGAAACGCCATGAAAAGCGCGATACCGACAAACCAAAGAAAAGAGGCGCGCAGCAGATCGCCAGGACCGACAAAGGCGATGAACAATTGCTCCGGGATGCGGTCCATTTGCAGTCGTGGGGGAAAACCGCCGGATATCACCACCGTCATCGAGCGCGCCATGAAGAGCATGCCCAGCGTGGTAATAAAGGAGGGTATGCCAAACTTGATGGTCAAAAAGCCATTGATGAAGCCGATGGCCGCGCACACCAAAAGACCGAATGCGGCGGCAGGCACAAACCCCCATCCAGCCACCATCAAAACGGCCATCGTCATTGGCATCAAGGCAAAGACCGACCCAACGGAAAGGTCGAACTCGCCGCAGATCATCAGCAGTGTGACGCCAACGGCAACCAACGCCATTTCCGGCAAGAACCCCAAAAGCCCTCGCATGTTGGCGTAACTTAGGAAGAAGCCGTTGGACGTGAACTGGAAGACGCCGATCAAAATCACCAGCAGCAAAAGCGCTGCCAGTTCGGGTTTTTGCAGGGACAGTTTGAGGAGGCGTTTCATGGAACGCGGCGTCCTTAGAACAGAGGAGCAGAAGGCGTCGGCGCATTAAGGCGCCGACTGTTGTTGAGGGGGAAGACCGGGGTTTAGAGCCTAGTGCAGATCAGCTTTAACGCAGACCTTGCGCCGATAACTCCATGATCGCGGCTGCATCGTCCGGTGTCACGATACCCTGGCCCGTGTCGATATCCGCTGGAGCCAGGCCAATTGTTTTGGACAGATAGACCTGCATCACCGGCATAAAACCTTGCATGTAGGGCTGCTGGTCAACCTGGACCTGAATGTAGCCGGCCTGCATCTGCTCGACGGCTTCTGGGACCAAGTCAAAGCCGCCCAGCAGCACTTCGCCGGGCTCGATGCCGCGATCCGCCAACACGCGAGCCACACCGGCATGCCAGAAGCCTGTGTCGAAATAGGCTGTGGTTTCCGGGTTGGCGCCGAGATAAGCACCGACGCGGTCTGACACGGTCGCAAGGTCGGTGCCGGAATCGATCCGCTCAACATTGACCTCGCGATCGGGATTGGCTGCAGCGAAGTCTTCCATGAAGTTCATAACGCCAGCGCCGCGCTGCTCCGACCAGTTTTGGCCAGGTGCAGAAATACCAACCAGCACATTGATCGGCCCCTCGTCAGGGAAATTGGCCGATTGGGCTTCGCCAAGCGAATAGCCAGCGGGTAGAAACCCCTGTCCAACAAATGCCTGACGGGCATTGCCAGCTGCACCTTCCAAATCATCTACGTTCACGCCGATGACAATCACACCTGCGTCGCGGGCGCGCTGGACGATCTCGTCGAGGGCGGTGTTGTCAACGATGGAGGTCAGGATCGCGTCGGGCTCGCGCGCAAGGGCCGCTTCCATGTTGGCAAGCTGTTCTTGCACCGAGCCTTCGGTCTGCGTGAAGATCATCTGGCAGTCGGCATCGACGCGATCACAGGCATCATCAAAGCCTTTCTGAACAGCCTGCCAAAACGTGTTGGACGCGGAAGAGTGGTGGGTGAAGACAATGTCGAGCGCCAATGCCGGGGTCGAAACGGATGCCAGCAGGGCGGCGGCGGCAAGATATCTGAGTTTCATGGTTTTGCTCCTCCCTAGAGCAGATTGGGCCTGTTCTTAGACCGTGGAAGCGTCGGACGTTTTGCGCGACACTGTGAAAGCCCGGCTAAGTTCCGGGTTGAGTTCGAGCCCGAGACCTGGGCCTGGGGGAACGGTGATCATGCCGTTTGTGACCTCTGGCAGAGCGGTAACGAGGTCGCGATACCAAGTGTGGTAGAAGGCCCGCACGCTCTCCTGAACGAGCGCATTGGGCGCGTTGAGCGACAGGTGCGTTGAGGCGGCGAGCACGACCGGCCCTGTGCAATCGTGCGGCGCGATCGGCAGGTGCCAGGCTTCGGCCATGGAGGCGATCTTGCGCGCTTCCGACAGTCCGCCGCACCACGAAACATCGAGCATCACGACGCCTGCGGCATCGGTCTCCAGCAGATCGCGGAAGCCCCAGCGTGAGCCCAATGTTTCAGATGCAGAGATGGGAGCTTTGGAGGCCAGCGCATAGCGCTTCAAGCTGGAGAGCGAATCCATCTTGATCGGATCTTCATGCCAAAATGTCTCGAATGGCTCGAGTGCGCGGGCAATCTGCATGGCCGGCAGGAGCTGCCACATGGAGTGGAACTCCACCATGATATCCATGCTGTTGCCGACGGCGTCGCGGATCTTCTCAAAAGGCTTCAGAGCGGCATCCAGATCAGTGGCAGAAATGTACTGCCCGCGGGTCTTTTCAGCGGCGATGTCGAACGGCCAGATCTTCAAGGCCGTGATGCCTTCTTCCTTCAGCGACAGCGCTAACTCATCGGCATTGTTGAGAAAGGCGTTGAGATCATCATACTGGGTGCCACCGCCATTCATGGCGTAGTTGGCGGTGGTCTGACCGGTGGCCTTCTTGATGTATTCTGTACCGGCGCAGGTGTTGTAGGTGCGGATGCACTCGCGGCTAAACCCGCCAAGAAGCTGGGCGACCGGCTGACCGGTTGCCTTGCCGAAAATGTCCCAAAGCGCGATGTCAAACGCAGAGTTGCCTCGCACCTCAGCGCCCGAGGAGCGGAAGCCGAGATAGCCAACCAAGTCGGTCGCTAGGAGATCGATCTGCAACGGATTGCGGCTGATCACACGCGGGGCAATGTACTCATGGACGTAGGTTTCCACCGTTGCAGCGCCGAAGAACGTCTCACCCAATCCAACCAAACCTTCATCGGTATGCACCTGCACCCAGAGAAGGTTGGGGCGCTCTGCAACACGGATAGTTTCAAGTTTGGTGATCTTCACGCCGGCGCCCCTATGAGAGGCCGGCTTGGAGGAGAGCGTGCACACTTTCATCGAAGTGTTTGCTCATCGCTTCCACCGCCTGCTGGGGATCCCCTGCCGCGACCGCCTTGGCGATACGCAGATGGGTGTCGATCATCGTTTGACGTGCTTGCTCGCTGGTTCTGCTCTTCCAGCCAATCGGCCATGTCTGGCGGGTGATGCCCTGAAAGGCGCCGACAATCAGTTCGAAAACCGGATTGCGGCTGGCTCGGGCGAGCGCAAGATGAAACGCCAGATCATGCTCCATCAACCGCTCGGGAGTACCGACGGCCGCGGCCATGGCTTCAGCCAGCTTCAGGATCGTGGTGGCTTCATCGTCAGACCTACGGATTGCTGCCAAGGTGACGATACGCGTCTCAATCGTGCGGCGGACATCATAAATCTGTTGCACATTGATCTGCTCGGTATGCACGCCATGCTCGATGATCAACGACATCGCACCATGGTCGATGTTCGCGACGGTAGCCCGCTTGCCGACATTGAGTTCGATGATCCGCATCGCCGCCAGTGAGCGGAACGCTTCACGCACGACGGTGCGCGATACCTTCAAATCCTTCGAGAGCGCCGATTCAGACGGCAGACGGTCGCCGGGCATCAGTTCGTGCGTGCGAATGTGACGCGTGATCGCGCCGATCGTTTCGCTGACGCGGCCTGCGCTGTTCTTTTCCGACTGGCTGCCCGAGTTATTCAAACCATTTCCTCCCAACCTGTACGACAGGTTTTTTATTCCTGTAGACATTTTTGATGAGAACGTCAACGTGACATGCCTGAAGGGGGAAAGCTGGCTGCAAGGCCTTGCCGGGCAATGGAGTTTCGCGCGGCGGTGTCGCTTCATTCGCACAATGCCCTTTGTGCCACGATCTGAAGGGTCTATAGCCTGAGGCAAACAAACAGTTTGATCGGGAGACGAGATTTCATGGCCAACACGCGCGCGAACAAACGGTTCCGTAGCCAGGAATGGTTCGACAATCCCAACAATCCCGGCATGACGGCGCTCTATCTGGAACGCTACCAAAACCAGACCTTCACGCGGGAAGAGCTGCAATCGGGTCGCCCGGTGATCGGCATCGCCAACACTGGCTCCGACCTCGCGCCGTGCAACAAAATCCATCTGTTTCTGATGGACCGGATCAAGGCTGGCATCCGCGATGCGGGCGGCATTCCGATGGAGTTTCCGGTTCACCCGATCCAAGAAACCGGCAAACGGCCAACCGCGGCGCTCGACCGCAACCTTGCCTATCTGAGCCTGGTCGAAGTGCTGCACGGTTACCCGATTGACGCTGTTGTTCTGACAACAGGCTGCGACAAGACCACGCCTGCACAGTTGATGGGTGCTGCAACCGTCGATATTCCGGCGATCGCGCTCAATGGCGGGCCCATGCTCGACGGCTGGTGGAAGGGCAAACGCGCCGGCTCAGGCACGATCATTTGGGAATCCCGCCGCCTGCTGGCCGAAGGCAAGATCGACTATGATGAGTTCATGAATCGAGCATGCGCCTCGGCGCCCTCGCTCGGCCACTGCAACACGATGGGCACGGCCTCAACAATGAACGCGATGGCCGAAGCCCTGGGCATGACGCTGCCGGGCTCGTCGGCGATCCCTGCTCCGTTCCGTGAGCGCATGGCGATGGCGTTCGAGACGGGCAAACGCGCCGTCGCGATGGCCCATGAGGACCTTAAGCCCTCCGATATTTTGACGCGTCAGGCATTTGAGAACGCCATCCGGGTCAACACGGCGATCGGCGGTTCGACCAATGCTCCGCCACACCTTCAAGCCATCGCCCGCCACGCAGGCGTCGAGCTGGACGTCACCGACTGGCAAACGGTCGGCTTCGATTTGCCGCTGCTGGTGAACATGCAACCGGCGGGCGAATTCCTCGGCGAAGGGTTTTATCGCGCTGGCGGTGTGCCGGCAGTCATGGGCGAGCTCTTGGCCGCTGGTCACCTGCATGGCGATGTCATAACCGCGTCAGGCAAACCTGTCTCCGAAGCGCTCAACGGCGCGCGCAGCGAAGACCGGGAGGTCATTCGGCCTTTCGACAACCCGCTGCGGGAAAAAGCCGGGTTCATCGTTCTTTCCGGGAATCTGTTCGACAGCGCCCTGATGAAGACCTCGGTGATCTCGCAGGATTTTCGCGCGCGCTTCCTGAAGGACGGCGTATTCGAGGCGAAGGCTGTGGTCTTTGAAGGCCCCGAAGATTACCACGACCGCATCAATGATGAGAGCCTGGGCATTGATGAAGAGACGATCCTTTTCATTCGCAATGTAGGTTGCGTTGGCTATCCGGGCTCAGCCGAAGTGGTGAACATGCAGCCGCCGGACGCCTTCGTCCAACAGGGCATCAATCATCTGCCGACTGTCGGCGATGGGCGCCAATCAGGCACGTCGGAAAGCCCCTCCATCCTCAATGCGTCGCCGGAAGCTGTGGTCGGCGGTGGCCTCGCCCTGCTGAAAACCGGCGACAAGGTTCGCCTCGACGTGGAAAACGGCACACTAAATGCTGTGGTCCCAGAAGAGGAATGGCAGGCCAGGCGCGATGCTTGGACCGAGCCGGAACTGGAGCACCAGACGCCTTGGCAAGAGATCTACCGCGCCAATGTCGGCCAGCTGGCGCAAGGCGGATGCCTGGAATTGGCAACTGCCTACCAGCGGATTGGTCGAAACCTACCGCGCGACAATCACTAAGGCCGGGCTTCTGCATTAGTTCTGACGGAAGGCTCGCGGTTGACGATTGTCAACGGCTCCCGCCCGCCGCATGCGAAGAGTTGAGCCTCCCTTTGGTTCCTTCGCTGAGGCCGTCTTGAAACTACCCCATGCATCGCTTGTTGCCCTTGCCAATGGGCAACGCCATCTGGTCCTGGAAAATCGCGGCAAACCGGTTGCCTGGGATTTGCAGGTTGTCTGGACCGATGAGATTGCGCTGCAATCGACCCGAGCGATCGGAACGGAACGACCTGGCCGCTACCCGGTCGCTGGTGGCCGGCGCACAGCGGTCGAACAGACCGATTGGAAAGCGCTCGACAAGGCAGCGTTTTCCAAGGCTTTGGCAGAACATCTCAATGATCTGATCGCAAAGAAACCCGACCGGGCCTTGGTCCTTGTCGCGGATGCCAAAACGCTTGGCCATGTGCGCGACTCACTAAGCGCGCTGGCGAGGAAGTCGCTCTTGCGCGAGATTGTCGGCGATCATGTCCAGCAACCGATCGATGCCATACAATCGGTGTTGAAAACCGTGTGATCGCTCCAAACCTTGGTTGGGCGTCGTCACAGGGCACCATCGGGCAGGATCAGCGCTTGAACATCTTGATGCTCACCAACACCTATGTGCCGCATGTCGGCGGCGTTGCGCGTAGCGTCAGCGGTCTGGTGGCTGGCCTGCGGGAGCGTGGACACAGCGTGCTGGTTGTGGCGCCGGAGTTTCCCGGAACACCCGCCGTGGAAGAGGGCGTTGAGCGGATCGTTGCGCTGCAGCGCTTTGGCGGCAGCGATTTTTCGATGCCCCTGCCGCTCACCTGGCCACTCAGCGAGGTGATCGACGATTTTGCGCCTGATCTCGTTCACACCCACCACCCGTTTCTTTTGGGCGATACAGCGCTGCGCGTTGCGTCGGTCTACCAGGTGCCGATCATCTTCACCTACCACACGCGCTATGAGCTATATGGCCATTACATCGCGCAAGATTCCGCCTGGCTCCAACGGCTCGTGCTCAGTCTCGCCCATGGCTACTGCGATCTTTGCGACCATGTGATCGCGCCAAGCCAAAGCATCGTTCAGCATCTCAAACGCCATGGTGTGCAAGCGCCGATGACGGTGATTCCGACCGGTATCGATGTCGATGCCTTTGCTTCCGGCAGGCGTGACCGAGCCCGTGGGCGCTGGAACCTAGCGCCCGACCAGTTTGTTATTGGCCATGTCGGCCGGTTGGCGCCGGAAAAGAACCTCGACATTCTCGTCCAAGCGATAGCCGATGTTTTGGCGCGCGAGCCGAAAGCGGCGGTGTTGATCACCGGCGACGGAAGCTATCGATCAATCATGGAACAAGCTTTTGCGGACGCCGGATTGACTGACCGGGCAAGGTTCACCGGCGTGTTGACCGGTGAGCCGTTGTGGGACGCCTATGCGGCGCAGGACGTGTTTGCGTTCTCTTCCATCTCTGAGACACAAGGCCTCGTGCTCACCGAAGCGATGGCGGCTGGCGTGCCAGTGATCGCCTTGGACGCGCCAGGCGCGCGGGAGGTGGTCGAAGACGGGATCAACGGTCGGTTGCTACCGCATAGCGCCGATGCGGGCGCCTTGGCGCAGGCGCTGAGTTGGCTTGCCGATCTGCCATCGGAAAGGCGAGAAACTCTGCGGCAGGCAGCGCGCCAAACGGCAGATAACTTTTCAACAACGCGCTGTTTGGATCGTGTTTTGGCACTTTATGAAAGCGTGCTCGCAGGCGAGCCCAGAGGCGAGGCACCAGAGGCAAGTGCCTGGGAGTTTGCAAGACGGCGGCTGGAGAGCGAGCTGGATATTGTTGCCAACATTGCACAGGCGGTTTCTGACGCCGTGCTGGTGCCGCCGCCGAAAGCGCCATCCGACGTAACTCTGCCATGACCGTCAAAACCGCCAATGATGTCACCGAAGACACCCAGCCCTGCTCGGTGGGCTGGGATCGGTTGGCTGCCCTGCTCGGGCGGATTTGCGCGTTCTTCGTCTGGCTTTTGGCGCTGAGTTGGCGGTCCGATGCCGACGCACTTGCCAAAATCGATGAGCAATTGGCTGCGGGCAAACCGGTTATTGCCGTCTTCTGGCACAGCAGTTATCTGGCGCTGTTTGCACTTGCCGCTGGCAGGCCCGTCACGGTCTTCACCAGCAGGTCGTTTCGAGGAAAGGTGATAGCAGGCATCTGCCGACGGTTTGGCTATGACCCCTACCTGCTGCCGCCGGGACGCCAGGGATATCACGATATGCGTCACGTGCTTTTAGAAAAAACGCGCGACGCAAACCGGCCAGTGTTGGTCGGCATCGCGATCGACGGACCGTTGGGTCCACGGCATGCGGTGAAGCTTGGCGCTCTGCATATGGCGGCACGGATGGCAGCGGCTCTGATGCCCATTCGCGTTACCAGCCGCCCAGTCTGGGCGATCACCAGCCGATGGGATCACTTCAAAATACCACTGCCGTTCGCAAAAGTCCGGCTGGATGTTGGTCCGGCCATGGCGGTGCCCAACGGGTTTGGGCGTAATCCAGCGCAGATCGAGGCGCTGCGGAAGCAAGTGCACGATCGGCTCAACGGCCAAGGCTAGGTGTTTGCGTTGCGGCCGCCCGGCAGTATTACCCGCCGGACGGCCATTTCGTGAATGACGGTCTGCTTACTGCGCCATGAAGGCTTCGAAGCGGTCCTTGAACTCGGTCGCTTCAGGCTGATCGGTGAGGATCACATCCCAGCTCTGGCGTGCCGCTTCCATGAACGGGCCGAGGTCCGGCTCGATGATCTCAACGCCAGCTGCGCGGGCTGTTTCCAGACCTTCGTCGGCCAGGCGATCATGGGCTTCAATACCGACGGCGATCGCATCGTCAGCCGCTGTTTGGATCATCTCCTGGACGTCGGAGGGTAGGCCTGCCCACCAGCTTTCCGACAGCACGAAGACGGTCGTCGACTGGTGCGCGCGGGTCATCGTGTAGCTGTTGACCGTCTCATAGAAACCATCGGCCACGATGGCGTCGGGCGAAATCTCCAGCGCATCGACGACATTGTTCTGAATCGCCATGAAGAGTTCGCCATAGGACATTGGAGTCGGTTGCGTGCCCATCGCGTTGTAGGCTTCCACGAAACCTGGCGTCGGCAGAACGCGGATTTTCAGGCCCTGCATGTCTTCGATCGTTTCGACGCGCGCCGGTTCTTTGGCAGCCACCGAGCGCTCATAGATAGAGCCAAAGCCGAGGCCATACATATCGAATTCGCCAAGCAGATCGAGCATCTCGCGGCCCATCTCACTTTGCAGGATCTCGTAGGCCTGCGCCTTGTCTTCGAAAAGGTAGGGCAGCGACAGCACGCGATAGGCAGGCACAACGTTTTCCAGAGTCGAGCCGCCAACAAAGCCGCCCGTCAGGATGCCTGTGCGCATGGATTGAATGGCGCGTGTTTCGTTACCTGCCTGGCCGCAGCACTGAATTTCCACGGCAATGTCACCGCCGGAACGCTCTTCGATCAGGCTTTTGAACTCTTCCAAGATCACTTGGTAAGGGCTTGAGTCGCTGAGCACATGGGCAAGTGTCATGGTGTAGGTTTGCGCCTGTGTAACACCCGTGGTGCAGGCGAATGCCACAGCGGCCCCAATGAGGGTCGTTTTGATGGTCATGCGATCGATACTCCCAATTGTTGGTTTTAGCGGAGCAGCGCGAGCGAAATGCCCGGCACATAGGTGATGATCAACAGATTGATGATGAGCACACCTAGGAAAATCGCCAGCGGACGCATCAGTTGCTCCATACTGATGCGCGCTATGCCGCAGGCGATGAATAGATTGACCCCGACCGGCGGCGTCACCATGCCGACGGCCAGATTGACGATCATGATCAGGCCAAAATGGACCGGGTCGATACCGTAACTGGCTGCAATGGGCGACAGTATCGGTCCAAGGATCACAATGGCCGCGAACGTCTCCATGAACATGCCAACGATGAGCAGGAAGAGGTTGACCAGCAGCAAGAAGAGGATGGGGTTTTCGGTAATCGTGGTGAGTAGCATGCCGAGCTGCTGCGGCGCGCGTAAGAGGTGCAGCGCAAAGGCAAACATCGCAGCAAACGCGACAATGATCATCACCACCGATGACGTGATGGCGGCGCTTGCGAAGATGCGCGGCAGATCGCGAACGCCGATCTCGCGATAGACGACAAGGCTCAAGAACAGGGCATAGAAGACAGCGACAACGGCGGCTTCGGTGGCGGTGAAAATTCCCCCAAAAATCCCGCCAAGAATGATCACCGGCATGAAGAGCGAGAGCGAGGCGCGCCAAAGTGCCTGGCCGACGTCGCGCGCCCAAGGGCCAAGGCGAAAGGGTTGGCGCTCGCCATAACCCATGATCCAGGCGATCAGGATGGCGGTTGTCATCAGCGAGACGGCAATCATCAAGCCCGGCAGGAAGCCAGCGATGAAGAGATCGGTGATCGAGACGCCGGTGATGACGCCGTAGATCACCATGGCTACCGAGGGTGGGATGATGACACCCAGTTCGCCGGACGAGGCCGTAACCGCCGCACTGAAGGGGCGCGGATATTTTTGCTTCTCCATCTCCGGGATGAGCATGGACCCGATGGCGGCAGCCGTAGCGGCCGACGAGCCAGATATTGTGGCAAACAGCATGGACGTCATGACGACGGCCGCCGCCAGCCCGCCTCGCACCCAGCTCACCAGGGCTTTGGCGAAATCCACCAAGCGACCGGCGATACCGCCATGCTGCATGAGCCGCCCAGCCAATATGTAGAGCGGCAAAGCCATGAGCGCGAAGCTGTCCAGCGCTTCGAAAATGACTTGCGGAATGGCGATAAACGGGATGCCACGATCGACAAGCGTTGGGATCGCAGCCATGCCGAGCGACATCGCGATGGGTACGCTGGCAACAAAAAGCGCCAACAAAACAACAACGAGTAAAACCAAGCTTTAGTCCTCCGGCGCGAAGTCGGAGGCGAAACGGATATCGCGACCCTCAAGGATGGTTTCGGCGATCAGGGCCAGCGAGTTGAGGATCATCAGCACCATGCCGACGGGCATCGCCCAATAGACATAGTCCCTGGTGATACCAAGCACGGGGCTGCGCTCCGAGCGGCCGAGCTCCAGGAAGTCCATGCCAACCCAGAAGAGCAGACCGAAAAAGGCCATACTCATAATCATCACGGCATAACGGAGTGGCACACCAACACCCTTGGGCAGTTTGCGCACGCCGAACTCCAGCGCGATCATGCGGGCATGCCGCACCCCAATCGCGGCTCCCAGAAACACCATCCAGATCAGCGTGTAACGGGCAATCTCTTCAGTCCAAGGGGCGGAGATATTGATGCCGAAGGCGGTGAGAATGAAACGGACCGTGACCTGGCCCATGACGGCGATCGCAACGATCGCAAGCAGCGCTGCCACCACCACAGTGGCAACCGCGTTTACCCGATCCATAGCCGTCACAAACACCCGCAAAGGCCAGCCTCCCATCCCCGAACAGTCGCAGAGGTTAGCCTGCGTACAATTACTAAGGATGGAGCACTTTCAAAAAGTGCGCAAGACAAATTTTTGTTCGTGATGCGCACAACAGCAGATTTTACGCTCCTGGCTTACCCTTGGGTACGTACCCATTCAGCCAGTTCAGCGTGGGTGGGAAACCAAACCGAGCCTCGGGCTTTCGCGTGATCGATCAAGGCATCTAACAGCCAGATGCGCGAACGATAGCCAATGACGAATGGGTGGAAGACAAGCTGGCAGACGCCGCCTTCTTCAAAGGCCATGTCGAATTCACGCTTGAAGATGTCGAGTACATCGGTCGGCGCCGTCCAGGGTCGTGTCGCAGGCTCGCGATTGAAGAGGAGGTAGACCGCATCATCGCGTACCCAATCGACGGGAATCTCGACTAAGCCGGTCTCGCGACCCTCGGCCAGCAGCTCATAGCAGTTGTCATCGGCCATCATGCTGCTGTCGTAGGCAAAGCCTTCTTCGGCGACCAACTCGATGGTGTGAGCACTCAAATCCCAATTGGCGGCGCGGTGTCCGACCGGCGTCGTTCCAGTCAGCTTTTCCAGCGTATCGCGAGATCGCAGCAAAAGCTCGCGTTCGGTCTCTTGATCCAGCTTGGACGTGTTTTCGTGAATCCAGCCATGAACGCCTATTTCGTGCCCGGCCTCAACGATCGGACCGAGGGCGCTCGGCTCAATCAACGCCGAAACGGCCGGGACAAAGAAACTCGCCTTGACGTCGTGCTTGTCCAGAACCTTCAGGATGCGCGGCACGCCGCGGCGGCGGCCGAACTCTCCCCAAGCAAGGCGTCCGACAGCGGCCTTGCCCATCCCAAGCTCAAACGTTTCATGGTCGCAATCAAAAGACAGTGCCATCGCGCATTGCGCCCCACCCGGCCACGTTTTTGGCGCAAGCTCGCGGCCGGCGCGCACGCGATTAACAAGGCTACGCCAAGTTTCTTCGTCGGTCGCCCAGGGCTGGTCGCCGTTCATGCGTGGGTCCATAAAAAATGAGTCCAATGCGATTGGTGTTGAACGAGGGGCGCTTGCCAGCCAAGCTTACGCATGTTCAACATGCGCACAAGTGTTACAATATCGCACGACCAAGGACGCCATGATCAAGTTCTTCTACAATTCCGCGCCGAACCCAATGAAAGTGGCGCTTTTCCTGGAAGAAAGTGGTCTGGAATATGAACCGATCCCCATCGATTCCAAACGAGGTCAGCAGCACAGCAACACCTACAAACAGATCAATCCGAATGCGAAGGTTCCCGCCATCATTGACGGCGATGTACCGGTGTTCGACAGCAATGCGATCCTGCTCTATCTGGCGGAAAAGACAGGACAGTTTCTGCCACCGGACGAGCCAGGTGCACGCGGCGCTCTGCTGTCGTGGTTGATGTTCATCGCCTCGGGCGTTGGGCCCTACTCCGGCCAAGCTGTACACTTCCGCAAGTTTGCGCCAGAGCAAATTCCCTACGCCATCAAGCGCTATGATTTCGAGGCGCGGCGGCACTGGCAGATCATCGATGATCGCCTTATCAAAGGCCGCTACATGATGGGCGAAACCTACACGATCCTTGACATGGCGGTCTGGGGTTGGGGCGACCGGCTGACCTATATGCTGGCCGATGACAACATCATGGAAAAGTATCCCAATCTTGATCGCTTGATGAAGGAAGTGGACGCGCGACCAGCCGGACAGCGAGCGAAAGCCTTGCCAACTCAGCACGCCTTCAAGCAGGAGTTCGACGAAGAGGCGATGAGGCACATGTATCCGCAGATTTTCGCGCCTGATCCCGTCTGATCTATGCCAGGCTCCCATTTGCGCGACGGCCCGTGGACGGCCTTGATCACCGGGGCTGCATCAGGCATCGGCAAAGCTATCGCGCAGCGTTTCGCCGAGGATGGCGCCACCGTCATCTGCGCGGACATCAACGCTGAAGGCGTAGAGGCTGTCGCATCAGACATCCAGTCGAGCGGTGGGAAAGCCCATGCCCTGCATGCCGACGTTGCCGATGAGAGCTCGGTGTCAGGCATGGTCCAGGCCACCATTCAAGCCACCGGCAGGATCGACGCGGTCGCGGCGAACGCCGGGTCTATGATCGAAGGCGGCATCCTGTCTCTGTCGCTGGATGATTGGGAGCGATCTTTGCGCCTCAATGCGACGGCAGCGTTTCTCACCGCTCGCGCAACGCTGCCCCATCTTGTCGCCAGCGACGACGGCGCACTGGTTTTTACCACATCGACGGTCGCACTCTCCGGCATGAAGGGCGTTGCCGGTTACTCAGCCGCCAAGGGCGCCGTTGCTGCCCTCACACGGCAATTGGCGGCCGATTTTGCCGATCAGGGCGTGCGCGTGAACGCCGTTGCACCGGGCGCGGTGCGAACACCCTTATCGGAGTCGCAGTTTCGCGCCAGGGCGCGCGATGATGCGCATCTGGCGGAACTGCTGGACCAGGTGATCCAGCGCTATCCCATTGGGCGCTGGGGTGAACCGGAAGAGATCGCGGCGCTAGTGGCCTTCCTTTCCAGCCCGGGTGGCCGCTGGATGACCGGGCAGATCATCCCAGTTGATGGTGGCCTGTTGGAGCTGCGCTGACCAGCAATCTGCCACAGTTGATTTCCTCGCCGCTGCCCTGTTGCGTAAGATCAATGGGAAATCCTGGTGCTGGGCCATCATCCGTTCCGGCTGCAAAGGAGATGTCGCGATGAACAAGTCCAGCGTTTTGATCCTGACCAACGGCAAAGTGGAGCGCGATCGCTTTGAGCGCCTTTGCAGCGTTGCCGCCCAGCGCGGCCTGCACCTTTCCGTCGTCGTGCTCGGTCGCCTGCCCATGCTCCCGATCTACGCCACGGGGATGGGCGATTTCGCCACGGTGGCGAATTATGGCGATTGGCAACGCGACTTGGAGAAGGCGAAGGCTGAGCTCGACGCTTCGGCGCAAGAGCTGAAAAGCTTTCTGTCGGAGCGTGGCGCAGCGTGCGATGTCAGTGCGCTTTCAGCCGAACCGGCAGCCTTCCCCGATGCGCTGGCACGGCGTGCCCTCACTTGCGATCTGGTGATTGTCCTTGGCGATCTGCGGGTCGACCGCGAGCTGTTCGATGACGCCATGGGCGCGGCGCTGTTTCGTGCGCCCGTTGCTGTGGTTCTCAACACGCTACATATGCCCGAACCGCTGCTGCCCAAACGAGTACTCATTGGCTGGAACTCAGGACTACCGGCTTCGCGCGCCATTCGCGCCTCCATGCCCATGCTGCGCGCGGCCGAGGAAGTGATTGTCGCGGTCTTCGACCCAGTCATGACCACATTCCGTGACGGCGAGAATCCTGGCTCCGACGTGGCGCACTGGTTAAGCCATCACGGCTGCACGGTCTCGGTTCAGCAAATCCCAAGCGGTGGCAAGGAAATCGCTGACGGTTTGATGAACCATTCACGCGAGACGAAGGCCGAGCTTATTGTCATGGGCGCTTACGATCATTCGCGGATGCGCCAGTTCGTGTTTGGAGGGACAACGCGCAGCATGATTGAGCAAACGGAACTGCCCGTTCTGATGGCGCATTAGCCTGCGCTGACGCCCTGTGATCTGACTTACGCGGCCGTACGTTCCGCAGGCGGCTGGACTTGGCGTAACGTTTGAAAAGCCTCGTATTGCGAAAGGAAGATGCGCCCGGTCAGATGATCAAGGAACGCGCTACGGCGAAGCCGGTCCATGACCGGACCTTTCACTTCCGACAGGTGCAGCGTGATCTCCATGTCGCGCAGACGATCGTTGATGGTCTCAAGGCTTTCCAACGCACTAAGGTCGACCTCGTTGACCGCTGAAAACATCAGGATCAGATGGCGCACGTCGGGATCATCGGCGACGCGGGCGTAGATGTGGTCTTCCATCATCCGCGCATTGGCGAAGTAGAGGCTTTCATCGATGCGAAGGCTGAGAACCTGCGGGTCGGTTTCGACCTCGTGGCGCAGAATGTTGCGAAAATGTTCGCCACCCGGCACCAGTCCGACCTCGGCAATGTGCGGGCGCGACGTCTTCAGCAGGTGCAGAAGAAGCGAAAGGATGACGCCGCTGGCAACACCGGCTTCGACACCAACAACCAGCGTGAGTGCCATGGTGATCGCCACAGCGGCGAAATCGGCCCGCGAATAGCGCCAGCTTCGTTGCAGAATGGTGAGGTCCACTAGCGTCAGGACCGCAACGATGATGGTCGCAGCCAGCGTCGCCTTGGGCAGGAAGAACAGGTACGGAGTCAGGAATAGGGCCGCTAGGCCAATCCCGATGGCAGTAAGCGCGCCCGCTGCCGGGGTTTGCGCGCCAGCATCGAAATTAACGACCGACCGGGAGAATCCTCCCGTCACCGGAATGCCGCCGGAGACCGCCGAGGCGACGTTCGACGCGCCCAAACCGATGAGCTCCTGGTCGGGATCAATGCGCTGACGGCGCTTGGCCGCCAGCGTCTGCGCCACCGAAACCGATTCAACGAACCCAATGAGAGAAATCAACGCCGCCGACCCCAGAAGAGCCAACCACAGATCGGCGTTGAACGTGGGAACAGACAATTGCGGCAGTCCGGATGGCACGTCGCCGACCAGGCTGACGCCCAAACTGGCGAGATCGAACTGCCAGGCCGCCCAGGTGGTCGCAATCACAGCGAACACGGGACCGGCTTTCACCAGCGGCCCAACAAGGCCCTTCGGAACTCCAAGTCCTGACAACACGCGCGCCAGCCCACCGCGTACCCAAACAAGAAAGGCCGTCGCAAGCGCTCCGATAAGGATGGTTGGCAGGTTGATCTGATCAATGGCGGCTACGAGCGCCGTGAGGATTTCCGGCAAAGTGTGTCCGGAAATCGGCACGCCGAGAAGATGTTTCAATTGGCTGGCCGCAATAAGGATGCCCGAAGCCGTGATGAACCCAGAAATCACCGGGTGGCTCAGAAAATTAGCGACAAAACCAAGACGCAACGCCCCCATAGCGAGGAGGATCACGCCGGAAAGAAGCGCAAGAACCGCCGCGGCCGCAACGATTTCGGTGGTGCTCTGCAGGTTCAACTGGGCGAGCGCGGCTGCGGTCATCAGAGAGACTATGGCGACCGGCCCAACCGACAGGGTGCGGCTTGATCCGAACAGCGCGTAGGCGACCAACGGCAGCATCGAAGCATAGAGCCCGATCTCGGCTGGCACCCCCGCCAGCAAGGCATAGGCCAGGGATTGCGGGATCAACATGATTGTCACAACCACGGCGGCGATGCCGTCGCCGATCAAGGCTTCACGGTTATAGGCCCGGCCCCAGGCCAGGATCGGAAACACATGCGGCAGGCGGCCGTGAGATGTGGGGGGAGACATCGGGTTATCCGGCCTGGCGTTCAGCCGGATCGAGACTCTGCCAAAGATTGGTCGATCGATTGCCGCTGCGGCAGTAGGCGAGCACCGGTTTGGGAAGTGCCTGCAGCTGTCGTGCAAACTCGAGGCGATCGGTAACCGTCGCGCCGGTCGGGGCGACCGGAACATAGGCGGCGTCGAGACCGACGCGTTGCGCGCTTTCGGCAATCGTTTCGAACGCAGGTTGGTCTGCGCCCTCTCCGTCCGGGCGGTTGCAGATCACAGCCTTGAAGCCAAGTTCGGTAATCTTTGGCAGATCGGCTGGCGTGATTTGATCGCTCACGCCAAAGCTCTCATTCAAACGACGGATTTCCATTGAGGGGCCTCTTAGAGCGTGTTGACCGGCACTTTGAGAAACTTCTTGCCATCCTTGTCAGCTGGCGGAAGCTGACCGGCGCGCATATTCACCTGCAAGGAAGGGATGATGAGCTTGGGCATCGCGAGCGTCGCGTCGCGTGCGTTGCGCATCGCAACGAACTCTTCGCGTGACTGCCCCTGGCCAACATGGATGTTTTCGGTTTTTTCCTGCGCGACCGTGGTTTCCCACCGGATTTCGCGACCGTTCGGCCCATAATCATGGCACATGAACAGACGGGTATCCTCGGGAAGGGCGAGGACCTTCTGGATGGAATCGTAGAGAATGCCAGCATCGCCGCCGGGAAAATCGGCGCGCGCTGAGCCACCATCCGGCATGAACAGCGTGTCACCGACGAAGGCGGCATCACCAACCACGTATGTCAAACAGGCAGGCGTGTGCCCAGGCGTGTGCAGAACCTTTACGTTCATTGCGCCGATCTTGAACGTGTCGTCGTCCTCAAACAGCCTGTCGAACTGGCTGCCGTCTCGGGCGAATTCGGTGCCTTCGTTAAACACTTTGCCGAAGGTGTCCTGGACGACAGTGATATTCTTCCCGATGCCGATCTTGCCGCCGAGCTTCTCCTGCAGATAGGGAGCGGCGGACAAGTGGTCAGCGTGGACGTGGGTTTCCAAGAGCCACTCGACGGTTAGATCATGTTTCTTCACATGGTCGATGATGGCGTCAGCATGATCGAACGTTATCCGACCGGCCGCATAGTCGATATCCATGACGGAATCGACGATCGCTGCACTGTTAGAGGACGGGTCTTTGACGACGTAGCTGATCGTGTTTGTGGCCTCGTCAAAAAAGGCCGTGACGTCCGGACGAATGGTTGAACTGGTCATATTGATCTCCTTCAATGGAGGAAAAAACGAGGGTGTGCCGTTAGGCAGGTTGTCTGGTTGCGCGACCGGCTGTCAGGCGCATGAGAAAACGGGCGGCGAAGATGCCGGCAAGCAGCGCCGCGACGAACAGAAAGACCCGCGTATCGAGCGTGCCGAGGGCGGGCAGCGCGCCGCCCGGGCAGAAGCCGGCAATGCCCCAGCCAATGCCGAACACGGCTGATCCGCCGATCAAACGGGCGTCCAAGTCACGCCGCGTGGGAACATCGAAGGCCGGTTCAAAAACCGGACGCTCTCGGCCCAAAACGATGCGGTAGCCGATGAAGACGACGATGACAGCACCGCCCATGACAAAGGCCAAGCTTGGATCCCAAGTGCCAGCGACATCAAAAAAGTTGATGACCTTGGCGGGGTTCGCCATGCCCGACAGCGAGATGCCGAGTCCGAAAAGCACGCCAATCAGATAGGTAAGAACGTGACGCATCAGATCACCCCCGGGAACAGATGACGGACGGCATAAACGGTCAGTCCGGTGGTCAGCATGAAGGTCAGCGTCGCAACGATCGACCGCGGGGAGAGCCGGGCCATACCGCAAACGCCGTGGCCAGAGGTGCACCCGGAGCCATAGGTCACGCCAAGGCCGACTATGAAACCACCGACCAGTAATGCGCCTAGTCCGACGGGCACCTCGATCGCAGGCATCTGGCCAAACATGAGCATGTAGACCAACGGGCCGGTGACCATGCCAAGCAGAAGCAAGGCACGCCATGTCCAATCGGACCTGTCAGCAGGATAGAGAACACCAGCTAGGATGCCCGTGGCACCAAAGATGCGCCCACGAAGGGCCATCAGGAGCACTGAGGCAAGGCCGATCAGCAGTCCGCCGACGAGTGAAGCAAGGGGCGTGAATTCAGTTTCCATGACTTTATTTCGGTCCTGTTGAGACGCCAAGAATGCGGTAAGCAGGACAGAAGCGCATGAAGGCGGTTCCAACCAGCACCAGGCCGATGACAACGGCGCCAATAGTTAGGGTCGTGCCCAGTGCCGCTCCAAGATAGGAGGCGATGACGGGCGCGGCCAAGAGCAAAAGGCCTGCGATGAAGCGGATGGCTCGGTCGGCGGTTCCCATATTGACGGTCATAACGGCGGTCCTTCTCTTGAGTTCGATGGACCCGCTTTAGCGTTGCTCAGGGCGAGCCGTCTGTGACCAAGTCACACCGATGGTGTCACACCGATATGGAGTTGGCCGACTGGGCAAAGCGGGCCAAGGCATCCCGGTTGGTGATCGTGAGGATGCCGCGAGAAAGAGCCAACCAGCCGCGGCGTTGAAAGTCTTGCAGCTGCCGGGAAACAACCTCGCGTGCTGTCCCAAGTTCAATAGCCAGATCCTGGTGTGTGGCGCGCACATCATCGCCGTCGCCGGCCAGATCAATCAGTTTGGCAGCAAGCCTCAAATCGACACGGCGAAAGGCAACCTCCTCGATCACGGTCAGGAGGTCGGTGATGCGGCGCGAATAGGCCTTGAAGATGAGCCCGCGAAAGGCTTCAGAGGTCGCCACCAGCTCATCGAAAACGGCCTGTGGAATGGCCATCACCTCTAGATCGGTCTCTGCAATACCAGTAGCGGCGTAATCCTCATGGGCGAGCAGACAGGCCGTTGTCAAAATGCAGCTCTCACCCGCATGCACGCGATAGAGTACCATCTCGCGGCCGCTTTCGGCGAGTTTTTGCACCCGCAAGGTGCCCGAAATCAGCAGGTAAAGGTTCTGTGCCGGCTTCCCAGGGCTGAAAATTTCCGTGCCGGCCTTCACGCGCTGCTGACGGGCATGGCGCATGATATGAGTTTGCAGATCTTCTGGAAGATGATCGAGGAAAGGTGGTCGTTGAATGGTCGTAGACAAGGGCGCTTGCTTTCATTTGATGCTCACTCAGGAATACATCGCTACGACATTCCCCGGTTGACCTGGCTCAACCTCCGCGCGAGAGCTTGGTGGACAATCTAGAAGGCATTAAGGGCCTGGCGCACACTGCAGCTGATCAATCTTGCGCCCGTCGAGGCTCTTATGGCTAGGTCTCGATCGTTCAGGCGGGTAATGACCAGCGGACGGCCGGTCTGGTTGGAGGGATAGTATGACGCCTTCAGACGATCACCAGGTGCTCAACGCCCTTTTGAATGCGGCTGTCGATGGCATCATCATCACAGATGCCGACGGCACCATGCTGCGGGTCAACGCCGCTGCAGGCGCCTTGTTTGGACACCCGAGCGAGCAGATGGTTGGCATGCATATCAGCATGCTCATGCCTGAAGATATGCGCGAGCCGCATCACGGTTACATCGAACGCTATCTAGAAAGCGGAACCGCTCACGTCATCGGCAAGGGCCGCGAGGTTGAGGCTCTTCGGCACGACGGCTCTCTGTTTCCCGTCCACATTGCACTCGGCCAAGCGCAGGTCGATGGAGAGACCGTGTTTGTCGCCATGATGCACGATTTGACGCGCCGTAAGGCGGCCGAGGAAGCAGCGGCTCGATCTCAAAGGATGGACGCAATTGGGCGGATGACCGGCGGTATTGCCCACGACTTCAACAACCTCCTGACGGTGGTCATCGGCAATCTGGAATTGCTCGACTTGGAGCATATGCCCAAGAACGCCGATCAGATCATCGCCGACGCGCTAGCCGCGGCCGAGCTCGGCGCGGATCTGACCTCACGACTGGTGATGTTCGCACGCAAACGCCCGTTGCGGTTGGAGTTGATTGATTTGAACGCTGGACTATCGAGCGCCGTGTCGCTCTTGCGGCATACGATTGGCGCCCAATGTCAGCTTGATCTGGCAATGGGTGACGACCTCTGGCCGGTGCAGGCCGATCCAACTCAGCTTCAGACGGCGATATTTAATCTGGCACTCAACTCGCAAGATGCGATGCCAGAGGGCGGGCGCATCTTTCTTGAAACCAGCAATGTCGAAATTGACGATGGTTATCTGGCACAAGAGATTGGTGTCGCCGCCGGCCGTTACGTACGCTTGTCGGTGAGCGATACCGGCGAAGGCATGTCGGACGAGCAGCGAGCGCTGGCGCTCGAGCCGTTCTATACAACCAAGGCAGTCGGAGAAGGTACGGGCCTTGGCCTGTCCATGGTGTACGGCTTCACCAAACAAGCTGGCGGTCACGTCGCGCTCTACAGTGAGCCGGGTCAGGGCACGACAGTCAGCCTCTACTTCCCGGCCGCTGAGGCACAAGAGGAAGGAGGGTTGGACGCCAATGCGCCTCGCGCCGAGCACGAGGTGCAAGGATCGGAGCGGACGATCCTGATTGTCGAAGACAATGCGCAGATACGCCGCTTGACCGAGGCCAGGCTCGGCGCGCTTGGTTTTCGCTGCATCAGCGCGCCTGACGCCAACACGGCCTGGAAGCTCATCCAATCACAATCAGATTTCGCGCTGGTCTTCACCGACATGGTGATGCCAGGTCCCCTCTCGGGCTACGAGTTGGCGCGAATGGTGGCCAAGGATTATCCGGACCTGCCGGTTCTGATCACCTCAGGGTTTTCAGAAAACGTATTGCGCGAGAAGACAATCGGCGCGGACTATCCAGTGCTGCGTAAGCCTTATCGCCAAGCCGATTTGGCTGAAGCGATCTTTGCGGCCTTGGCCGGCAGCTAGCTCAGCGGTTGCGCCGCAGACGTGAGCATATAGCCGATCCCACGAATGGTCTTGATCAGGCGCGGGCTCGAGGGATCGCGCTCGATCTTTCGGCGCAGGCGCGCAACCTGATTGTCGATAGTTCGGTCGAGCGGCACCCAGGCGGGTCCATCGATCAAATCCATCAGCCGGTCACGTGAGAGCTGGCGGTTGGGATTTTCCAGGAACGCCTTCAGCAGCTTGAAATCCGCCGTCGTGAGATCGCACAACTGTCCATCTCGGTCGTGTAAGAGGATCTGGTTGAGGTCGATCGTCAAACCATCCAAATCGACCCTATCGTCCCCAGACCTAGGTTTCTCTACTGCAGCTTCCGGGGGCCGGCTCTTGCCCTCGTAGCGGCGCAGAACCGAGCGAACGCGCGCCAACAACTCGCGGACATGGAAGGGTTTGGTGATGTAGTCGTCAGCGCCGAGTTCCAAGCCAACGACGCGATCAATGAGGTCGTCTTTTCCGGTGATCATGATGATCGGCACATCATACTTGCTGCGAATGTCGCGGGCGATATCCAGCCCATTGTCGCCGGCCAGATTGATGTCGAGTGTAATTAAATCAGGCCGGCTTCCTAGCAAAGCGGCGTCAACGCAGCTGCCATCGTCGCATTCACTGACGATAAAACCATCGGCCTCGAAACAATTCCGCAGGAGCGTACGCACCTTTGGGTCATCTTCGACAACAAGAATGTGCTTTTCGGCCATTGGCAGACTTTACGTGGTCAAAAGAACTTTGGCGACGTCGGCTGGAGGCCGACGTGCGGATACACTTTGATACAATCGCATGGAAAGGGCTGCGACAAAGCAGATGCATTAGTGAACGTGCATATAACTTGGAGGCACCTGGTATGTACGTCACGCTTGCAAACCCCAGCGATGACCAAGACGTCATCTGCGATATCGCTGTTGCATCCCGCCCACAAGTCCAACCGCACGCCCGTCGCCACGTCTTCGTCGGTCAGCATTTGTTTCACGAAGGCGACGACGCCCATCACATCTATGAAGTCGTCAGCGGGCTTTTGCGTCTGACACGTGTGTTGGAAAACGGTTCACGGCAGGTGATCGCCTTCGCCCTGCCAGGCGATTTGGTCGGGTTTCCAGATGGAACTTTCCACCATACCGATTGCGACGTTCTGGTTTCCGGCGAAGTGGTCGCTTACCGCCGGCAGATGCTCGAAGATGGGAGCGGTGACCCAGCACTGCATGCGCGATTGTTGCGGGCGGCGCTCAATGAAATCAGCGCCATGCAGGACCATTTTATGATGCTGGCCCGCAAATCCGCACTCGAGAAGGTCGCCTCTTTTCTTCAGGTCATGGCGGAGCGCACCGGGCTTCGAGACGGGCCGACGACCCGTATCGTGCTGCCCATGAAGCGCTCCGATATTGCCGATTTTCTCGGGCTCACGATCGAAACGGTGTGCCGGTCCTTCACCCGCTTGCGCAAAGCGAAGATCATTGCGCTTGAAGACGCTCAGACCGTGCTCATTCTTGACTCGCAACGCTTGGCCGACGCGGCTTTGCTGGATTGAGTTTGAGCAACGCGTTTCTAGTGTCCACCGTCATGCACGTTAGGCGCGGCGCACGTTCTGATGCTGCTCGCCGAGACCGTCAATGCCGAGGCGCATCGTCTCGCCGCCATTTAGCCATTTCTGCGGCTTCAGGCCCATACCGACGCCCGGAGGTGTGCCCGTCGAAATGACGTCACCGGACTGCAGTGACATGAACTGGCTGACATAGTGCACCAGATGCTGCACCCCGTAGACCATGGTCTTGGTGGAGCCGTTCTGATAGCGCGTGCCATCAACCTCCAGCCACATGGAAAGGTTTTGAGGGTCAGCAACTTCATCGCGCGTGACCAGCCACGGCCCGATGGGTCCAAACGTATCGGCTGATTTGCCTTTTACCCATTGGCCAGCGCGTTCGATCTGAAAGGTACGCTCTGAGATATCGTTGATGACGCAATAGCCGGCCACGTGGTCCATGGCATCGGCCTCATCGATGTAGACGCCGCCCTTGCCGATAACGACGCCAAGCTCGACTTCCCAGTCGCATTTGTCGCTGCCACGTGGCACCAGAACATCGTCATTGGGGCCGCAAATCGCACTGGTCGCTTTCATGAACATGACCGGTTCAGGCGGCACGTCCATGCCGCTTTCAGCTGCATGATCGGCATAGTTGAGACCGATACAGAGGAACTTGCCAACGCCGCCAACACACGGCCCAATGCGATCAGCCTCTACCTCTGGAAGCGATGCAAGATCGATGGCCTGCAGCCTGGCGATCCCATGTGGCGTTATCGCCTCACCGGCAATGTCTTCGACATGACCCGAAAGGTCCCGAACCTTGCCCTCGGCATCCAAAGCGGCAGGACGCTCGTGGCCGGGCTGACCGATACGCATCAGTTTCATGGAAATCTCTCTTTGTTGGATTGGTGTTCAGACGATGTGGGATGGCTTCAAGCCATATAGAATTGTTTGGGCAACAGGAATGGGAACTGGGTCTGCTCGTCGATTTCGATCTTCATGATCGGCCCCATCCATTCTGCCCATCGGGCGTTCACTGGATCATCGGCGAGTGCAGCTTTGGTCGCCTCGAGATCGGCGGTCTCAAAGTAGCCGAATAAGGTCAGTCCGTGGCGGAAGATGTTGTAGTTGGTGATGCCGGCTTTGCGCAGCGCTTCCAGCATGTCCGGCCAAATCTCATCGTGGCGCTTTTTGTATTCTTCCTCATAACCAGGGCGAACCTCAAGCACCCACGCATAACCGGCCATTGTCCTTACCCCTCATTCCAGGCGTTGAAGCAATCGCGCAAGGCGACCATCTCGGTGAGATTATCGTCGAACCACGTGTTCATGTAATCCTGATGGACCGGCTCGATCGAAACATAACCGCCGTAACCGGCCTCCCGAAGCGTCGCAAACATCGCTGGAAAGTTCAGCGTGCCATGCGCGAACTTCTCCTGCAGTTTGCCTGGAACGGCTTGGCGCAGATGCACATGAACAGCATGAGCCGCCAATGGATCGATCTGATCCTGCGTAAAGCCAAGGCAGGTAAAATGCGCGTAGTCCAGGCACACGCCGACCCCAGACGCCTCGACCAGCCGGAGCGCCATCTCGGGGCTTTCAGCAAATGAGTGGACGTGGGGCTCAAAGCATAAGTTTGCCGCGTGGTCGTCGGCGAGCGCCTTCATCTCTTTCAAGCTCTCAGCCGATACCGTCAGCGCATCCATGCGGGACTGGCCTGGATTCACCACACCGGGCAGCACAAACACGCTGGCAACGCCGGCGGCGTCGGCAAAGGTCAGCGCCTGTTCCAGGTCTTTCAGATTCTGATTCAGCGTTCCGGCAAGCGCAAGGTTGCGGCCATCCAGTGTGTCGCCGAAGAGGTGGTAAAGATTGGGCATCGTGATACCGACCGCTTTGGCCTTTTCGGCCTCTGCGATTGGATCAGCGAGGATCGCCTGTTTGTCGAGCGCAGACGCATAGAAGTAACCGACATCCAATGCAGGGATGGCCAGCGCTTTTGCGATGGCAGCGCATTCTTCCAACGCGCAGGCCGGCATCGTCCAACAGGTGGTGCTGAGTTTCATGTCACTAGCCGGCATCGGATTAGCTCCCAATCGTGATCAGGCTGTCGGTTTCAGCCGAGCGGTAAAGCGCATGCAGCAGCTCGGTGACACGCGCGCCGTTTTCGCCGTTAGAGGCATTTTCGACCGTCTCACCTGCACAAAGCTTGGCGAAAATCTCTACCGGAAGAGCACCGTCATATTCACCGTCCTCTGCGCTCATCGCCACGACCTCATCGGCTTCGTCGTCGCGATAAAGGGCAAGGCGGGCTTCGGCGTTGTTGAAGTCAATCATGCCCTCGCTGCCAAAGATCTTGATGTCCATGTACATGCCGACATGCTTGGGCACGGTGGACGATCCCGAAAGCGCAATGGTGGCGCCATTGGTGGCTCGGGCGCAGGCTGCATCATAGAAATCGACGCCGGTTGGTGAGCGTCCGACCATGCAATAAGCGTTCGCTGCTTTGAGATCAGAAACGTAGAAGAGCCAGGCAAGCGCGTGGGATAGCTGGCCCCAGCCATAGCCGCCGGCGCGCTGCGGATCGGCCCATGTGGAGGCCGGTGGGCGGTACATGTGGTCTGTCGTTTCGAGCATGGGCTCACCAGCGAACAGATCGGACAGGGCCGACCCCATCTGGCAAGCCGCATGACGGACCTCGCCAATGCGGCCATCGCGCACCCACTGCGACGCCTTTATCGAAAACCACTCAAAGTTCATGCCGGTTGGGACAAGGACTTCTTTACCTGCCCTACGCGCGGCTTGCGCAATAGCCCAGCCATCATCGGCCGTCGTGGCCATCGGCTTTTCAACCAGCACATGACAGCCGGCTTCGAGCCCCATGACCGCCGGCTCGCGATGCGCCACATGTGGCGTCGAGACGATCAGCCCGTCCAAGTTCTCTTGGCGAAGCATCGCTGCCAAATCAGTGTACCGGGAGGCAATGTCGAAGGTTTCACCGACCTGGTCGATACGGTCGGCGTCGAGATCGCAAATGGCGATAAGATCAGCGACAGGAGACTTTTGTACGGTCGGGATGTGATTGAAGGTCGCCCACCAACCCGCGCCGACCAATCCGATACGCGCGGTCATGTCTTTTCCCCCTTTTTCATGTCCGGCTGCTCGATTGTCACGCGATAGACGTTCTGCATGTGGCTCTCGGCGGCTTTTGCAGCCGCCTCGGCGTCACGGGCTTTCAGCGCGGCGAAAAGCACTTTGTGATCAGCATAGCTTTGACGCAGAACGGCATGGCTTTCGGATGCACGTTTGCGGAACTCCAATCCGATGACGTTCAGGCTTTCTCCGATCCGTTTCAAAAAGGCGTTGCCCGAACCGATCCAGATAAGTTCATGAAAGGCATAATCCGAGGCGCGAAAGGCATCGGGGTTGTCGAGGCAGTCGGCCTGCGCCGTCAGGATCGCTTCAAGACGCGCGAGACTGGGTCCATCGATATTGACTGCCGCACGCCGCGCCACATCGCTTTCGATCAGCGAGCGCGCATCATAGAGCTCGGTGACGTTGAGGTCTTGCAGTGACAAGAAAAACTGGATCGGGCCGAGCAGCGCTTCTGCGTCGAGATCGGAAATGTAGGCGCCGCCACCTTGGACCGTGCGCACAACACCGAGAATGGCCAATCCTCGAATGGCTTCACGCACCGATGGGCGGGAAACATTGAGGCTTTGCGCCAAGTCCCGCTCGGTGGGCAGTTGATCCCCCGGCTTCAGCGTTCCAGCCTTCACCATGTCCAGAATGCGCCGCGCGACCATTTCGCCGACGGGCATGCGTTCCAACGGCGTATCGAACTCCAGTTTTTGAGCAGGCGTGTTCACGGGCCCGCCTCCCCTTTTGTTTGGCGACTGGTGAGTGCAGGCAGCTTCAGCCGCGGTAGCAAGACCGAAGCAATAAGCAAGATGCCGATGACGCCGGTTTGGATGTGCCCGGTGATGTTCAAAAGCGCCATGCCGTTGCGCAGATTGAGCACGATCAGAATCGCCAGCAGCGTGCCCAAGAGTGTTCCCGATCCGCCAAATATACTCACGCCGCCCAGGAGCACCATGGTGATGATATCGAGCTCAAAGCCAAGCGCCACATCGCCGCGCACAGCACCGACGCGAGCCGCGTAGAGCAAACCAGCAAAGGCAGAAACCAGACCCGACATGATGAACAGGATCATCTTGTGCTGGTTGGTATCGATTCCAGCGAACGCCGCGACGTCTCGGTTGGTGCCGATGACATAGGTCTTCCGGCCAAATCCTGTTCGCTGCAGCAGCACGTAAAGCATTGCAAAAAGGACAAAGAACGCGATCAGGGCAAAAGGTATCGGACCAACCAGCCCTTGCTGACCCAGCGCATCAAACCATTCAGGAAAGTCGGTGATGCCACGATCTTCGACCAGGACGCGTGCAAGGCCGCGAAACCCGATCAAGGTGGCCAAGGTGACCACAAGCGACGGCAAACCGATGGATGTAATAAAGAAGCCGTTGAGCGCACCGCCCGCTGCCCCGAGGATCAAGACCAGTCCGATCGCGATCACAGGGTCAATGCCGGCTTGAAACAGAAAACCGAACGCGCAGGCGGCCAGCCCCATCATCGATCCGACAGACAGATCGATCTCGGCATTGATGATGACGAAGGTCATCACCAGTGCGACGATGATCTTCTCGATCGAGAGCTGGAACAGATTGATCTGGTTGCCCAGCGTCATGAACTGCGGCGATAGGGCGGTGTTCATCAGCACGATGAAGATCAGCGCGCAGACCAGAAACCCTTCCCAAGTTTGAACGCGCGCCCACATGGCGGCGAGGACAGAACGCTCAGCCATGCGCCACCTCTTTCTCGCGTTTTTCGTGGTGTTTAGCGGCGCGCAGCGCCACGAGTCGGCGCATAACAACCGCATCAAGCGCAACCGCGGTCAGTATCAGAGCGCCGAGCACAGCCTCACGCCAGAACTCGGACACCAACTGCCAGCGCACCAGACTGGTCTCGATCAAATCCACGAGCACCGCGCCGATCAACGCACCGAAGACAGTTCCCGATCCGCCGAAAATGTTGACGCCACCAACAACGGCAGCGGCAACCGACTTCAGTTCAAACCCTAGGCCCGCGACCACGGTGATATTGCCGAACCGGGCAAGGAACATGAACCCGGCCAGCCCTGCGAGAGCGCCCGCGCAGACAAAAGCGACGAAGACGGTCGCTTTTTGATTGATGCCGGCCATCTCAGCAGCCTCCGGATTGGAGCCGATGGCATAGAGTTTTCGCGCGACCCGCAGGCGCTGGAGCGCGATGTGCACTGCCATCACGATGACGACGGCGACGACGAAAGAAGCGCGAAACTGGAAATCGCCAATCTCAAAGAGCCGCGTGTTGGGGAAGCTGGTCAACCATTGCGGCAGTTGGGACGACGTAATGCTGCGGCCGTCGGCGAACTCCACCAGCAGGGATCGAAACAGCGCCAAGGTCGCAAGCGTAACGATGATCGCCGGCACGCGCGCATACGCGACGAAGAAGCCGTTGAAGGCACCGAAGCATGCGCCGATCACCATGGCGTAGCTGACCAAAAGCAGCGGGTGAAGCTCTGGGACCGCTGCGATAAGGCTGCCTGTTGCGAACGCTGTGAAGCCGACGACCGAGCCAACCGAGAGGTCGATGTTGCGCGTTAGGATCACTAATGTTTGCGCGGTCGCGATCAGCGCCATGATGGCCACGGAGGACGAAATCCGGTTGAACAGCCGACCGTTCAGATAGTTCGAGATTTGCGTCGAAAAGAACAAGATTACCAGGGCCAGCACGACGAGGAGTGCGATGATGCGCAGTGTCTGTGGATTGAGGTTGGAGAGCGCGCGCATCATGCGGCCTTCTCCGTTTCGCTTTGCCCCGTTGCGAGCGCCATGATCCGTTCCTGGTTGGCTTCGGCATGGTCGAGGATGGCCATCTGCTCGCCCTCGCGCATCACCAAAACGCGGTCGCCCATCGCAAGGACTTCCGGCAAGTCGGACGAGATGACGATCGCCGCTCCGCCCTCCTTGACGAAGTTGCGGATGAGCTCGTGCACTTCAGCCTTGGCGCCAACGTCAATGCCGCGTGTCGGCTCATCAAAGATGAGAAGATCTGGCCCCATGTTGAGCCATTTGGCGAGCATCACCTTTTGCTGGTTGCCACCGGACAGCATGCCAACTTCGGTTTCGATGTCGGGCGTTCGGATGTTAAGCCGCTCGCGAAAATGATGCGCTGTTTCGGCCTCTTTGGTTCGGTTGATCAGGCCAATCTTGGACAAAAAATCGCCGAGGGTCGCCAATGAGATATTAGCGCGAATGGCCATCGGCATGGCAAGACCCAGCTTGCGACGGTCCTCCGAAACGTAGGCGATCCCGGCATCCATCGCCTGTTTCGGCGAGGTGATGTGGAGCGTCTCACCCTTGTAGGCAACCGTACCGGATGTGGCTGGCTGGATACCGAAGAGCGCGAGCGCAACGTCGGTGCGGCGCGCGCCAATCAAGCCGGCCATTGCCAGGACTTCACCACGCTTCAGATCGAAGTGTATGCCTTCAAAAACGCCGTCCAGTGACAGGTCGTTGACGGCGAGAATAACCTCCTCGCGTGCATGGTTCTCGCCCTTGGCAAAATAGTTGCCCACTTCGCGGCCCACCATTTCGGCGATCATCGTATCGGTATCTGTTTCGCCGATCAGGCGGGTGGAGATGTGCTCGCCATCGCGGATGACGGTGACGCGGTCGGCCACCTCAAATATCTCTTCCAGCCGATGGGAAATGTAGACGACAGCCACGCCATCGGCGGCGAGCTGGCGCGCGATACGGCGCAATTGCTCAGCCTCATGGGCGGACAGCGAGGCGGTCGGTTCATCCATGATGAGGATGCGCACGTCCTGTGATAAGGCGCGGGCAATTTCCACCGCTTGCTGTTCGGCCAAGGTTAGCCCACTGGCAGCACGATCAACGTCCAGATCCATGCCAATGCGCTCGATCAAAGCCCTGGCGTCCTTACGCTGCTTGGCCTTATTCTGTAGCCAACCACCGCCGACCTGGCTGATAAAAATGTTCTCGGCGACATCTAAGTCGGGAAAGACCATCGGCTCCTGGTAAATTGCCGCAATGCCAAGTTCTCGCGCGGTCTGGGAGCTTGAAATCGTGCGGGTGGCGCCATCAACGGACACCGACCCATCGCTCGGTTGATGGATGCCGGTCATGGTCTTGATCATGGTCGATTTGCCGGCACCATTTTCGCCAACAATGGCATGAACCTCGCCTGGAAAAAGCGCGAGCGACATATCGCTCAAGGCCAGGGTGGAGCCAAAGCGCTTGGACACATGATCAAGGGAAAGAACAGGTTCGGTCATCGGACCCTAGCGGCGTTCCAAAAGGTTCCGGCGCGGCGGGAGGGACCGCGCCGGAGGTTCGGCAGACAAAGGCTACTGTTACTGCGCAGCAGCCTCGACATTGTCAGCCGTGTAGACGGTGAATGGTCCCATCAGGATGCGCTTGGAGCCGGGGCGACCTGGATCTTCTTCGATCGTGTAGTCACCCATGCGCCCGGCGGTGAAGCTTTCGCCGATGTCGCCGGACAGCTGGCCTGTGGCGAGACCATAGGCAGTGTAATAGGTGAGGTAGCCGAGGTCGCGGAAATCCCACAGGGCGAATTCCGGCGCACAGCCATTCATCGTGTAGGACACCATCTCCGATGGTAGTCCGAGGCCGGAGACGCGCACTTGATCGCAAAGGCCCTCATCCTGCATGGCCTTGGCTGAAGCCTGAATGCCAACCGTCGTTGGCGACATGATGAGGCCAAGGTCGGGGTACTGATCGACCAGGGCCAGCGCGCGGTTGTAGCTAACTTCAGCTTGGTCATCACCATAGACAACATCGACCAATTCAATGTCGGCATACTTGTCGTCCTGAAGCGCTTCCTCCATCGCCGCGATCCAGGCATTTTGGTTGGCTGCATCTGGTGTCGCCGAGAGTACCGCCATCTGGCCTGAGCCACCGAGAATGGAGTGTGCCATATCGGCCATAACAACGCCAATGGAGCCAAAATCGACCTGGGCAACGAACACATCTTCGCCGTCACCGGACGGGATCGGGCTATCCCAGGTCACAACGCGCGTCCCAGCTTCTTGCGCAGCCTGCGCGGAAGGTACGATCTGGTCACCGGCATTGTTGGAAAGCATCACCGCGCCTTGGCCCTGCGTGGCCGACGTCGTCATGATTTCGATTTGACCGGCAACTGAGTTTTCAGGGGTTGGACCGACGAAGAGTAGCTCACCGGGATTTCCCAGTTCGGCATGGGCCTCCTGCGCGCCTTCATGGGCCTGGTCGAAGACCAGGATGCCGAGGAATTTTGGCAGCAGAACCATGTCGACGGACTCGCCGCCGTCCAGCATCATTTGTGCAGACGCCGGGATTGCCGCGACCGACATTCCAGCTGCCAGAAGCGCCGCAGCGGCGCAGCTCGTGGTAAGGTGTTTCATCATTTCCTCCCGTTTCGGGTCTGTTGGCCGCCTTGTGGCGCACCGTTCTTGGGTGTGCGAGCTTCATTCCAGCATTGATTGCGGGTTCCCGGCTCGCGCGGGCATAGCTTTGTCATCCTGGAACCGGTTTGCGCGGCCCCTCCCCTTTCAAGGCAAGTGTAATGTCCTCGGCGACCAGCCCTTGCAGTCGGTCGATCGCGACTTCCGAGTACCAGGCCGCGTGCGGCGTCAGAATGAGGCCGGGCGCATCACGCAGCGGCGACGAATCCGGCAGCGGTTCGGCCTCAAAGACGTCAAGCGCGGCACCGGCAATGGTGCCGTTGCGAAGAGCTTCAGCCAGATCATTCTCATTGATCAACTGGCCGCGCGCGGTGTTCACCAGCAGGGCATGTTTTTGCATCTTGGCAAGGTTGGCTGCATTGAAAAATCCAATCGTGCCTTCGGTTGCCGGTGCATGGCAGGTGATGATGTCAGCTGTAGCAAGAAGCGTGTCTGCATCCACGAGCGTGATGCCCAAGGCGTGCGCTTCTTGTGCGGTTAAGCCTGGGTCAGAAGCGATGACACGAAAACCAAATCCCCGAATGCGCTGAAGGACCGCCGAACCGATCTGGCCAATGCCGAAGAAACCGAACACGGTCTCGCCAAAAGGCTTGAGCGGTTTGGCATGCTTGACCGCTGCCCATTCGCCAACGCGAACGCTGGCATCCAGCGTCGGAAGTTTGCGCAAAAGGGATAGTGCCAGCGCGGCGGTGTGATCGGCCACTTCATCGGTGCAATAGTCGGGCACATACCCGACTTTCAGTCCAGCCGCATCGGCGGCTTTGACATCGATGTTGTCGTAGCCAACGCCGTAGCGAATGACCGTGGCGCCGGGTTTGACGGCCTTGGCCGCAGCTTCGGTAAACGGCGCGAACTGGACAACTGCAACATCAGCGTCTTTGACGGCGGCGGCGACATCGTCCGCGGTTTTGCATTGGAAGCCCTCAAAGTCTGCTTCGGCAGCGCGGGCAGCCGCTTCCTCCTGCGCCAGATTGGGAAAAATCGTATCGGTGACGACTACGCGCGCACTCATGACGTCGTCTCCAAATAGTCATGCAGAATGGTGCCCTGAACGAGAGTGAAATCGGCGCGCCAGTAGAACCCCTCCAGCGGCTCCAAAACAGGCAAACGGAACAGAGGAAGCTGCGCGTTGGGGCGCAGCTCCACCGTGCACGGGCCGGCCCAAGCTTCGTGGATCACCACATCGGTCAGCGCGCGCGAGGTCAGTTGGCGGATCGCGGGCCGGCCATCGATATGGTCAATGGCCTTCAGGTTGATGTTTGTGCCGAAGTCGAAATGCGGCTTGATCGCCGACGCATCTACCGCGCTTTGCTTGTAGGCCATCGTGCCGGTCAGAACGTCGATGCCGTTGCGCTCCACGGTCCCGACCAGAAGGTCACCACGTGCCTCGATCTGCGGGTGCCCATGCTTTTTGGGCTGACCATGGATCTCGCGGCCATGAACCACCCCACTATCTGATGACAGTGCCAGATAGGGCGAGTAACCGCCGTTTGCTTTCCCCGGCAGTTCGGCGCCAACCATGACGTTCATCTCGCCATAGGGGCCGATCCAGTCGGGATCGTTCATCTGATAGATGTGCGCGCAGGCGATATCACCGGTGCGCTTCAAAGGCGGAGGGAGAAGGAAATCAATGGCGTCCGGGTCAGTGCGCCAGTAGAGCGTCATGATCCGGCAGTCGCGGAACTTAAACGGAAAGGGCGGCACCATTGGTGCATCCCATGGCGTGGAAAAGCCGGGCGCGAGAATGTCCTCCACAGTCGGTGGGGTCATGCCAAAGCGAGTCGGCCGATCACTCATGCTGCCGCCGCCAAACGCTGAACGACGTCTTCCTGAACCTCAATCCCGAGGCCAGGCCCAGTGATGGGGTAGGCCCAGCCATCCTTGTGCCAGAGTTTCTCTGCGACCAGGTCGTCCTGAACCACGACGGGGAACGGTTTGTATTCAAAGATTTCGGCATTCGGTGAGGCGAGCGACAGATGCAGGCTCGCCGCCGTTGTGATGGCCGTTGACCAGGCATGGGCGTTGATCGTCTTGCCGAAAGCTGTGCACAGCGCATCGACGCGTTGAAAACCCGTGATGCCCTCGACCCGCGCAGGATCGACGCCATAAACATCCACCGCGCCCATTTCCATCTGGCGACGATAGCCGGCTTCTGTGAACTCGCGCTCGCCCGAGGCGATGCGCACGGAGGTGTTGGCGGCAAGTTTTTTGTAGCCCGCATCATCGGTTGGGTAGAGCGGTTCCTCGTACCAGCCGATGCGATACTCGCCCATGCGATTGCAGACCGAGATGGCGGTATCGACGTCCCATCGCACGCCGTTTCCGATGTCCACGAGAATCTCCGCCTCATCGCCAAGGGCTTCGCGAAGCGCGCGGATGAAGCGCACATCGGTATCAGGATCGCCGCCAATGTTGCTTTCGCCTTTCTTGGCAAACCCAAGCTTGGTGGAGCGGAAACCCGCCTCGAAGAAGCCGACGACCTCGGCGACGCAAGCCGCCTCACCCTTTTTGTTCACATGGCTGGAGGCGTTGGCGACCAAGCGCTCATGCTTAAGACCGCCGACCAGTTCGTAGAGCGGTTTGCCTGCTGCTTTGCCAGCAATGTCCCAGAGCGCCATGTCGACGCCCGAAATGGCCATGGAGGCGATGCCGCCCTCACCATACCACCAGACATGGCGCCGCATCTTCTCCCACGCCGCCGCGGTATCAGTCCCATCGTCGCCTTTCAGGATGGGTTCCAGCCCGTCGGTAATGATGGTGGCCACTGACTTGCACGCCTCCGGCCACATAGCGATGCACTCGCCCCAGCCAGACGCGCCCTCCTCCGTGGTGACTTTAACAAGCACGGTGCGCCGGATCGTGCCGAAATCATTCGGGTCGGGATAGGCGATTGGCAAGGGTTCAATGGCGCGAATGCGCATACGTTAAGGCCTCCCCCGGGATCAGCGCTTTTTGCTTGGCCTCTTAGTGCTGAGCGTTGAACGCTTTGACACCGGGCAGATGGCACTGTATCCATCAAATTGGACAGACCAATTAAATAACCAGACGAAAACGAGGTCAAGCCCTTATGGTCAATCTCAGCGATCTCAAGCCGATCACGGTCCCCGATCTTTCCGGCCGGACCATTCTTCTGACCGGCGCCGACCGGGGCATTGGTGCCACGCTGGCGAGGCTTTTGGTGGACAAAGGCGCGCATGTCATTGCGGGCGTCTATGGAAAAGTAGCCGATACCAAATTGCTCGATGGGGCAGAAACCATCAGCCTCGATGTCACTATCCAGGCGCAGGTCGATGCCGCGATTGCGACGGTGGGCGACAAACTCGACGTGTTGGTCAACAATGCCGGCGTTATCGACCCGATTGGCCACGCAGCCGACCTCCCGACCGATACACTGCGCACCGCTTTTGAGGTCAATGTGCTTGGCGTTCACCGCATGACGGTTGCCGCTCTGCCGCTCCTCAAAGCCTCGCAGGGCGCCGTGGTCAACGCCGGCACCGGGGCTGCCACCACGCCGATGGAAGGCTGGACCGCCTATTGCGCATCGAAAGCCGCGATGCGGATGCTGACCCAAATGTTTGCGATGGAGTTAGAGGGCACCGGCGTACGCCACACCTTCATTGGCATTCCACCAACCGACACTGACATGCAGGGCGCCATCCGCCAGGCGGGACTTAACCCGATCTCCAAAATCGCCCAAAGAGATCTGGTGGACCCGGTGGTGCCTGCCTCAGTGATGGCGTGGCTGTGTAGCGCTGACTCCGCAGTACGTTCGGAGGTTATCCAGGATGTCCGCGATGAGTTTTTCACGCGGAAGATGGCGCTGTAACGCCAGTCGGCGGCTTCAGCACCAATCCACAGTTCAGCAGCCCTAGTGCCGCAAGATTTTTCCAAAGAAATCGCGAGCACGCTCAGCCTTCGGTGCATCGAACAGGATCGCTGGCGGCCCTTCTTCGACCACCTCACCCTCGTCCATGAAGATCACCTTATCAGCGACCTCACGAATGAAGGCCATCTCGTGGCTAACCAGGATCATCGTGATGCCTTCGGCGGCGAGACGGCGAATGGTGTCGAGCACTTCGTTGACCAGCTCGGGATCGAGTGCCGAGGTTACTTCGTCGAGCAGGAGAATTTGGGGCTTCAACGCCAACGCACGTGCAATCGCAACGCGCTGTTGTTGACCGCCCGATAGTTGATCGGGAAAGGCCGCGAGCTTGTCAGCGAGACCCACCATGGCGAGCAGTTTTTCTGCTTCCAGCCGCACCTCGGCAATCGGTCGCTTTTTGATCTTGGCCGGTGCGACCGTCACGTTTTGCAGGACGCTCATGTTCTGAAACAGATTGTACTGCTGGAAGACTATAGCCATCTGATCGCGTGCTTCGCGCACGGAGGCCGCACTTTTGTAGTTGATGGTCTTGTCGTGGATCGTGACGCTGCCGGACGTGACCGGTGTCAGCCCAACAAGCGTGCGCAGCACCGTCGATTTGCCTGACCCAGATGGACCGACAAGGCCGATCACCTCCCCCTTTTCCATGGAGAAGGAAACGCCCTTGAGAACCTCAATCGCGCCGTAGCGGGCGCGCAGATCGTTGACCGCGACGTGTGGCAAGGCGTTTCTCCAGATACTGGCCCAGCATGCTGAGCGGGAAGGACATAAGGAAATAGCAAAAGGCGATGGTTCCAAACACCAACAGGGCCGAGAAGCCCTGATTGTTCAGCTCCTTGCCGCGAAAAGTGAGCTCAAAAACCCCGATCTGGCTGACGAGCGCAGTGTCTTTGATGAACGAGACGGCAAAGGCGATTGCTGGTGGGATGATGACCGGCCATGCCTGCGGAAGCACGACGGTTAAGAGCGTGCGCAGCCTCCCAAAATTCATTGCCGTTGCCGCTTCGACCTGTGTTTGCGCCACCGATTCAATGCCGCCGCGAATGATGTCGGCAGTGTAGGCTACCGCGTAGATGCAGATTGCGATGACAGCGATGGTGAACAAGGAGGCATCGGTCGTGATCGTCTGGATGAAGAAGAGCACCAGATAGATCACCACGATAAAGGGAATGCGGCGGAAAATCTCCACATAGGCGATGCAAATCGCGCGCAAGGGCAGCGCCCACAGTCCCGGGGTCTGGCGCAGATAGACCAGGACAAAAGCCAGCCCAAATCCGATCAGACACCCCATGGCCGTCATGGCCAGCGTCAAACCGGCCGATTGGGCGAGAAGCACCATATTGTCGAGCGTAAAAAAGCGCGGGATCTGTTCGATGATCCGTTCCATCAGCGGCGATCCATCCTCAAAAAATCCTCGCCTTGACGCGGAATGCCCAACGACCCAGCAATGCAAGCCCGATGGACGCGATGAACGTCAGCACGACGTACATGACGGCGACGATCGAGAAATATTCCAGCCAGCGATAGTTGACGGTCGATAGGTTGATCGCCTGACCGGTCAGCTCGTCGACGCCGATCAGCGCGCCGATGGAGGTGCCCATCACCAGGACAACGATGAAAAAGTTGGCGAGCGCTGGATACACCGACTTGGCGATGTGTGGGACGATGATGTAGCGGATTTGCTGGACCAGCGAGAAGCCGAGCGTCTGGCCCGCTTCCAATTCGGTTCGTCGTACGGACAAAAACCCGGCTCGCAGGATCATCGTCAGGTAGGCCCCGGCATTGAGGATCAAGCCGATCAGCACGCAAGCTTCGTTTGACCAGCGGATGCCCACTTCTGGCAGCCCAAAATAGAGAAAGTAGATTTGGATCAGCGCCGGCGTGTTGGTGATGAAAACGACATAGCCATCGACCAGAAGCCGCAAAGGCTTGGCGCCAAAGGTGTTAATTGCCGCTCCGACCAACCCGATGACGGCGCCGCCACCGAAAGCCACAACGCCGAGTTGGAAGGTCAGCCAAGCGCCCGCCATGAGCGCATCAAACTGGCCCCAAACGACGCCGTATTGGAACGTGTAGTTCATGGCGAACCGGCGACCCTATATTCTACCCGGCACTGCACCCGGCCCTGCCGCTGACGCTGAAATCAGCAAGACGAATGGCAAGACCGGGGGCAGCGTCGGGAAGACGGATTAGAAGTAGGGATTGGGCGTGATATCACGCAGCATCGGCGAGCCGTAGTGCGCTTCCCACCGTTCGTTGACGAAGCCCGAGGAATGCAGACCGTAGAGCAGGATGTTCAGCACTTCGGTCAGATTATCGTTGCCCTGTGCAACGCCGATTGCGCAGTAAGCCACGAAGATCGGGTTTTCGACCACGCGCCAATCGACATCGGGATAGTTTTCAGTAAAGGCCATGAAGAAGTCGATGTTTTCGACAATGGCATCAGCGCGTCCCTGCGCTACCAAACGAACCGTGTCGGCCAAGGTGTCGACAAGCTCCAGCTCGACATTGGGCATGTTCTCTTCAATCCAACCCACAGTCCAGTTGCCGCGCATATTGGCGAGCGTCACGCCTTCCTGGTTGAATTCCTGCCAGCTGTTGCCGTCGATCTCGGACGTGGCGAGCACAGCCAGCACTTCGGTGTGCAACGGCACCGTATAATCGATCAGCATCGCCCGTTCGGCATTGCGTGTCAGGGCGCCAAGCGACACATCGATGCGATCGGAAACCAGGAACGGCACGCGCTGCGGTGTCTCGGTTGGAACCCACTCGACTTCAACGCCAAGCCCTTCGGCCAAAGCATTGGCAACGTCGATGTCAAAGCCTTCCCAATCGCCCGCGTCATTGCGCGTGCTCATGTTCGGGAAATTTGGATTGATGCCGACGCGCAGCACGCCTTCCGACAAGATTTCATCCAGGGTGCGCGCTTCGGCGACTGCCAACGGCGCGCTCAAAATGGCAAGGCCGGATAGGGCCGCAACGAATGTGCGTTTGAGCATTGATCTTCCTCCACGATGGGTTGGCCCGATGTCTCACCAGCCAACAAAAGTGAAAGCCCACATAGCGTTCTGTGCGCATTACGAACTTTCGTGCGGATTATGGCGCATTGTCGCACCTTGCTGTCAATGGCGCATCCGTACGTGCAAACCGCTATGCGCGCATTCTGTACGTTCAAAGGATAAACGGTCGGATTCCAATCGATGGCGACCCCTCCCCTTTCGAACAACTGTGCGTATATTGAACGCTGTCGCCACGTTTTGGCGCAACTGCGATGCGTTGATGGGCACGGGCAAACATGCAGATTGGATTGATCGTAAACCCGATTGCCGGCTTGGGCGGGCGCGTCGGATTGAAGGGCACCGATGGCCCCGGCACGGTGGCCGAAGCGTTGAAACTGGGCGCCGAGCCACAGGCCGGGCCGCGCACTTGGCGGGCGCTTGCTCGCCTTGCTGACCGTGTTCCAGGCGCGAAGCTTCAAGTTGCTCCCGGGCCACTTGGCGCGGATTGGACAGAGGGTCTCGACCTGACACTTGATGTGCTGGACACCGAAACCAGCACGCGAACGGCGCGTGATACGCGACTTGTTGTTGAGGGCATGTCGGACCGAGACCTGATCGTTTTTGCCGGCGGGGACGGCACGGCCCGGGATGTCGCATCCGCCGCCCGTTCGGGCCAAGCGATCCTGGGCATCCCTTGCGGTGTGAAAATGCACTCGGGCGTCTTCGCCGTTTCGCCAGAAGCTGCCGGAGCCTTGTTGGCCGACATCTTGACCGCCCCAGAGCGTATTGCCTGGAACGAGGAGGCGGAGGTCATGGACATCGACGAAGCGGCCTTGCGTCAGGGTCACATTGCGCCGGAGCTTTATGGTCATGCCCGCGTGCCTCTGGTGCGCAGTCGCATGCAGGCGTCGAAGGGAGGGCTCCGCAAAAACTGGGGCGCGGCTCTGGCAGGCGCTGCGGCAGAACTGGCGAATCAGATGGACCCAGACACGCTCTATGTCATTGGCCCTGGAACAAGCGCCGGTGCCGTGATGAAGGCAATGGGTCACACGCCGACGGTCCTGGGAATTGATGCCATGCGGGGCGGCGAAGTTGTCGGGCAAGATCTGAGCGCGGCGGAGTTGGAACGTCTTGCCGGTGATCGTCCCGTGAAGATTGTGCTTGGCGTGACAGGAAAGCAGGGCTTTCTCATTGGTCGGGGCAATCAACAAATCAGCCCCAAACTGCTCGCAAAGACCGGTCGTGATGGTCTGATCGTGCTGGCGGCAGAGGACAAACTCATGGAGCTTGCCCAACCCCGCCTCTGGGTGGACAGCGGCGAACCGAACCTCGACGCCGAACTGGAAGGCTTTCTGCGCGTGCGGACAGCGCCTGGTCGAGAAACGATGATGCGGCTTTCTGCCGGTTGAAATCGCGCCTTCGTTGGCTTGATTTCATCTGTGCGTTATGTGAACTTTTGTGCACTATTTGCACGCCCATCAAGGCTGCCAACCATTTCCCGTGATCCAAGGAGCATTGTATGTCGAGCGAGCCCAGGCCCACACAGTCCCGATCCCACCCTTGGATGGCGCTTTCCGCCCCCGGTGTCATCGACGAGATGCTGGCTGAAATCGGCGCGCCCTCGGTCGAGGCTCTTTTTGAGCAAATTCCGCAAGATCATTACCGAAAAACACCGCTTGATCTGCCGCCAGCACTCACCAGCGAGATGGAGCTTAAACGCGACCTGGTTACGCGGTTGAAGCAGAACGAAAGTTGCGAAGACAATCTGAGCTTTTTGGGCGCAGGCGTCTGGCAGCATCATGTGCCAGCCATCGTCGATGAGATCGTCGGGCGCACCGAATTCGCGACGAATGTGTGGGGTAGCTATCAGTCCGACCATGGTCGCAACCAGACTTGGTTCGAGTTCTCCTCTCAGCTCGGCGCGCTACTGAACCTAGATGTGGTGCAGTTGCCCGTCTATTCCTGGGGCTGCGCGACCGGCCACGCGATCCGTATGGCGGCCAAGATCACCGGGCGCAAAAAGGTCCTCGTTCCGCAACTCAGCGATCCTGAGCGCCTGTCTGTCATCCGCACCTATTGCCAGCCGCAGGAGATGGAAAGCGCCATCGAGGTTGTCATGGTGGCGGCTGACCCGACATCGGGACGCCTTGATCTCAATGATCTGAAAGCCAAGCTCGGGGCCGATGTGGCAGCGGTCTATTTCGAGAACCCGGCCTATCTCGGCACCATCGAAACCGGAGCGGCCGAGATCGCCAAACTAGCGCGCGCAGCAGGCGCAGAAACCATTGTTGGCGTCGATCCGATCAGCCTTGGCGTTATGACCGCACCTAGCGACTATGGCGCTGACATTGTCACCGGCCCGGTGCAACCGCTGGGCGTCCACATGCAATGCGGCGGCGGCGCGGGCGGCTTCATCGCCTCACGCGATGAAGAAGCTTACGTGCGTAGCTACAACGGCTTCTTGGTTTCGATCGCCGAAACACTGGAACCTGGTCAACACGCATTCGGCCTCGCCTGCCCACACCAGAATTCCTATGGCATGCGAGAAGACGGCAATGATTGGACCGGCAACTCCACCTATCTCTGGGCGATTGCTGGGGCGGTCTATATGAGCCTGCTTGGGCCGGAAGGTTTCGCCGAAGTAGGCCGCCTGATTGTTTCGCAAGCCCGCTATGCTGCCAAGCTTCTGGGTGAGGTGCCGGGTGTTCAGATCATCTGGCCGGACACGCAATTCAAAGAGTTCGTCGTCAACTTCGATGACACGGGCAAGACCGTGGCTGAGATCAACGATGCTCTTCGCGCCAAAGGGATCTTCGGCGGCAAAGACATTTCAGGCGAAGGGCTAGGTGTTGGTCAGTCCGCGCTTTACTGCGTGACCGAAATGCACACTGCCGCCGACATTCAACGCCTTGCCGATACCATGAAGGAGGTTCTGTCATGAGCCGCTTGCCGAATTTTCACGCCGCCAAATGGGACGAGCCGGTTGTCATGGAAATGGGACGTCCAGGCGGTCGTGGACAAGTCTTCCCAGCCCCTGAATCTGAGGTCGCCAGCAGCGTAGGCGAGAATTTAATCCCTGGCGCGATGGCGCGCAAAGACCGCCCGGAACTGCCTGAGATCACAGAGTTCGAAGCGCAGCGGCATTATCTGCATTTGAGCCAGATGACGCTTGGCATGATGGGCGTCAGCCTCTTCGGCACCTGCACTATGAAGTACAATTCCAAGACGTCGGAATATGCGACGTTGCGGCCCGAACTAGCAGACGTACACCCCTACCAGCACGAAGACACGCTTCAGGGTGTTTTGGGCATCATTCACGAGTTTGACGGCATTTTGCGGTCGCTCTCAGGCATGGATCAGTTCATCTTTCAGGCTGGAGGCGGTGCGGATGCGGCCTACACCATGACGGCCCTCGCCCGCGCCTATTGGAAAGACAAAGGCTTGCTTGGCCAACGCACGGAGATGGTGACATCGGCGCAGTCGCATCCCTGCAACCCAGCAACCGCAGCCGCTGCTGGCTTCAAGGTGGTGAACCTTCCGCTGGAAGAAAACGGTTACCCATCGCTGGATGCGTTGAAGGCCGCTGTGAGCGACAAAACCGCGCTCATTATGCTCAACAACCCTGATGACATGGGCATTTATAACCCTGAGATCAAAGAATGGGTGCATGTTGCCAAAGAGGCTGGGGCACTCTGCTTCTACGATCATGCCAACTTCAATGGCGTTATGGGCAAACTGTCCGCGCGGGAACTCGGCTTCGACGCCTGCATGTTTATGCTCCACAAGACCTTTGGTGCGCCGAAGGCCGGTGGTGGCCCCGCCGTTGGAGCCTTTGGCTGCTCGGATGACCTCGCGCCCTACCTACCGACGCCAGTCGTGGTCAAAGAGGGTGATCGCTATCGGCTGGATGAGGATCGCCCGAAGTCGGCCGGCAAGGTGCGCGAATATTGGGGCAATGTTCCCCAAGTTGTGAAAGCCTATGCCTGGGCGCGCGGCATGGGTGCCGAGGGCATTCAGTTGGCGTCGGACATTTCTGTTGTTGCCAACAATTACATGGACAAGCGCCTGTCCGAAATCGACGGGCTCGCGATTTCGAACCCTGATGTCAAAGCCCATCGAATGGAGATGACGCGCTGGTCGCTGGGCCCGCTGGCTGAAGAAACCGGCATCGGCACCGTCGATTTCGCCAACCGTATGGCTGACTTTGGCATCGACCCCTGGTGGATGAGCCACGAACCCTGGATCGTCGCCGAACCCTTCACGCCCGAAGCCGGCGAGCTTTGGTCGAAAGAGGATATCGATCTTTGGATCGATGTCGTCGCCAAGATCGTCGAGGAAGCGCGGACTGACCCTGACATGGTGAAATCAGCGCCGCACAATCAGCCCGTTGCGCAAGTGAAGGGCGACGTTTTTGAGGACCCAAGCCAATGGGCGATGACCTGGCGCGCGTACCAGCGTAAGATCATGGGTGGCGCACAAGCTGATCGCGGCGCGGCTTAGGCCGTGCCACGAACCGCTCCATCAGTCGGCCAAAACGGATATGCCCTTAAGGTCAGCACTGGGTCTCTGACCAAGCACCAATTCGGCAACAACCTGCGCAGTCATGGGTGCAGCACTAAAACCGACCCAGGGAAAAAGCGCCAAAAAGAACCCTGGCGTGCCGGGTACTTCGCCGAGAATCGGGCGCCAATCTGGCGTACCGTTGACCCAAGCTGTCCAACTGCGCACGGCGCGCATGTGACCAAGTTTCGGCACCACATCGGCGGCAATGCCCATATTGCCGGTCAAGCTCGATGGGTCGGTGGCAAGCGTGCCATCGGAACGCAAAGCGGCCGGCCATCCACCCCCGATGATGCAACCGCCATTGGACGCCTGTTTCAACGACAGTTTTCCTGCCGCCGAGTAGACCAAATGTGGGATAATCGGCGCCACCGGTTCAGTAACCGTGACCTGCAAGGGAAACCCGTCGATCTCAATGTCCACGCCGAGCATGGCCGCGATTTCACCGGCTCTCGCGCCCGCGGCGTTCACAACACGGCTGGCCTGCAAGGTTCCGCGCGACGTGGCGAGCTGAATACCGCTCGCCTCTTGCGCCATTCCGGTGACCATCGTGTTGCGCATGATCGATACGCCCGCGACTTCAGCCGCCTCCGCCACAGCCGGCGTTGCACGCAAAGGATTGGCTTTGCCTTCCAACGCGCAAAAACCGCCGCCAATCGCTTTGTCCGACAGATAGGGCGCAACGACACGCAACTGATCACGATCCAGAAGCGTGGTCTCGACACCATGCTCGGCCTCGATCACGGCCTTTTGCTCAATCAGTTGCATCTGAGCTTCGGTTCGCGCGACGACAATGCCGCCGCCCAGTTTGACGTCCAGATCCTCGCCCACACGCTCCGACAACGCCTGCCAAAGGCCAAGCGACTCTTTCAAGAAACGCAGGCACGGTCCGTACGCACGAGCCCAATCCTCTCCGTACAGAGCGAACTCGGGGTACTGAATCTGCAGGTGCAGCGACCCAGCATTGGCGCCAGATGCCTGAGCACCAAGATCACCGGCCTCCACCAGCGCCACCGAGGCACCAGCCTCTGCCAAGTTCCAGGCGGTCATCAATCCCGTGATGCCACCGCCGATCACCAGAACATCAAAACGATCTGCCATCAGTGCAGCATTCCTTTCCGCTTCGATCCAATGAGGACAGCATGAGCAAGAGTTTTTCCGGCAGTCACACCGTCACCGTCACACCGTTCACGGAAGGTGGGCGTGCCATCGACTTCCCTGCTTGGGAGCGGTTTCTCGATTGGCAGATGGCGTGCGGCGTACCCGGCGTCATCATCCTGGGCACGACAGGCGAGTTTCTCACCATGACCGACGAGGAGCGCGAGCAGTTCGTCGAACACACGGTCAAATACATCAACGGCCGCATCACCGTTTGGGTCGGCACAATGAACGCCTACACGCCGAACGCCGTACGCTATTCCAAACAGGCCGAAGACCTTGGCGCCGACGGGCTGATGATCATTCCGCCTTACTATTACACGCCGACTGACGACGAGATTTTCAACTATTACCAGGCGATCTGCGACGGCTGCGATCTGCCAATCATGCTCTATAACAACCCCTTCACCTCGAACGTTGATATGAGCGCTAAGCTGGTGGGAAGGCTCACCAAGAGCTTCAATCAGATCCGCTACATCAAAGAGGCAAGCCAGCGCATCGAACGCATCCACGACATCATCCTCGAAAGCGACGGGCTGATGAATGTCTGGGCCGGGCAACGGGTTTTGGAAAGCTACAAGATGGGGGCCAAGGGCTATGTGAATCCCTATGGCAACTACATTCCGCGTGCCTCTGTGAAGTTCGTTGAGTGGGCAGAACAAGGCCGCTGGGACGATGTGCAAGCCGTCCAAACGGTGATTTCGAAGTTCGACATGATCATCACCGAAGGGCATCCGCTCTATGGCCACCAATGCTATTCCAAGGCTCTCGCTGCCGCCGCAGGCTACCCAGTCGGCGATGTGCGTGCGCCGATCACGACGTTCGAAAGCCTCGGTGAGGAAGGCCGCGATCGTGTGGCTCGTATGGTGCCGCTGATGGAAGAGTTGGACCGGATTGTCGATGGGATCGAAGGTCGCCAGGTCGCTGCGGAATAGCATCGAAGAGCAGCCTTAACGAATGTAGGCCGCGCCGTTCACGTCGATGGTGGCGCCCGTCAGATGGCGGGCGCGGCCAGTGGCCAAAAAGACTGCCGTCTCTGCGATGTCTTCCGGCGGCACCCACTCGCCCATGGGCAAGGTCGCCGTTACCGCCTCTTCACCACCAACTTTGGCGGCAGTCTCGACCGACATGCGTGTGCGCACGACACCTGGGGCGATGACATAGGCAAGGATGCCTTGGGCCGCATAGTTACGCGCAACCGTTTTGGTCGCGGCGGAGATCGCCGCCTTCGACGCGGCATAAGCAATGGCGCCGGGATTTGAGGTGCCGCGCGTCGTTACCCAACTGCCGATTCCGATCACCGAGCCTTTGGTTTCTGTCTCAAGCCAGTTGCGCACAGCATGGCGCATTAGACGGGCGGGGGCATGCACATTGACGGTCATGGCTTCAGTCCAGACCGCATCCCATTCCTCAATGGGATCGGAAATACCGCCGCTCTGACGCATGATGCCGGCATTGTTGATCAGGACGTCGACACGTCCCCCAGCTAGCTCCCACGCTTCGGCCCAGAAACGATCGACTGCTTTCAAATCCTTGAAATCGGCTTGAACCAGGTGGGCTCTGCCCTCTGCCGCTGCTTCCACGCCTGCTCGATCGCCACCATAATGGGCGATTACGGTCGCACCGGCATCAAGCATTGCTTTGGCTGTGGCAGCGCCGATGCCCTTTGAAGCACCGGTCACGATAATGGTCTTGCCTGCTAGCTCACTCATCGTTCGCTCCGTTTGACAAAGGGGGTTGCCGCAAGCGCCGGATTGCAGCGCGCATAGGGCGCTGGCAACGCTATTTCGGCGCCCAGCGCAACCGCAGCTTTCCATGTCCAACGCGGGTCCCAAAGCATGCCGCGCGCCAGGGCGACCAGGTCAGCCTGACCGGTGGCGATGATCGTTTCGGCCTGCACGGGATCGGTGATCTGACCAACAGCCATGACGGGCATTCCGGCCTCGCAACGGATGGTTTCGGCAAATCCGACTTGGTAGCCTGGCCCAGTGGTGATTTTCTGGCGCTGATCAAGACCGCCGGAGGTGACGTCGATCATGTCACAGCCAGCCTCTCTTAGGGCTTGGCTGAACGCAAGCGTTCCGGCCATATCCCAGCCGCCATCGATCCAATCGATCGCCGATAGCCGCACGATCACCGGCTTTTCTTTCGGGAAGGCTTCGCGCACGGCTTTGAAGACATCAAGCGGGTAGCGCATGCGATTTTCCAGCGAACCGCCATACTGATCTTGGCGGTGGTTGGTGATCGGCGACAGAAACTGGTGCAGCAGATAGCCATGCGCTGCGTGCAACTCGATCAAATCAAAACCGGCGCGCTCAGCGCGCTTGGCAGAATCAACGAAGGCGTTACGCACGCGCTCCAGCGCTCCATCATCCATCGCGCGCGGCTCGGGCCAGCCAGGAAGATAAGGAATCGCCGAAGGAGCGTCGGTCACCCAGGCGCCCTCGCCTTCGATCAAGCCGCCCCCTTCCCAGGGCGCCACCGTGCTTCCCTTACGCCCAGCGTGGCTGAGTTGAATGCCCACACGCATATCGCCGACCGACTTCATGAACGTGATAATACTGGCGAAGGCTTCCTCACACGCATCATCGTACAGGCCTGTACAGCCCGGCGTGATGCGGCCATCTGGCTCAACGCCTGTAGCTTCAACGAAAATGGTGCCCGGACCGGACATCGCGAACTGGCCCAAATGGGCCAAATGCCACTGTCCCGGCACACCGTTGATCGCCGCGTATTGGCACATGGGAGAGACGACAACGCGATTGGGCACTGTGAGCCCACCCAGTTGGAGGGGCGTGAAAAGCTGAGCGGCCATGGCTGACTTTGAACCTGTTGGAAAAGGCGATTGATCGATGCCAATCGTGCGTTATAGTAACTTGTGTGCGCTATTTGAACATGGCGCGGAAATGCAGACAAGCAGAAAGGTCCGTTTATGTCCCCGCTCCGTGTTGCCGCCAGTACCTTTCCCTTCCTTTATTCACATGGCGGTTTGGATGCGCTCAAGCATCTGAAAACGCTCGGATATGACACTTATGAGTTGATGATCTTTCCGCCGCATTGCTGGCCGCGCGAACTGACGGTCGCCGACAAGCGCGACTACAAGGCTTGGCTTAATGGCGAGGGCGGTCATGTGAGCAGCTTCTGCTACCCGCTGCTCGACAACAATCCCAATGGCGTCGATCGTCTGATGCGTGGCTACACGCTGGATCGCTACAAAGAGGCGATCGATTTCGCGGCCGAGTTGGAGTGTCCCTATGTGGTCGCCATCCCAGGACCGGTGAACAGCCTGATCAACCCGCCCTACCAGTGGATGCTCGACTGGTTTGTTGAAGGTGTCAAAGAGCTGGTGGCCTATTCCAAGGGAACAGGCGTCGAGATCCTGTTGGAAAACGTGCCGTTCACGTTCTTGCCGACGGCCAAGGACATGGCCGACACAGCCGCCCTGATCGGGCCGGAAGTCGGTGTGAACTTCGATGTCTGCAACAGCGCCTTCATCAAGGAAGACCCTGCCGATGCCATTCGTATGCTCGGCGGCCTTGTGAAAAACGTTCACATTTCCGATTCAGGCTATGACGATTTCAAGCACGAAAAACTAGGCACCGGTATTGTTGAACCTGGCCCTGCAGCGCAGGCGCTCAAGGACATCGGATACACCGGTGTTACTGTGTTGGAAATCATCACCGATGCTCTGGCCGAGGGTGCCGACCCCGACGGTGAAATCAAAGAAAGCCACGATATCCTGACCGCCAACGGGTGGGCGGCCAGGGGATAGGCGCCTAAGCGAGGCCCGCTTCCACGGGTAGGATCACCCCTGTCATTCCTGCTGAGGCGTCCGACGCCAGGAAGTAGGCTGCGTTGGCCACATCCAGTTCTGTGGCAAGACAACCCAACGCCGATTCGCTTTCCAATGCTGCTAAGGCTTCGGCGGGCGACGGCCCGCCAGCCCTATGCCGCGTCTCAACGCGTCCCATCAGCGCTTCGGTGGCAATTGGCCCCGGCGCCAGTCCATTGACCCGGATCTTGCGTGGTCCAAGATCAAGAGCAGCCGCGCGCACCACTCCGATGACGGCATGCTTGGAGGCTGTGTAGAGCACCTGTTTGGGGTGGGCCTTGTAGCCGTTGATGGAGGCCATCGCGACAATGGACCCATGGCCGGACTGTTCCAGCGAGTCGGCAAACGCACCGATAGTCGCAGCGACGCCCCAGACATTGACCCGCATGACGCGATCCCACTCGGCAAGATCAAGTTCGTCCAAGCCACGCCAAGGCGGGACCAGGCCAGCATTTGCGACCAGGATGTCCACTTTGCCAAGCCGCGCGGCCAGTGCCTTCAGTTGGGCATCGGCTGTGTCGTTGGCCAGATCGACGCCTTCTGCCTGCCACGCGTCAGGCAAGTCGGACAGTCTGTCGGGCAAATCAACGGCAACGATGGTGGCACCACCGGCCGCTAGCCGTTCTGCGATCGCACGCCCAAGGCCACTGACCGCACCAGTCACCACAGCCAGGCGCCCCTCAACGGAATGATTGTTTTCCACGGCAAAACCCTCCAACACAGGGGCATCAAGTGATGACCCAATTCGTGATTGCCTCTCCCGCACACTTGTGCGTTATGTGAACTCATGCAAGACAAATCGTTAGATTCTCCGAAGATCACCATCCTGGGCGCCGGGTCGATTGGCGTGTCGTTTGCCGCTTTTTTCTCCGATATCGGCGCGCATGTAAGCTTGATCGACCCCGATGCAGAACGGCGTGTAGCAGCCTCTCAAGGGTTGGCAGACCAGAGAGAATCTATGCGTGAGGCTGGTCTCTTGCGCGGCGGTGCCGGTCCAGTGGACACCCTCGGAAACCTCGAAACGGCGCTCCCAAAAGCTGATCTTGTCATCGAGTGCGGGCCAGAAAACCTTGCAACGAAGCAAGAGATTTTCGCCGATCTCCTAGCTAGGAGTGGGTCGGAAACAGTCTTGGCGACAGCCTCGTCGGCGATCACAATTTCAGAGATCCTGCCGAATCCATCCCAGCAAAAGCGATGTCTGGTCGCGCACCCGGTTAATCCGCCCGCAATCCTCCGCGTTATTGAGTTGGTGCCCGCGCCCGGCACTGACCAACAGGCAACAGCGAAGGCTGCCTCACTTTTCCAGTCAGCTGGGTTTGAGACCGTCCAACTCGGCCATGAGATTGAGGGGTTTGTGCTCAATCGCCTGCAAAGCGCTGTCCTGCGCGAGGCTTACCGGCTGGTCGATGAGGGCGTGACGGATGTCGCTGGAATCGAGACCATCATGAGGATGGGCCTTGGCCCACGATGGGCGCTATCGGGTCCGTTTGAAACGGCGGAGCTCAACACGCCGGGCGGCATCAAGGCGCATGCCGCGCGAATGGGGCCAGCTTACAAGCGCATTGGCGAAGCCCGCGGGGAAACGGTTGATTGGAACGATGCTCTTATCTCCAAGGTCGATGCGCAAAGGCGCGAGGTTTTGTCGTTGGGCGAACTTGCCGGGCGGGCGACATGGCGTTCGCGCGCTGTCGCTCGTCTTGTTGCCGTGCGCGATCGGCTGATGCAGGACTAGCCGTGCAATGACCGAGATCGTTTTTCAGTACCAAGGGCGTGAGATCGCCGCGCGCGAGGGAGAAAGCCTCGCAGCGGCCCTAACGCAGGCGGGGGTCCGCGCGTTTCGAGAGACTGCCAAGGGTGCTGAACGCGGCATTTTCTGCGGGATGGGCGTCTGCCAAGATTGCCTGGTTGATGTGGACGGCACGCCGAACCGTCGCGCCTGCATGACGCCGGTCGAAAACGGCATGTCCGTCACGCGGCAGGTCGCGCTGCCAGAATTTGGCCACGAGGTGAAAACGCCGGATGGTGAGGCACTGCACCTTTCACCGAATGTCCTAGTTGTTGGTGGTGGCGCAGCGGGTCTTTCGGCAGCCATCACCGCCGCCGAAGCCGGCGCGGAGGTGGTGCTGCTCGACGAGCGCAAGGTGGCTGGCGGGCAATATTACAAGCAGGCCGCCAACGGCACGATCCTGGACCAACAACAGGATGATGGCGCGCAGCTTGTCGCGCGTGCCAAGGCATCGGGCGCGAGATTGATATCCGGCGTTGAACTTTGGGGCGCGTTCGACGGGCTGCTTTTTCTCGGCCATCGAGAGGGTGCGCCACTTATCGCGAAGCCAAAAACCGCGATCATCGCAACCGGCGCGTACGAACGGCCGGTGACGGTGCCTGGATGGACGCTTCCCGGTGTGATGACAACCGGAGCGGCGCAAACCTTGTGGCGTAGTTATCAGACCTTGCCTGGAAAACGTATCGCTGTGTGCGGCTCGGGACCACTCAATGTTCAAGTCGCACTAGAGCTGGCGAAAGGCGGCGCTGAGATCGTTTATCTCGCCGAGCGCGCTCCGGCTGCCATCACCAAACCGTTGACCGCTCTGGCTATGGCGGCGGCAGACCCAAAGCTCACCTTGCAGGGCCTCAACATGCTGGCCGGTCTGCGCCAGCACGGCATCAAGGTGCGGAACAACAGCGAACTCCGTAAAGTTGTTCAAGACGGAGATGGCTTGGCCGCGACGTTCACCGCTTCTGGAGGCGAAGAAACGGTGCATGTCGATGTGCTTTGCATGAATGCTGGTTTTGAACCACAGAACGAGATCCTTCGCCTCCTTGGCGCGTCGATGCAGTATGACGCAGCCATGGGCCATCTGCGCTGCGAAAAAAACACACGCATGGAGACAAGCGTATCCGGCCTCTACGCGATCGGGGACTGCACCGGGCTTGGCGGTGCGCCTGCCGCCCGCATCGAAGGTGAGATCGCAGGGGCTAATGCCGCTGCCGCAACCGGCCATGGTGAGCCAGGCGACTTGTCCGGCAAGCGCCGCACGCTGGCCAAGCATCGGAAATTCCAAACCAAGCTTTGGACGCTTTACGACATCACGCAGCGCGATACAGCGCCACTACCGGACGAGACCACAATCTGCCGCTGCGAGGAACTGACCCTTGGCGATGTTCGCACTGGATTGGCGACAACGCCCGGTCATGTCGGTTCGCTGAAGCGCGCAACACGGGTTGGCATGGGACGCTGCCAGGGACGCTATTGCGGGCCAATCGCTGCGCGCATGGTGTCTGACGCGACTGGCAAGGCCATTGAAGATTTGAGTTTTTTCGCGCCGCGTGTGCCAATCAAACCCGTCGCCATTTCAGCCATCTTGGCTGCTGAAGAGGCCATCGGCGAGGTGCAAGGCGAAAGCTTGGTCGAGGCCGTCATCGAGGCGCCCGATGACAGCGGCTGACACGCTCGTCATTGGCGGCGGCGTAACCGGCACCGTCGCAGCGATTGCCTTGGCCGAACAAGGCGCGCGCGTCACGATCCTCGATGCTGCAACCAATGCCGGTTCAGACAGCAATGCCGGATCGCTGCACGTGCAAATGCAAAGCCGTTTTATGCGCCTCTATCCCGATCAGGTGGCCAACGTTGAAGCCTCCCTGCCCTTTTATCGTGAAGCAGCCGACGTCTGGGCACAACTTGACCAAGATCTTGGCGGCCTCGAGTTGGTGCGCCAAGGCGGGTTGATGTTGGCCGAAAGCGCCGACCAATTGGCGTTCTTGGAAACCAAAGCGAAACGGGAGGCGTCCAAGGGTCTCAAGGTCGAGATTCTTGACCGCACCGCCCTCGACAAGGTGGCGCCCTGGCTTGGTCCGCAGATTGTCGGCGCGGAACTGTGCAAGGACGAGGGCAAGCTCAACCCGTTGATAGCCAACGCGAAATTAAAGGCGTGGTCGGCGACGCTTGGCGTTGAACGCCGCACCGTGCGCGTTGAGCGATTGGACCAGGGGCCGGGCGACATATCGGCGGTCACGTCCGACGGAATTTTTGGCGCAGACCAAGTCATCATCGCCGCGGCGTGGGGATCGGGCGATCTGGTTGCCCCCTTTGGGATCACGATCCCGACCAAGGCTGAGCCGCTGCACATGAACATCACGGAATCCGGCGCGCCAGCAATCCACCATCTGGTGCAGCATGCAGAGCGGTCAATCACGCTCAAACAGTTCGGCTCGGGGCAAATCGTGATTGGTGGCGGTTGGCCGGCAACGGGTCGCGGCGCCAACCATCCGCCTGCGGTGGCATCATCATCATTGATGGGCAACGTGGCTTTGGCCGCCAAGCTCGTGCCCAGGATCGCCGGTCTGCGGGTCATCCGCACCTGGGCCGGCATGAACACCACGATCGATGGCGCCTCGGTGATCGGTCGTCTGCCGCAGACCGACCGCATCATCATGGCGATACCCGGCGATGCCGGCTACACGCTTGGACCGCTGGTTGGGCAGGCGGCGGCCGCTTTTGCGCTTGGCGAAAAACCCGACACCGATGTCGAGCGTTTTTCTCCGCATCGCTTTGCCGCTTAGCGTCGCAATGCCTGGCTGATCTTGCTGACGGTGTCCTGCAGCTTGGGAAGGATGAAATCGACCATCTCGGTCGTTGTCATGCGCAAAGTCGGCACGCCGACATTGATCGCCCCGGCCATCACACCGGATGAAAGATAGAGTGGCACGGCGATCGACATGAGACCGGTCTCGAGTTCTTGATCGACAAGCGACCAGCCTTTGTCGCGCACATCCTCCAAGACCTTTCGAAACTCGGCGCGGTCGGTCACCGTACGATCGGTCATACGCGTCAGCGGTATGCTTTGCAGCATGCCCAACCACTGATCTTCTGGAAGCCCAGCCAAGAGAACGCGCCCCGTCGCCGTTGCGTGTGCGGGAAAACGTCGTCCAACCGTAATGCCGACACTGATCACTCGATGAAACTGCGTGCCGCTGACATAAACGACGTCGAAATTGTCCAAGATCGCCGCAGAAACACTCTCGCGGGTCTCCTCCGAAAGATGTTCGATAAAGGGCCGCGCAATGTCCCATGTGCCTTTGGAGGACAGCACGGAAAATCCGAGCTCGAGCACCTGCGGCGTTAGATCAAACAGTCTACCATCGGCCACCGCATAGCCCTCTCGCACCAATGTCAGGAGGATTCGGCGGGCGCCAGCGCGGGTGTTTCCTGTCTCGGCGGCGACCTCGGAGAGCGTCATTTTTCGTCGGGTCCGATTGAAAGCGCGCAGAACATCTAGCCCGCGCGCCAGCGAACTGACGTAATCACGTGAATTGGGCGCACCGTTACCGGTCTCGTCCAAGTCATCCGGCGCTGCCGTCATCAATCCAGCAGGCGTATCGGAAGCCTTCGATTTGGCCTTTTCTGCAGGCATGCTTCTCCCGGCCGCCTTTTCTTTTGGCTTGTTCGCCATGGCGCCTTCCTTTTCATCCTTCCTTCTCAGCCCACAAAGAAAGGCTGATTCCGCACAAGAGTCTGCCTAGCACACCGCATTTGCATCCGGCAGCCAACGAATTGCGGAAAAGCACTTGCGTAGATCGTCGGATCGGTGAATTATCGCACAAGCGTTCGCTATGTGAACTTTTTGAAGAAATGGGAGACTTCAACGTGATCAACAAAAAAGACATTGCGCCGGGCATTTCGCGCCGAACAGCGCTCAAAGGCCTGGCCGCGACGACAGCTCTGGCAGCAACGCCCTTTAGCATTGCGCGGGCACAAAGCGATGTGACGCTCCGCTGGTGGTCGCCGCAAGCTGCTCCGGCGCAAGTTGAAGCCTACGAATTGCAGATTGCCAACTTCGAAGCCGCCACCGGCATTCGCGTTGAATTCGAAACCACCTCTGATGAAGGCTATGCGCCGCAACTGGCTGCAGCATTCTCCTCGGGCGAAGTGCCTGACATTGTCACCCACCTGCCGTCCTTCGCGGTACAGTCTTACTATGCCAACGATTTGCTGGTTCCGTTCAACGATGTGATCGAAGCCATTGGCTCCGACGACTACTTCCCCGGCGCTAACAATGTGTATCGCGCCGCCGACGGGAACTATTGCGGTACGGGCATCGGAAACTCGGCGGCCAACATGCTCTGGCTGCGCCGTGACCTGATGGAAGAAGCTGGCATCGACAGCGCGCCTGAGACTTGGGACGAGCTGCGCGCTGCTGTCTCCGCCATGCAGACCGGTGGTCTGTTTGGTGCGCCCCTGCCCTATGGCCGCAACTCAATGACGTCGCTGATATTCATTGGCTTCATTCACCAGGCTGGTGGTCAGGTATTCTCGCCGGATCTTGAGGTCGCCATCGACAATGAAGGTACCCGCAATGCGCTGGAATTCTATCGCGAGATGCGCGAATTCTGCCCTCCCGGCGCGACAAACTATTCCTGGGGCGAAAGCCTGACGGCCTTCGTGTCCGGCGCAACAGCGACCGGCATCTACACCGGCCGCGTGCTTGCCAATGTCAACAACCAGAACCCGGACATCGCCGACCATGTGACTTGCGTGCGCTACCCGCGCATTTCGACCGACGTCGCGCCGTGGACGTTCAACGACTTCCCGTCGGTATTCATTCCGGCACAGTCGCAGAACATCGATGCGGCCAAGCAGTTTGCGGCCTTCCTGTTCGATCCGGAAGGGTACATCAAACAGTTGCACGCTGCGCCTGGTCATGTGCTGCCAGTGTTGCAGTCAATTAACAACAATCCGATGTACCAGAACAACGACATCATCCAGAAGTACGCGCCTGAAGTGGAGCTGATGGCTGAGTCTGCTGCTGGTGGTTTCAACCTCGGATACGAAAGTGCCGATCACCAGTCCAACGAAAAGGCTGGCGAGATCATCGGCTCAAACGTTATCTCCGATCTGGTGCAGAAGGTTGTGCTGAACGGCGACAATGTGGATACCGCGCTAAGCGATGCATCGATGGCCATCGAAGCCATCGTCAACGGCTAACACTCTAGCCAAAGCTTTGCGATCCCTGACCGCCTCTCGACGGATGTTGAGGGGCGGTTGGCGCCACTTGAAAGAAACCGATGTCTGCGGCCCCAAAAACTTTGCTTGAACGGCGTTACGCTATGCTCGGCGTGATGCTGATCGCGCCAACGGTCATCGTGTTCGGGTCGGTTATCGTTTATCCGCTGCTTTCAGCGATTTATCTGTCTTTTTTCAATATTTTTACGCCCACGCTTGAGGGCGATTTCGTCGGCGTTGCAAACTATTTTGAGCTTCTGCAAACCGGTGCGTTCTGGAACGCGTTGGGTAACACGCTCATCTGGACAGTCGGCACGCTTACGCTGCAAATCTTGTTTGGCGTTGGCATGGCCTTGGTACTGCATCAGAACATCTGGTTCCGCAGCCTTGCCCGCTCGCTGATCCTCTTTCCCTACTTCATCTCGACCGTGGTCGCGGTGCTGGTCTGGAAGTGGCTGTTCAACGATCTCTACGGGATTATGAACCACTTCCTGATCACGCTCGGTATCATCGATTTTCCGATCGATTATCTGGGCACCATGCCCAACGCGATGATCTCTGTGATCCTTGTCGGCGCATGGAAGTATTTTCCGTTCGTTGTGATAGCCGTGCTGGCCCGCCTGCAAACGATCCCGGACGCGCTCTATGAAGCCGCCAAGATTGATGGCGCGGGGCCAATCGCTCGATTCTTTGATGTCACGCTGCCGCAGCTTCGAGACGTGCTGGTCGTCATCATTCTGCTGCGCGCGATTTGGGACTTCAAAGAGTTCGACCTCATCTTCCTGCTCACAGGCGGCGGTCCCTTAAGCGATACCCAGACGCTGCCGCTACTCGTCTATCAAGAGGCCTTCGCGCTGAACGATATGGGCATGGCGTCGGCCTTCGCCGTGGTGATGATGCTGATCATGCTTGTCTTCATGATTGTCTATATCCGACGCACGCGCAGCGAGGAGGACGCTTGATGTCGTTTGTCCGCAAGTTCGCGTTCAATATCTTCGCCTGGGCGATCGTTCTGGCTGTCGCATTCCCGCTGTTTTGGATGCTGGTCACTTCGGTGAAACCGGGATTTGAGCTGTTCCGCCGCCCGCCGACAATGCTGCCTGAAACCTGGACGTTCGAGCACTATTGGCACCTTATCGAGCGGACCAATTTCCTCACCTATTTCCGTAATTCAGTTGTGCTTTCCACAGTCACGACCTTGGTGGTTGTCGCGATCGGAACACTCGGCGCCTACAGCCTCGTGCGCTTCAAGTTCCGTGGCCGTGAGAGCCTCGCGTTTCTGGTGCTCTTCACCTATCTGCTGCCGTCGGTCGTGCTGATCATTCCGCTTTATCTGCTGCTGGTGAACCTTGGCTTGTCCAACACAATCTTCAGCCTGGTGATTGCCTACACGACGTTTGCCTTACCCTATGCGCTTTGGCTTCTACGCTCGTTCATGGCGGGTATTCCAGAAGACTTGGAAAGTGCTGCGCTTGTTGATGGCGCATCGCGGATGGGTGCCTTCTGGGATGTAATCCTGCCGCAGCTCCTGCCTGGCATCATTTCAACAGCGCTGTTCACGTTCATCCTGAGCTGGAACGAATATCTCTACGCTTTGGTATTGGTGAACTCCGATAGCGCGCGTCCGCTCACGACCGGCGTGATGAATATGCTGGTCTCATCCTTCAATATTGAGTGGTCGCTGCTGATGGCCGCCTCGGTGATGATGAGCGTACCGCTCATTATCGTCTTCGCCTTCCTACAAAGCTATTTGACCCGCGGCTTCGGTGCCGGCGGCGTGAAAGGTTGATTTATGGCCGCTGTGGTCTTCTCAAACGTTAGAAAAGAGTTTGGCAGTTTCACCGCCGTGCACGGTCTTGATCTGTCGATTGACGAAGGTGAGTTCGTATCTTTGCTGGGCCCGTCGGGCTGCGGTAAGACGACAACACTGCGCATGCTGGCCGGCCTGGAATTCCCGACCTCCGGCAACATCCATATTGGTGATCGGGTGGTCAATGACGTCGCACCTGGCCAGCGCGACATCGCCATGGTCTTCCAGTCCTACGCGCTCTATCCGCACATGACGGTGGCGCAGAACATCGCCTATCCGCTGAAAAAGCGTGGTGTTGGAGCGGCAGAGCAAAAAACGCAGGTCGCCGCAACGGCTGAGCTTCTGCAACTGACCGAATTGCTTGGCCGCAAACCACGCCAGCTTTCCGGTGGCCAACAGCAGCGGGTTGCACTTGGCCGGGCATTGGTACGCGATCCCAAAGTGTTTCTGCTCGACGAGCCGCTGTCGAACCTTGATGCCAAACTGCGCGGCTATATGCGTGTCGAGCTTGTTGAGCTGCACCGGCGCCTTGGCAGGACCATGGTCTATGTCACGCATGATCAGCTCGAAGCGATGACCATGTCGGATCGCATTGCCGTCATGGAGGGCGGCGAGCTTCAGCAGTTCGCCCCACCAACCGAGGTGTATGCCGCACCGGCCAACCGGTTCGTGGCAAGTTTCATCGGCACGCCTGGCATGACACTGATGGATGGCGAACTTTCCAACGAAGGCGATAGCTGGATGTTCAAGGCCGACGGCGTGTCACTGACCGTCGGACAGCTTGGCGAAAACGCTGCCGCAGGCCCCGCATGCCTGGGCGTGCGCCCAGAGCATGTCCGGATCGGCGAGGGACCGATAAAGGGCGTCATTCAGGTGGTGGAAAAGACCGGGCACGAAAACATCGTGCTGCTGGAGCTCTCCGGTGGCCATCGTCTGACCGGTCGCGTTCCGGCGCCGCAATCATGGAGCCCTGGGGAAACAGTTTCACTATCCTTCGACGCGGACCACGCCCACATTTTTGGACCGGGTCCAAAAGGCCCAAGGCTCAATCGCGCAGCCAGCGTTGAGACAATGACCAACCCTGCCCTTCAGAAAGCCCTGCCATGAACAGACACAGCATCGACTGGGCCGGTCCCATGCCGGCGGTGACCACGCCTTTTCATGCCGATCTTTCGATGGATGAAGAAGGGTTTGTCGCCAACATCCATCGCCTCCTGAATGCCGGCGCAACCGGCATAGTCGCTGCAGGATGCACAGGCGAATTCTGGGCACTGTCGCTGGCCGAGCGCGAACGCTTGGCCAAGCTGACCGTTGAAGCGTGCAAGGGTCGTGGCCCTGCCATCGTCGGCACGGGCGCGATCCGCGAAGGCGAAGTGATCGAGCAGATTGACGCGGCCAAAACCGCAGGTGCGGACGCCGTGCTTGTGATGCCTGCCTATTTTGCCCATCTCTCCGACAGCGAAACCATCGAGCATTTCGAAGCTATCGATGCGAAGTCGACGCTGCCCATCGTGCTCTACAACATTCCTGGCAATGCCGGGAATGCGATCACACCAGCCATCGCCGACAAGCTAGCTGACCTGGACAATGTTGTAGCGATCAAGGAGAGCAGCGGCGCTTGGCAGAATTTTCATCAGACGCTGAACTTGGTGAAAGATCGTATTCGCGTGTTCTGCGGACCATCCTCGACAATTGGCGTGGCCGCTGCTCTGGCCGGCGCTGACGGCCACATCGACTGCTTCCCCAATGTTTGGGAAAACTGCCTGCAGCTTTGGTACAAAACTAAGGCAGGTAAGATGGATGAAGCCTGGGCATTGCAAGCGACGGGTCAGGCAATGACCGACCTTTTCATCAGCGAGGGGCGCACGCTTTATCCGGCGACCAAAGCTGCAATGAACTTTCTTGGTTTTCCAGGTGGCGGCGTTCCACGCCCACCTTTGCGCCCGCTTTCTGGCACTGCCCTTAAAGGTCTACAGGCGGGCATGGACAGCCTGATTGGCACGAACAAGCAGGTCGCCTGACCGCTTACACCGACACGTAGGAGTAACTGACGATGGATCTTGGATTGAAAGGTCGGCGAGCGATCGTGACTGCGGCGAGCCGCGGATTGGGCCTCGCGACGGCGCGTTCTTTGGCACGCGAAGGTGCTTCGGTGGTAATGAATGCCCGCAGCGAAGGCCCGCTTAGCGAAGCCGCCAAGGCGATCCAGGATGAGTTTGGCGTGGACGCCACGCCGGTCGCCGCAGATTTCAACAGCGACGACGGGCGGGCAGCGATCTTAGATGCGGCGGGCGGTTCAACCGATATTCTGGTGAACAATCCAGGCGTCCGGCAGGTACCGACGCCTTACGACGAAATCTCAGCCGATGATTGGCGCTACTGGCTGGACGTTCATTTCTTGTCCTCCGTCCAGATGATGCAGGCGGTTGCACCAGGCATGAAGGCGCAAGGCTTCGGGCGTATCGTCAACATGTCGGTGAGTTTCATCAAATTCCCGCAGGTAGGCTTCGCCCACAGTCATGCGGCGCGGCTTGCTCTGTCGGGCGCATCGGCAGCCATGACGCGCGAGCTGATAGGGCACAATGTCACGATCAACACAGTCTGTCCGGGCCTGTTCGACACCGACGCTCTGCACACGAACCTTCACGGTCATGCCAAGCGCGGCAACACGACCTATGAGGCCATTGTGCAGGACCGCAAGGGCAACTGCCCAGCCGGCCGCTTTGCCGACCCGTCCGAGTGCGGCGACCTGATCGCCTATCTCTGCTCAACGCAGGCTGGCTTCATGTCGGGCCAGAACATCGTCAATGATGGCGGCGTCTATCAGGGCCTTTTCTAATGACCAAGGTCGTCATGGTTTCGGGCGGCGGACGCGGCCTGGGAGCCGCGATCACGCAGAAGCTGCTCGACGAGGGTTGGACGGTGTCGCTCGGGCTGAGGGACCTGTCTCAAGCCGATGCCTTTTCCGGCTCCGTCTCGGCGCATTCCTTCGATGCGCGCGACCCTGCAACGGCCACAAGCTGGGTTGACGGTACCATCGCCAAACATGGGCAGATCGATGCGCTGGTGAACAATGCCGGTATCTTGCGCATGGTCGATTTTGAGCAGGGCGACGAGGACGATCTCGATGCCATGTGGTCGGTGAACGTCAAAGCTCCGTTCCGTCTGATCAAGGCTGCCTTACCGCATCTTCGTGCCGGGGGGCATGGCCGGGTTGTGAATGTCGCCTCGACCGACGCCAAGCGGTACCGCGGCGGGACATCGGTCGGCTACGCCATGACCAAGCACGCACTGTTGGCGATGACGCAAGCGGTGCGCCACGCAGCCTGGGATGATGGTGTGCGCGCCACAGCACTTTGTCCGGGCGCCATCGATACCGAACTGCTCGCGGGCCTACCGGGCGTAACGCCGAAGGCCGATAGGATGACTCCGGAAACCGTTGCGGGCTTGGTTACCATGCTGCTTGCCTTACCCAACCAAGCAAGCGTTCCAGAACTTATCGCCAACACCCGGCTGGAGATCGTCATATGACTCTTGATCCTCGTATCAATGATGAGTTGGCCGCATGGGATCGGGATCATCTTCTGCACCCGACCACGCACACGGCGAACCACGCTCGCGGCGATGTGCCTGGGCGCATCGTCACTGGCGGCGAAGGTGTTTTCATCGAAGACCGGGATGGCAAACGCTACCTCGACGCGTTCGCCGCGCTCTATTGCGTGAACGCTGGCTATGGGCGCACCGAGATAGCCGACGCGATTTCTGAGCAGGCGCACAAGCTTGCCTTTTTTCATTCCTTTGCGGGCCAGGGCAATGAACCGGCGATCCGGCTGGCCAAGATGATCATGGATCGCGCGCCCGATCACATGGCGCGGGTCTATTTTGGCCTGTCAGGATCGGATGCCAACGAGACCAATGTGAAGCTCGCTTGGCACTACAATATCTTGCGCGGCAAACCTGAAAAACGGAAGATCATCAGCCGCTGGCGGGCCTATCATGGCTCAGGGATCGTGTCCGGGTCGATGACCGGTCTGCAATCCTATCATGCACGTTTCCATCTTCCATTGGATGGGTTCTTGCACACGCACAGCCCGCAATATCTGCGCCGTCCAGACGCCGACATGGGCGAGGCCGATTTCGTCGATTGGCTGATCGGTGATCTCGAAGCGATGATTGAACGTGAGGGCCCGGATACGATCTGCGCTTTTATTGGTGAACCCGCTATGGGGACTGGCGGCATCATGCCCCCGCCTGAGGAATACTGGGCGCGCGTCCAAGAGGTTTTAGCGCGGCACGACATTCTGCTGATCGCTGACGAAGTGGTGACCGGGTTCGGTCGCAGCGGCGCGATGTTTGGGTCTGAAACCTACGATCTGAAGCCAGACTTCATGACCATCGCCAAGGGGCTGACGTCGGCCTACGCCCCACTTTCGGGCTCGATTATCTCGCAGCGGGTGTTTGACGTTTTGATGCAAGGATCAGACGATTTCGGCCCGCTTGCTCATGGCTGGACTTATTCGGCACATCCAGTCAGCGCCGCAGCCGGGATCGCGACCCTTAATCTGATCGACGAGATGGGTTTGGTGGAGAACGCTCACGCCATGGGTCCGGTTTTCCAACAAGCTCTGAACGAAGCCATGGATGGCCAACCGAACGTTGCTGAAGTGCGAGGTGTGGGCCTAATGGCAGCTGTGGAGTTTGCCGCCGACCCAGCCGATCGAGATTGGTTCCCCCCCATGACCGTTGGACCAAAAATCGCCGAAGCCATGACGCAACGCGGCGTAATCGCGCGCGCCATGCCGGAAGCCAACACTATTGGCTTCGCCCCGCCGCTTTGTATTTCAGCTGATGAAATCACGACCATCGCTCAGACCCTGCGCGCCGCCGCAGATGAGGTTTTACCCCAATGATCAATCCTTCCTTTTCATCCCTTGTTCGTGAGCAAAATCTCATCAACGGCGCATGGGTCGATGCCGACAACGGTCAGACCATCAATGTGACCGATCCAGCAATGGGCCAAACAATTGCGACCGTTCCGAACTCTGGCCAGACTGAGACGCAGCGCGCCATTGATGCCGCGCACGACGCCTTTCCAGCCTATGCAGGACTGACACTTGGCGAGCGTGTGGCGCTGATGCGTAAGCTGCACGATGCGATCCAAGACAATTTGGAAGGCATGGCGCAGATGTTGACCGCCGAGCAGGGAAAACCATTGTCCGAGTCGCGCGCTGAAGTGGGTTCATCCGCCGCCTATGTGCTGTGGTTTGCTGAAGAGGCGCGCCGTACCAATGGCGCGATCATCCCCTCGCCCATCGCCGGTCGCAAACTGATGACCACCCGGCATCCGGTTGGCGTGGTGGCGGCGATCACACCCTGGAACTTCCCTTCCTCTATGCTCGCCCGCAAGCTTGGTCCGGCTTTGGCGGCTGGCTGCACGGTTGTGGTGAAACCGGCGAGCGCCACGCCACTCTCCGGTTTGGTGTGGGGGCATCTGGCAGAACAAGTCGGCTTTCCAAAAGGCGTGGTGAACGTTCTCACAGGCAGTGCACGCGCGATTGGTGGCGAGATCACGTCCAACCCCAAAGTGCGCAAGATCACCTTCACTGGCTCGACAGAAATCGGCAAACAGTTGCTCGCTGAAGCATCAAGTACGGTGAAGCGCATGTCGATGGAACTGGGCGGCAATGCGCCTTTCATCGTGTTCAATGATGCCGATCTGGACAAAGCCGTGGATGGCGCGCTCATCGCGAAATTCCGCAATGCCGGTCAGACCTGCATCTGCACCAACCGGTTGTTTGTGCAAGCCGGCATCTATGATCGGTTCGTCGAAGCTTTTGCCCAGCGCGTGTCCGCGATGAAAGTGGCGCCGGGTGCTGAAGACGGGTCTGAGCAAGGGCCGCTGGTCGATGGTGCAGCCCTGTCAAAAATCGAAGAGCTGGTCGCCGACGCCTTGTCGAAAGGTGGCGACTTGGTCACCGGTGGTGGTCGCCATGATCGCGGCGGTTTGTTCTACCAGCCCACGGTCATCGGCAATGCAACGCCAAGCATGCGCGTGACGACTGAGGAGATTTTTGGGCCGATCGCGCCAGTCTACCGCTTTAACGACGAAGAAGAGGCTATCAGCGCCGCCAATGACACCGATTACGGCTTGGCATCCTACGCCTACACCCAAGACCTAGCACGCGCGTTCCGCCTGCAAGACAAGCTTGAATACGGGCTAATCGGCATTAACGAAGTGCTGATTGTCGCCCCGGAAATACCGTTTGGCGGCCTCAAAGAATCCGGCCTGGGCAAGGAAGGGTCCTGGCAGGGGATCGATGACTATCTGGAGACTAAATACACCTGCATCGGTGGGCTTTAGCTTGCTCTAGCTAGCGATGGCAGCCAGAGCGCTAGGCTAGGAAACGCGATCAGCAACCCAACCAAAAGCAGCGAGCACGCAATGAACGGGATCGCTGCGGTATAGATGTCGCGCATGGTCGTATCGGGCGGCGCGACGCCCTTCATCACAAAAAGCAAAAGCCCGAAGGGCGGTGTGGTGAAGCTGATCTCCAGCGCCAGCAGCATGATGAGCGCGAACCAGACCGGCTCAAACCCGAGACTGATGGCCAGTGGGAAGAAGATCGGCACGGTCAGGAGCATGATGGAAATCTGCTCCATGAACATGCCCAAGACCAGCAGCACACCGAACATAACGAGCAGCATCACCAGAGGATCAAGGTCGAACCCGGTCGCCCAGCCAATCAACCCGCGCGAGGCGCCCGAAAAGGCCAAGATCTGTGAGAACGTCGCCGAGCCAAACACGATCAAATAGGCCATCAGGGTGACCCGCAGCGCGCCATGGACCGATTTTTTCATTGCTTCCCAGGAGAAGCATCGGAACACCACTGACAACAGGATCGCGCCCAGAGCACCAAAGGCTGCCGCTTCGGAGGGCGTGGCAAAGCCCACGATCATCATGATGACAATGACCACCATCAAGCCGACCATTGGCACCACATCGGTCATGACCAAAGCGAGTTTGGCACCGACGGATAGTTTGGGCACCTCGTAGGCCGGGGCAGCACCTGGGTCTAGGCGGGTCATCACAAAGATGGCGACGATGTAGAGGCCAGCCAGGATCAAGCCGGGCACAACACCTGCGATCAATAGCGCACCAACATCTATCTGTGCGAGCGTGGCGAGCAGCACTGCCAAAGCCGACGGCGGAATGATGATGGCCAAACCACCGGTGCCAAGGATCGGACCGATGGACATTTTCTTCTTGTAACCACGCGCCGCCATCTCCGGCACCATCAGCGATCCAAGCAAAGCCGTGGACCCCATGGAGGAACCGGAAAGGGTGGAGAAACCGGTACCACCCAGGACCGTCACATAGGAAAGCCGCCCAGGCAGTTTCCCAAGCAATTGGTCGATGGCGTTGAACATGCGCTTGCCAAGGCCGGTGTGAAAAAACACCTCGCCCATCAGCAGGAACAGCGGGATCGGCATCAGCGCGAATTTCGTTAGCGCGCCGAGGCCATTGTTGAGCAGCAGCGCGACGCCGCGCTCGCCGCCCATAAAAATCCAGGCGCCGATGATATTGGCCGCCAGAAAGGCCAGCGCAATCGGCATACCCATTGCCATGAGCGCGATGATCGCGCCGAGCAGCAAGGCCAGCGCCTCATACCACTCCATGACGAAACCCCTTCTGACCGCTGGGGTTATTCATGGATACCAGCCTCGCCGGAATGCAGCAGATCGCGCCCGAACGTGAAGCGCGAAAACTCAATGGCCATCAAACCGAAGGAGATTGGAAACGCGATGGTGAGCAGCCAACGCGGGTAGAAGTAGGCGCGCACATCAAAATCGTTACGCTCCAAATTGGTCGCCACCAGATCGATGCCCTTCCAGGTGAGGATAAGGCAAACGACAACACAGGAAGCGGCTACTGCACGGCTCAACAGGCGACGTAGCCGAGGTGGCAGAACAGCGGTGACGAGCTCGATGTGCACATGACCCTTTTTGCGCACCAGCCAGGGTGCGCCGAGCATCGTCATGTAGAGAATGGCATACTCGGCCGATGTAAAAAGCCAGGCGAACGGCTGAATCCCGGCATTGCGCATGATCACCGAGGTGATCACCGACACCATCAGCCACAGCAGCATGCCCGCCGCAATCAGCGCCATCGCATCGACCAAGCGATCATAGAGGCGGGTGAGAAGGGCCATGGGCGCACTCAAACTGGAAACAGAAAAGGCGCGGCGCTTTGGATGAGCACCGCGCCCGTCTTTGAGGACGTTAGTCCATCGATGGGTCGTAGAACAGCTCGATCAGTCGATCATAATTGCCTGCACCCTGTGGGCTTTCTTCCATCAAGGTTCGCATCCGATTCCAGGTGGTGGAGCGGGCTGCTTCCAGATAGGCCGCGCGGGCTTCGCCTTCCAGCGAGAACACTTGCATGCCGCCTTCTTCAAGCGCAGCAAAGTCTTCGTCGCGCTTGGCACGCAAGGCTTCAACGCTCATACGTTCATGCTCGATAGCAACCTCTTGCACCAAGGCACGAGACTCTTCAGACAGATTGTTCCAAGCCTCCAGATTGACGATCACGCCAAGATCGGTGGAGAAGAAGTTTGGCTCGATACGCCAGTTCAAAAACTCGTTCCAGCGCAGGTCGATTAAGCCAATCTGCGTCCAACCGGTGGCATCCACAGTGCCCCGCTCAAGTGCCGAATAGACATCGCCGGTGGGCAGATCGATCACCTGGGCTTCCAGATAGTCGGTGAAGAAGGCGTTGTAGACAGCGTTGCCACGCAGGCGGATGTCATCGATCACCAGATTGCCGCCTTCATCCACACTCGGCTCGTTGACCGACCAGAGATTGTAGGTGACGCCAGAGTCAAACCAACCGAGATAGTAGAGGCCCATCTTCTCCTGATGGATTTCGTTGATCAGATCGATGCCGCCATTTTCACGCGTTTCGATGGCTGTCAGGTTGGAGGCAACGAGGGCGTCCTTCTCTGGCAACGCGCCGCCATAGAACGAGCCCGGCGTGTAGACCATATCAACCACGCCATCGCGCACGGCGTCGGGCTGCTGGAACATGCCGATGGCTTCCGGGCCACCAAGCACCTCGATCTGAACCACGCCTTCGCCACGCTCATTGACCATGTCAACGAACGACAGGAAGCTTTGCGTGTAAATCAGCGTTTCGGGAAACGCGTGAACCGCGGTGATGGTATCTTCAGCCCATGCGGCGCTTGCCAACATTGTGGATGCAGCCAGGGCGCCTGTGATCAGAGTTTTTCTCATAAGTCCTCTCCTTTAGGGTTTCGGCGGCATTCTTTTTGACCGTCCGAAAAATGGCGCTCACGCGCCGGTTGGGTGCTAGGGTCAAGCCCCTAGTTTGGTGGTGAAAATTCTGCGTTTAGATAAGCCCACGGGCGCGTTGCCCGGTCTCTCTGGGAAAAGTCCGCAATGGCATCGGCATGCTTTGCGGTCATGTCGATATCGTCCCAGCCTTCAATAAGTTTGGTGCGCCAAACCAGATCCAGCGCGAAGGGAATTGTCAGTTCGCCAAGCGTGATCTGGCAGGTTTCCAAGTCGATGCTGAGCGAGCCAACATCATTGCCAAGAGCCTTGAACAGAGCTGTGTTGTCGGCTTCTGTGACCCTTGCAGGCAGCAAGCCGTTGTTGACAGCGTTGCCGGCGAAAATGTCGCCAAAGCTGGGTGCGATCACCGCCTTGAGGCCGAAATCAACCAAGGCATAGACCGCTGCTTCGCGTGATGACCCACCGCCAAAATTGCGGCCAGCCACCAGGATAGTGGCTTCTGGGTGTTGGTTCAGGGGATGACCAGCGTAGGCCGTGCCATCGGCGCCAAAGCGCAGATCATGTAGCAAAAATCGGCCATACCGTTCTGCGCGCGGCGTGGACATGAACCGCGCCGGGATGAGCTGATCGGTGTCGATGCCCTCCATCGGCAACGCCACAGCCGGCCCAGTATGGTTGCGCCAACCCGCCATGCTCAGGCTGCTCCGGCCAAGGGGCGGTTTTTGAGCAAAGCACGCGCGTCGGTAAGTTCTCCAGCAACAGCAGCAGCAGCCACCATGGCCGGTGACATGAGGTGGGTGCGAGCGCCTGGCCCCTGGCGGCCGCGAAAATTGCGGTTTGTTGTCGAGGCGCAGCGCTTGCCCGGCGCAACGACATCGCCATTCATGGCAACACACATGGAGCAACCGGAGGCCACCCAATCCAGACCCGCATCGATGAAAATACGATCAAGCCCTTCGGCTTCCGCCAGCCTTTTCACGATCATGGATCCGGGCGAAACGATACCAGGAACTTTTGCCCGATGACCGGCTATCGCGGCGGCGGCGGCGCGCAAATCCTCGATGCGCGCGTTGGTGCACGAACCGATGAAAACCTGATCGATGGGCAACCCTTTGAGCGCCTGCCCAGCTCTTAACCCCATATAGTCGAGCGCCTCTTGCGGCGCATTCGCTGGAACGGTGCCAGAGATTGGCACAGCTTGTTCAGGAACGATGCCCCAAGTGACCGTCGGTGCGACGTCTCCGGCATCGATATCGATCTCACGGTCAAAGGTGGCATCAGCATTGCTTGCTAAGGATTGCCAATCGTCCAATGCCTCATCCCACTGATTGTCAGACGGGGCGAACGGGCGTCCCTTGAGATATGCAAAAGTCGTAGCGTCGGGCTCGATCATGCCGCACTTGGCACCGCCCTCGATCGAGAGGTTGCACAGCGTCATCCGCGCTTCCATAGACAGCGCGCGAACCGCACTGCCAGCATATTCGATGGCATGACCGCGCGCACCATCTGAACCAAGTTTGGCAATCCAGTGCAGCGCCATATCCTTGGCGGTGACGCCCTCTGCCAGCGTGCCGTTGAAGGTGAGCCGCATGGTTTTGGGACGCGTTTGCCACAAGGTTTGTGTTGCCAGAACATGCGCGACTTCGGTTGCGCCAATGCCAAACGCGAAAACTCCAAACGCGCCGTGTGTGGAGGTGTGACTGTCGCCGCAAACCACCATCAAACCTGGCAGAGTTAGGCCCTGTTCCGGCCCTGCAACATGAACAATGCCCTGGCGCGGATCGCTGAGACCGAAGTGGCGAATGCTGTGCGTTTTGGCGTTGGATTCTAGCGTCGCGATCATGCGGCGGATATCATCATTGGCGCCACCAGACGCGCGCTCACGCGTTGGTACATAGTGGTCGCTGACGGCAATGGTGAGTTCAGGATGGGCAACTTTCAGCCCGCGCTCCGCAAGTTTACCAAAGGCGTGATGCGATCCCTCGTGCACCAAATGACGATCCACCCAAAGCAGTGACGCCCCATCGTCGCGGCGAAGAACTTCGTGGGAACTCCACAACCGATCAAAGAGCGTTTGACCACTCATGATGTGGCCTGTGCGTTGGTATCGAGGCCGTTTCCAAGCTGGACGATGGGTTCCCAGTGTCGGTTCTCGCCATGGCCAACACGATCCAGCGACATGGAAAGCTGATACCGGTCGGGGCGATAGGAGGCGGCCAGATACTCAACACCGCGCCCTTGTTCATCGCGTACGATACGTTCCAACGAAAGAAGGGCTGAGCCGGTCGGCACATCAAGCGCGCGGGCGATATCCGGCGCTGCCAGTGTCGCTGACACCGATTGCTGAGCACTGGCGATCCGCACGCCACCGAGTTCCAGCAAAGAATAGAGCGGTCGCGTGGCAAGGTCGGCTTCAGAATAGCTGAGCGCTACGTCTTCAGGCACATGCGTTACCAGATGCGAGAACGGTTGACCGTCCAACAAGCGAACACGCACTGCGCGCTGCACCCGCGCACCTTCAGCAAGACCAAGCGCACTGGCGATGGCGGCGCTTGCAGGCTGATAGCCAAACTCCAACAGCCGGGCTTCGGTCTTGGCGCCCATTTCGGCCAGATGCGGAACAAGATTAGCAATGTCTGCCTTGATGGTTTGGCGCGTTGCGCGACCCGAACGCACGACGGAGCCGCTTCCGGCGCGTTTTTCGATCAGCCCATCACCTGCCAGAGCCTCCAACGCACGGCGAATGGTGACCCGCGAAACGCCATAGGTATCGGCCAGCTTGTTCTCACCGCGCAAACTGGCGCCGTCTTCAATCACGCCGCGCGCAATATCGTCCTTAAGCTGGAGATAAACCCTGCGCGCTTTCCCACCTTCGGGAATGCTGTCTGTCACGTCTGGCGATGGCTGAACGACCATTGACAAAGCTCCGCACTGATTGGTTCAGCCTAACGCCTGTTTTGCGAAATGCAAGATTTTTGTCCTATGATATTCTCAAAACCTGTTTTATATAAGATACAAGTTTTGAGGGGGCGAATGCATGCCATCAATCGCGGTTACGATGATCGAAGGCTATGACGACGAGGCCAAAGAACGGCTTTGCACGGTGCTAACGGGTGCTGTTCGCCAAGTGGTGCCAGCCGATCCAGATGCCATCATCATCACCCTGCACGAGGTGCCAGCTGCCAACTATATGCGCGGTGGCAAGCACCGGCAGCCTGCGCCAGCTTTGCCAGACGCTGCCCAGTTGGTTCGCCAGTTTCTTGGCCACATGGAAGCGCGCGACCTGGGGTCAGCCAAGGCCATGCTCGCCGACACTTTCACGATGACCTTTCCCGGCGGCGTGAGAATGAACACACTGGAAGAAATGATCGCTTGGGCCAAGCCACGCTACAGCTTTGTGAGCAAAACCTACGAGCGCTTTGACACCGCACCAGGTGACGAGGGGCCTACTGTCTATTGCTACGGCACGCTTTCGGGCGAGTGGCTGGACGGCACAGCCCTCGAGGGCATCCGCTTTATCGACCGCTTTGAAACAGCAGGCGGCAAACTGACCCGCCAAGACGTCTGGAACGATATGGGCGAGATGATAAATGGCTGAAACCGACATCGACCCGATTACGCTTGCGGTTCTGGCGGGCCGCATGGAACAGATCGCCGATGAGATGGACGCAACGCTGTTCCGCAGCGCGTTCAACCCGATCATTGCCGAAGCGCACGACGCCTCGCACGGGCTTTATGATGCTGAAACCGGCGATACCCTGATTCAGGGCAAATCGGGCCTGCCGATTTTCGTTGGTGTCATGGCGTTTGCTGTCAAAGCGGTGATCGAAAAGGCCGCGCGCGACGGCGATCTGGCTGACGGCGACGTTTACATTTTTAACGATGCCCACATTGGCGGTACGCATCTTTCCGACATGCGGCTGGTGCGGCCCTATTTCCGTGATGACAAGCTTTTCTGCTACCTTGCATCGGTCGGCCACTGGCACGATCTGGGCGGTGCGGTGCCGGGCAATTACAACCCTTCTGCGCGCGAGGTTTTCCAGGAAGCGGTGGTTCTGCCACCGGTGAAACTGGTGCGCGCTGGCGTGATGCAAACCGACATTATCGACATCATTTTGCGCAACACTCGGCTCCCCCAATCCGCCCGCGGTGATTTGAACGGTCAGCTTTCAGCGCTCGACCTGGGTGTTAAACGCCTTGACGCGCTGCTTGATAGCTATGGTGCTGATACCGTGGGTGCAGCATTCACCAAGCTCGGCGACCGGGCCGAGGCGTTGATGCGCGCTGAGCTTGCAGACCTGCCTGATGGGCGGTGGGAAGCAACCGACTATCTGGACAATGATGGGATCACGGACACCGCGCTGCCGATCAAAGTTGCCTTGGAGGTGCGCGGAGATCATCTGACCATAGATTTTGAAGGCACTGCGCCTGTGACCGCCGGGCCGGTGAACATTGCCCTACCGACGACGATTGCCTGCTGCTACGTGGCGATCAAGCACATCTTCCCCGCACTGCCCGCCAATGCAGGTGTGATGCGACCGATCACCATCAGTGTACCCGAGGGGTCGTTGCTTTCGGCTGAATTTCCGGCACCGACTGGCGGCTACACCGAGACAATCTTGCGGATGATCGATGTGATCTTTTCGGCTGCCGCCAAAGCCGTGCCTGAGCGGATTGTTGCCAACGCCTATGGCACCATCAACGCGCTTTCCATCGCCGGACAGAAGGCCAATGGCCAACGTTGGGTGATGTTCTCTTTTTACGGTGGCGGGCATGGTGGATCGCTGGAAAGCGATGGCCTGAACCATGGCAACGCGCCAATTTCTACGGCAACCATTCCGCCTGCTGAGATTTTGGAAGCGGCCTATCCTGTGATGTTCCGGCAATGGGCACTGCGGCCTGACAGTGCTGGGCACGGCACGCATCGTGGCGGCCTTGGCGCGGTCTACGAGATCGAGCTTCTGGAAGAAGACGCCGAAGCCTTTCTGTTTGGCGAGCGCGGACGTTTTGCCCCGCAGGGTGTGGCGGGTGGCGCGGAAGCCGCTAAGAACCAGTTTGCCTACGAAACCGACGAGGGCTGGGCCGAGCCAGCACTCGCATCAAAAATAGTTGGCATCCCTCTGAAACGCGGGCAGCGCGTCCGCTTGGAGACACCAGGCGGCGGCGGGTATGGGTCGCCCGAGAAGCGCGAGCTTGCGGCCATCGCCCGCGACGTCGCGCTGGGCTTCCTTAGTGAAGCCTCAGCCGATGCCGCCTACGGCCCTGCGTGGCGGGGGGCCGACGCATGAGCATTGTTGGCGTTGATGTCGGCGGAACGTTCACCGACATTTTCATTCTTGATGAGGCAACCGGTAAGGCCGGCGTTGCCAAGGTCCCAACGACGCGGCCTGATCAATCCGGCGGTTTTCTTGCGGGCGTGAAAAGCGCTGGCGTTGATCTTTCTGCCATGCGGACGGTCGTGCACGGCACCACCGCTGGCACCAACGCATTGCTGGAGCGCAAGGGCGCGAAGATCGGCCTCATCACCACCCAAGGCTTCCGCGACACGCTGGAAATGCGCCGTCGTGACCGCCGCGCGACATGGGGCCTGCGTGGCGATTTCGAACCTGTAGTTCCGCGCGACCGGCGCTTAGAAGTGCCCGAGCGCACGCTGGCTGATGGCAGCGTTGAAACGCCGGTGGACATCGTGGCTGTGGAATCCGCCGCGCGCGAGCTGCTTGCTATGGGCTGCCAGGCGGTCGCGCTTATCTTCATCAACGCCTACGCCAACCCCGACAACGAACAGGCAGCCGCTCAGGCTTTGCGCGCGGTTTGGCCGAACCCTCACGTGTCGGTCTCAAGCGAAATTCTGCCTGAAATCCGCGAGTTTGAACGCACGTCCACAACGGTTCTGAATGCCTATCTCCAACCGGAAGTGGCTGGATATTTGGGGCGATTGGAATCAGGTCTGCGCGATGGAGGCTTTGGTGGCGAGTTCCTGCTGGTCCAATCCAACGGCGGGGTTATGGCGGTCGAAACGGCCTGCCGCTTGCCCGTGCGCACCGCGCTTTCTGGCCCAGCAGCGGGCGTTATCGCAGCGGCCTATATCGCCTCAAGCGCAGGTTACGACAACATCATCACCGGCGATGTCGGTGGCACGAGCTTCGACGTCTCGCTGATCGCCAATGGTCAATCAGCCCTGGCCGCGCAGACCAGCATTGATTTTGGCATGGTTGTGCGCACACCGATGATCGAAATCACCACCATCGGCGCTGGCGGTGGTTCCATCGCCTGGGTGGACAAGGGTGGATTGCTCAACATCGGACCGGAAAGCGCAGGCTCCAACCCCGGCCCCGTCGCGTATGGCCGCGGCAACGACCGACCGACGGTAACCGACGCCAACATCGTGCTTGGCCGCATCGATGCGGAGAAACCTATTGGAGGCGGTCTTGAAAGGCTGGACATGGAGGCTGCACGAACGGCCATCGACACCTATGTCGGCGCGCCCCTTGGCTTGGAAACCGAAGATGCCGCCGAAGCCATTTTGAAAGTGGCCAACGCACGCATGGCAGGCGCCATCCGCCTGGTGAGCATTGAGCGTGGTCACGACCCGCAGACCTTTTCTTTCATGCCCTTTGGTGGTGGCGGGGCGTTGCACGCCTGCGCACTGGTGGAGGAGTGCGAGCTTGCTCGTGCGCTGGTCCCTCGTTTTCCCGGCGTGACATCTGCGCTCGGCTGCGTGATCGCCGACATGCGTCAGGATTTTGTGCAGACGATCAACACAACCCTGGCGGCGCTTGATGAGGTTGAGCTTAGCGCGATGATCCAAGCCCATGTCGATGAAGGCATGGCATTGCTTGATGCCTCTGGCGTGCAGTTCGGCGCACGTGATGTGCAGGTGGAACTGGACATGGCCTATGCCGGACAGACCCATACGGTGGCGGTGCCGATCACTGTTGAAATGACAGGCTTGCGGGTGATTGCGCCCACAAGCGATGCAATAAAGGGTGCGTTTGAGAACGCCTATCGCGCAGCTTTCAGCCGCCTTTTGGAAGGCGGCGTACAACGCATTTTGAACTTGCGTACCAGCACCATCGGCAGACGACCGAAGTTCGACCTTTCCTCACTGGCACCGGATGAAGCCAACGCCACCTCGACGCCCTATGGGTCACGCAGCGTGCGGATGAATGGTGCCTGGCATGACACCGCGCTGTACGACCGCCTGACGCTGCCCGTGGGCACAGTGATCGACGGCCCGGCCATTTTGACCCAGCCCGATACGACGATCTTGGTGGAGCCTGGGTTCAAAGGTCGGGCGGACAGCTTTGGCAATCTTATCCTTGAGCGGCAGGCGGCATCATGAGTGATCTTTCGGGTTTCAACCCAGCTAAAACGGCTGTCCTTACCATCGATCTGCAAAATGACTTCCTACACCCAGAGGGCGCCTATGGCAGGGCTGGCCAATCGGCACCCACCATCGCGGCTCTGCCAGACCGTGTAAAGCCGGTGGTCGATGCGGTGCGTGCGGCAGGCGGGCATTACATATCGGCGCAATTCACCCTGGTGCCTGGACCGAATGACGAGCCCCTGATCGCGCCACACCTGAAAAAGCTGCGCCCGTTCCTCACCAAAGGTGATTTCGCACCAGGCAGCTTCGGGCACACGCTGGTGGATGCGCTCGCTCCTGCCGATTATGTGGTGGAGAAGGTGGCCTACTCGGCCTTCTACCAAACGCGCCTGGAATACATCATGCGCGCCGTTGGTATTGAAACGCTGATCATTAGTGGGATTGTGACCAATGGTGGTGTGGCTTCGACTGTGCGCGATGCACATCTGCGCAACGTGGATACAATTTTGCTGTCCGACGGGTGCGCGGCTTTTAGACAAGATGTGCATGACGCGACACTCATCTCTCTTGGCACGGTCACGCAGGTCATGTCGTGTGCAGAGGCCATTGACCTGGTTCAGGGGGCAACATCGTGACCCTACGCGAACGGCTGAACGCAGACCCGATCCTCGTCGCACCTGGCGTCTATGACGCGCTCACAGCTTCGCTGGCCGAGGCAGCGGGTTTTGAAGCGCTTTATCTTTCTGGTGCCGCGGTCGCTTACACGCGCCTTGGTCGTCCTGACATTGGCCTCACATCGGTCAATGAGATGACGGACACGATGGCGCTGATCCGCGACCGCACTGAGCTTCCCGTGATCATTGATGCCGACACCGGCTTCGGCAATGCGCTGAATGCGCAGCGCACCATGCGGCTTTACGAGCGCGCTGGCGCTAGCGCTTTGCAACTTGAAGATCAGACCTACCCGAAGCGCTGCGGGCACTTGGCGGACAAATCACTCATCTCAACCGGTGAGATGACGGGTAAGATCAAAGCCATGGCCGACGCGCGCGCGTCGGATGAGACGCTGATCATTGCCCGCACTGACGCCATCGCTGTTGAGGGTTTTGACGCGGCGCTTGAGCGTGCTGAACACTATGTGGAGGCTGGGGCTGATGCCCTCTTTATCGAAGCGCCGCAAAGCATGGAACAACTCACCGGCATTGTGACGCGCTTTAAGGGCCGCGCTCCGCTGATGGCCAATATGGTGGAGGGCGGGGCAACCCCCATGCGCACCGCCGCTGACCTGGAAGCCATTGGGTTCTCACTGGTCATCTTTCCTGGCGGGATCGTGCGGGCGATCGCGCGCACTGCCGAGGACTATTATGCCTCCCTCAAATCCAACGGTTCCAACACGCCGTTCAAAGAACGGATGTTTGATTTCTCCGCCCTCAATGAGCGCCTTGGCACCGATGCGATGCTGACCACAGGCAAGCGCTATGACGAGAGCGAGGGATGAGCGTTCTGCCAACCCCTTCTGGTGACGCTGATCTTGAGGTCGAAACGCTTGTTATCGGCGCAGGCTGCGCTGGGCTGGTTGCCGCGCTGGCCGCGCATGAAGCCGGCCAAGATGTGCTGGTGCTGGAACGTGACGCCGTGCCATCTGGGTCAACGGCGCTGAGCGCCGGATTGATCCCTGCCGCTGGAACACCACAGCAAAAAGCCTCGGGGATCACTGACACGCCGGAACTGTTTGCTAGCGACATCATGAAAAAGGCCTGTGGTGAACCGGACCCAAATCTGGTGAAAGCGCTCACCGAAGGCTCTGCTGAAGTGATCGCTTGGCTCAGGGAAAGCCACGACCTTCCGTTCACGCTGGTCGATGATTTCGATTATCCCGGACACACGCACCGCCGTATGCACGGGCTTCCATCGCGATCCGGTGAAGCGCTCATCAACGCTCTGCGCGAGGCCTGTGAAGCCAGCGATATATTGATTGCCACCGAGCGCACCGTGCAGACACTCTATGCCGATGGCGACGTTATCACCGGCGTTTTGGCGACTTTGCCTAATTGCAGCGAAGAGCATATCGCCTGCGGGCGGCTGATCTTGGCCTGCAATGGGTTTGGCGGAAATACCGAAATGGTCCGCGATCTCACGCCTGCCATCGCCGATGCGCTCTATTTCGGCCACGAGGGCAACCAGGGCGATGCCATTGCGTGGGGCAAGGCGCTGGGTGCGCGGATGGCGGATCTTGGTAGCTATCAAGGCCATGGCAATGTGGCCCACCCGCACGGCATTTTGGTAACTTGGGCCGTGATCACACAGGGCGGCTTCCAGGTAAACGCCGATGGTGAGCGCTTCTGGGATGAAAGCCAGGGCTATTCGGAAGCCGCGCGCCGTGTGCTGGGACAACCTGGCGGCATTGCCTACGCCATTTTCGATGGAAGCATCGCTGATATCGCCCGCCAGTTTAAAGATTTTCAGGACGCCGAAGCGCAAGGCGCGGTGAAGCGCGTTGAGAGCGTTGAGGCGTTGGCGCAGACACTTGGCCTGGATGCCGATGCGCTTCAGACCAGCTTTGACAGCGCTGCAGGTACAGATGCCTTTGGCCGAACCTTCGACTCGTCACTCGCTCTTGCTCCACCTTACTGCGCCGTGAAAGTCACCGGCGCTCTGTTTCACACGCAAGGCGGGCTGAAGGTGGATGGCGACGCGCGCGTTCTGCGCATCGACGGTTCGCCCTTTCCAAACCTCTTTGCAACGGGCGGTGCCGCGGGCGGGGTGTCCGGCTCTGCCGACAGTGGCTATCTTTCCGGCAACGGGCTTCTGAGCGCAGCTGTGCTCGGCTACCGCGCCGGTCGTTTCAAACTCACAACAGGAGAGCATTTTCATGCTTGACGGAACCACTGCTGGCCATGGCCCATCGCTCGCCCCGTTTGATTGGGCCGATCCCTTCCATCTGTCCGAACAGCTGCAAGAAGACGAGCGGCTGATCGTCGAAAGCGCGCGCGCTTACGCAACAGACAAACTTCTGCCGCGCGTGGAGCACGCCTATCTCAGCGAGGAGGTGGCGCCGGAAATCTTCGCTGAGATGGGCGCAATGGGTCTGCTCGGAGTCACGATCCCCGAACAATATGGCGGCCTTGGCGCGGGCTATGTGAGCTATGGTTTGGTGGCCCGCGAAGTTGAGCGCGTCGACTCTGGCTACCGCTCCATGATGAGCGTGCAATCCTCGCTGGTGATGTACCCGATCAATGCCTACGGCTCGGACGCGCAGAAAGAAAAGTACCTGCCCAAACTGGCCACTGGCGAACTGATCGGCTGCTTCGGCCTCACCGAACCAGACGCCGGCTCCGACCCATCAGGCATGAAGACGACGGCCAAGAAAATCGATGGCGGCTACAGCCTGTCGGGCGCAAAAATGTGGATATCCAACAGCCCCATCGCCGATGTGTTTGTGGTCTGGGCGAAATCAGATGCCCATGACGGCAAGATCCGCGGGTTTGTTCTTGAGAAGGGGATGAAGGGTCTGTCTGCGCCGACCACCAAGGGCAAACTCTCTCTGCGGGCCTCTGTTACCGGCGAAATTGTTATGGACGAAGTCGAAGTCAGCGAGGACGCGCTGTTGCCTGGCGTAGAAGGCTTGAAAGGCCCGTTCGGCTGTCTCAACCGGGCACGGTATGGCATCGCCTGGGGTGTTATGGGTGCCGCAGAAGACTGCTGGCACCGCGCCCGAACGTATGGGCTGGAGCGTGTGCAGTTCGGTAAGCCCATCGCCCAGACACAATTGTTCCAGAAGAAGCTGGTCGACATGCAAACCGAGATTTCACTTGGTCTGCAAGGCGCGTTGCGCGCCGGACGAATGCTCGATGAGGGCATCGCAGCGCCGGAAATTATCTCCATGATGAAGCGGAACAATTGCGGCAAGGCGCTCGATATCGCCCGCCACGCTCGCGATATGCACGGCGGCAACGGCATCATGGCCGAGTATCATGTGATGCGGCACGCACAGAACCTGGAAACCGTGAATACCTATGAGGGCACGCACGACATCCATGCGCTGATCCTTGGGCGGGCACAGACAGGACTCCAAGCGTTCTTCTGAGTCAACTGTTGCTTGGTTTGGCGCCAACCAAAGGCTCGGATTCATCAGGAGAGACTTCCTCCGGCTTCGCTTCGGCAATTGCGCGCATTTTCTCACCAAGCTCCTCCTGCCAAGGGCCCAGAACTTCACGGATGCGGGCCAGATAGGCTTCGTTCTCGGTCGGCGGGATGGTGAGATCATAGACATCGGCAACGCTGATCATGGCCTTGCGGTCCATGTCTTGAAACGCCTCAGTCATAGCCTCGGCATGCCGTTCGGGATGGCCCAAGGCCTCGAAGGCCGAACGCCCCATGCGCAATGAGCTGTCATAGGTTTCGCGTATGATGTCACGGCACCCCGTCGCGTAAAGATGGTAGACATGATCGCGGTCGATGGCCCGCGCCATCACATGCAAGTTCGGGTAGTTCTGGATCGCATAGCGCACGAGTTCCGTGATCTGCTCTTTGTCGTCGATGGCGACCACCAAAAGCTTGGCGTCCGCAATGCCAGCAGCCGCGAGCAAATCCGGCCGAGTGGCATCGCCAAAATAGGTGCGCACGCCAAACTTTTTCATATTGTCGATTTGCTTGGATGAGAAATCGATCACCGTTGGGTTGTAGCCGGCAGCGGACAGCATGCGATCCACAATTCCGCCAACGCGCCCGCGACCAGCGATGATCACTTGGCTTACCTCGTCGATCTCATCCTGCTCGCGCGCTTGAGCGTCATCGAAACGCGGCGCAATCAGCTTGTCGTAGGCGATGAAGAGCGCCGGGGTCAGGAGCATAGAAAGCGCCACCACCAAAAGGAGTTGGTCAGCAAGGCCTGTCGGGATCACTGCGTTGGCAACCGTGAAGGACAGTAGCACAAAGCCAAACTCGCCGGCTTGCGCCAAACCGAGCGCGAACAGCCATCGGTCAGCACCTCTGATCTTGAAGATGATGGCGAGCACAAGGAGGACAGCGACCTTCAATGCCATCAGGCCGAGGGTCAGTCCAATGGTCACGGCAAGATTGTCGAACAACAGGGCAAAATTGACGCCCGCGCCCACCGTCATGAAGAACAGACCGAGCAAGAGCCCCTTGAAGGGCTCAATGTCGGATTCCAGCTCGTGACGGTACTCGCTGTTAGCAAGCACAACGCCTGCCAAGAATGTTCCGAGTGCCGGGGAAAGCCCGACGAGAGACATCAATAGGGCGATGCCGACCACCATCATCAATGCTGTTGCTGTGAACAGTTCACGGAGCTGTGCCACCGCGATGAAGCGGAAGATGGGACGGGTGAGAACACTGCCGCCAAGGATCACAAAACCTATAGCTGCCAGCGTTACGATGGCCGCTTGCCAGCCCGGCAAACCGGCCACGAGGCTCATGCCTGAGCCATGATCACTCTCGCCAGCAGCGGCTTCAGATCCATGAGCGGCGCCTGCGCCATGTCCGGCAGCGCCGGTAGCGATATCCATCAGTTCTGGCATTGCGAGCAGCGGTATCAGCGCCAGCATTGGGATGACGGCAATGTCCTGGAAGAGGAGCACCTGAAAGCTCGACTGGCCGCCGTCGCTTTTCATCAAGCCCTTTTCATTAAGCGTCTGCAAAACGATCGCTGTGGAAGACAGAGCAAAGACCAAGCCGACGGCCAGCGAAACCGTCCACGGCTGGCCAAACACCATGCACACGGCCATCACGGCCAGTGTGGTCAGTCCAACCTGGCCACCACCAAGGCCTATTAACCGCGCGCGCATGGACCAAAGCAGTTTCGGCTCAAGCTCCAACCCGACGAGAAACAGCATCATCACAACGCCAAACTCGGCGATGTGTTGGATGGCGATGACATCCACATGCAGAAAGGCCAGAACTGGCGAAATAACAATGCCGGCAATGAGATAGCCGAGCACAGAACCAAGTCCTAACCGCGAGGCGATGGGCACGGCAACGACGCCTGCAATCAAAAACAGGAAGGTTAGAAGCAACAGGTCGGTCACGTGCGTCCCCCGGTCGCGAAGCGTGTAAGGCCAAGCACCCTATAGCGTGCGACAGCGATCCTACAATCGCTCGTTGCATTGCACTTGCCCTGCTGAACAACCACGTGTTGGAACCATGGCGGCTTTCAAGCTTTGCATCTTTGGCTGGCCCCATTGGTCGAAACCTAGACTTGCGAGACAATCATGAAATTCCGAACGAAGACTTTGAAACGAGCCAGTATGGCCGCTCTGGCTCTGGCCGCGAGCGTCGGACTTAGCCAGGCAGAAGAGGTCGGCAATGTCGATGTCGATTGGCTAGGCAATGACATCGTCATTGAAGCCTTCCAGGACCCAGATGTGGAAGGTGTGACCTGCCATGTCGCCTATTTTGAGCGCGGCATCATCGACCGATTGCAGCAGGGCAACTGGTTCGAAGACCCGTCAAACTCCTCGATCGCCTGCCGCCAAACTGGCGAAATCGTCATCGGCGATATCGATAGGTCCGAGGAAGGCGAGTCGATCTTCTCAGAGCGCCGCTCGATCATTTGGAAGTCGCTTCGCGTGCGCCGGATTTTCGATGAGGCCAACCAGACGCTGATCTACATCACACACGCTCGTGAGGTTGAGCAGGGGTCGGCGAAAATGGCGATCTCGACCGTGCCGCTCTATCAGCCGCAATAGGCAAAAGATTATACTATTGCGGTGATAGCACCATGCCATTGGGTGAACGATAGGTGCCGTCGCCATTGGCGATCATCTGTCCGCAGCCCTGGCCAGCGCGCGGCCCTTCAGGCATATCAGCACAAAGAGTATCCTCCTCGATCCACCAACGCCCCACCATAGTGCGCATCATCGCACGCACTTCTAATGTGCCATCTGCACGATAGGAGATAGTCGCTCGCATCATGCCGTTGCGGCCTTCAAATGTTCGACCCGAGAGCGTGGTTTGGAGCTGTTGGCCTGATAGAATGGTTTCCGCCGAGGCTGGCGCTGCAAAACAACAAGAGGCAAGGAGAACGGCAAAGATTTTGGCAATCGGGGGCATTGGATACATCCTAGTGACTTGGGTCCCCCAACCATAAGCGAGCTTAAGCCGATCCTTGGGTTACAACTCGGTCAGAAACCGCACGGCTGGTTTCAGACAGTGACATCAATAATTTTTCGCAGCACCGGGATCGATGCATCCGCCAGCACTTGTGGCTGCGAGACATGCGGGGCGTGGCCAGCATCCAGCGTGATGTTGCGCGCACCGGGAACCGCCTTCTGCATCGCCTGCTGGATGGGCTGCACAACGGAAAGATCTTGCTCGCATTCCACATAGATGCGGGGAATTCTGCCAAAGCGCTCGGCAGTCCAATCGGTCTTGAGCGCCCTGCCAGGCTCGGCCTGCGGAGTAAGATTTTGAGCGCCTTGGAGCGCATCGTCGAAATCCATGTCGTTGAGGAAAATCTTGGCGCCCGCCTCCGGTGGAACCGTACTCACCGTGCGCTCGTCGTTCCATTCCAAGTAAGGCCCGATGCCAAGCAATCCGCGCTCTTCGGCCTTCTCGTTGGCCAAGACCGTTCCAAAACTCCATCCCGACGGCAGCATCATGCCAGCGATATACGCGATGGCTGAAATGCGCTGCGTGTAACGCTCTCCCAGTGCCGTGCCGACCACCCCACCGCCCGAGTGCGCGATGATGACGATGTCGCCGTCGAGTTGCTCAATCAAAGAGCCGACATGATCCAGATAAAGATCAAGGCTGACATCGCTGAGTGGGGTATCGTCCGCGCCATTGCCTGGCAGATCGATGGCATGGGGCCTGAAACCGGCATTTTCCAGAAATGGTGCAAAATCAGACCATACCCAACTGCCCTGCCAGGCGCCGTGAACAAGGATGGCATGAGGAGACTGAGTCATAAGCATGCTGTCTTTCGGCTCTGATCCCAAAGGCTTAGGCCAATCCGGGTCAGAGCGGCTTTTGTTGTGCGGGAGGGATGGGTAAAATCAATGCTGCACCAGCGAAGAAACAAGCGCGATAGGCAAGCCAATGCAAGCGACAGGTTTTGATCAAACCGGATTTGAACGCTGGAAAGGACTTGTCGATAAGGCGCTGAAAGGCGCGTCGTTCGAAAGCCTGACAAGTCAAACCGATGAGGGCATCACGCTCGAGCCGATCTATGCGCCTGCCAATGACCAGCCGATTGCCATGCGTGCTGGTGGTACGCCATGGGTGGTCGCGCAGCGGATTGATCATCCTGATGCTGAGGCTGCCTATGCGCAAACGATGGCTGAACTTGAAGGCGGTGCGTCGGGCCTTGTCCTGGTGAGCCAAGGCGCGGCAGGATCGCTTGGCTACGGCATCGACCTCAATATGTTACCTACCATTTTGGACGATGTGCTCGTTGACGCGGTACGACTGACACTAGAGCCCTCGCCCGCCCGCGCCCGTGATGCCCGCGCGATGGCGACCTATCTGGACGCTCGCGCAACGCCCAATGCGCACATATGTGTCGATTTTGGCTTGGACCCGGCGAGCCTGCTCGCTGCTTCGGGCGGTTTGCGCGGCGATGGTCCATCGACCCGCGAGGCACAAGCGCGCCATTTTGGTGAACTGGCGAGCCACGGCTTCAAAGGCACCGTCTATCGCGCCGATGGTCGCGTAATCCATAATGCCGGTGGCACCGACGCCGATGAGCTGGCGTTTGTTCTCGCCTCACTGGTGTTCGCTATAAAGAGCGGCGAAGACCCGACACTGTCGGCGCAGAAAACCCTTCTTGGCGTGGCTGTGGATGCCGACCAGTTTGCCGGTATCGCCAAGCTGCGCGCCCTGCGCCTGCTACACGCCAAGCTGATGGAAGCAGCGGGCATCGCGTCCTTTGCGCCGCAGATTCAGGCTGAAACGTCTTCGCGCATGCTCACTCGCCTCGACCCGCATGTGAACATGCTGCGCGCCACGACAGCAGTTTTTGCTGCCGCTGTTGGCGGGGCAGACAGCATCACCGCCCTGCCGTTCAGCCAATCCGTTGGCCATCCGGACTCGTTTGCGCGCCGCACCGCGCGCAACACGCAACTTGTTTTGATGGAAGAAAGCCATCTGCATCAGGTCGGTGATCCGGCATCCGGCTCCGGTCTTTACGAGAGCTACACCCAGGCGCTCTGCAAACAGGCGTGGGAGGCTTTTCAAGCCATTGAGCGCGAGGGCGGTGTGATCGAAGCGCTGGTTTCCGGCCACATTCAGGCCAAGGTCAAAGCAGCCCAAGCTGAGAAGATCGCGCAGCTTGAGAGCGGTAAGCGACATCTTACGGGCACCACAGTCTTCCAGTTGGAAACAGAGTACCCAGTGGATGTGGAAGACGTAGCGCCGGTCCGCTTTGCCCTGAAAGATGGGCTGAAAACCTATGCCGAGCCTATAGCGCCATGGCCTTGGAATGCGAGCGCACAAGGAGCCGCATCATGAGCACCCAGACTCCCCCTCTGCCCGATTTCGCCAAACTGCCGACGCCTGACTTCTCCAGCCACGACGCGCCTGCCAAGGCTTCTGGTAATGACTGGCAAACGCCTGAAGGCATCGCCGTCAAACGGGCGTACGACGCCAGCGGCAGGGAGGGTCTTGAGCACGTCAGTTCATTACCCGGCCTTGCTCCCTATGTGCGCGGCCCCTACCCCACCATGTATGTGCAGCGTCCATGGACCGTGCGCCAATATGCTGGGTTCTCAACTGCGCAGGCCTCCAATGCCTTCTACCGGCGCAACCTTGCTGCCGGGCAAAAGGGCCTGTCGGTGGCGTTCGATCTGGCAACCCACCGAGGCTATGATTCCGATCACCCGCGCGTATCAGGTGATGTCGGCATGGCCGGTGTGGCCATCGACTCAATCCTTGATATGCGCCAGCTGTTCGACGGTATTCCGCTCGATACGATGTCGGTCTCCATGACCATGAACGGCGCCGTGCTTCCGGTCATGGCGCTCTACATCATCGCGGCCGAAGAACAGGGCGTTTCGCCGGACAAGCTGGCCGGGACCATTCAGAACGACATTCTCAAAGAGTTCATGGTCCGCAACACCTACATCTATCCGCCCGCGCCCTCGATGCGGATCATCTCCGACATCTTCGCTTTCACTGCAGAGAAGATGCCGAAGTTCAATTCGATTTCGATCAGCGGCTACCACATGCAGGAGGCCGGGGCGACGGCGGATTTGGAACTTGCCTACACGCTGGCCGACGGAATCGAATATGCCCGGCGCGGCGTCGGCGCGGGCATGGATATCGACACATTCGCGCCCCGGCTCTCCTTCTTCTGGGCCATCGGCATGAACTTTTTCATGGAGGTCGCCAAGCTAAGGGCCGGACGCCTGCTCTGGTCGAAGCTGATGCAGGATGAGTTCGCGCCGACGAACCCCAAATCCACGGCGCTGCGCACGCATAGCCAAACCTCCGGCTGGTCGCTGACAGCGCAAGACGTCTACAACAACGTCATCCGCACTTGCGTGGAGGCGATGGCAGCGACCCAGGGCCATACGCAAAGCCTGCACACCAACGCGCTGGATGAAGCGCTAGCACTGCCGACTGATTTTTCCGCCCGCATTGCCCGCAACACGCAACTCTTCTTGCAGCAGGAAAGCGGCACGACGCGCGTGATCGACCCTTGGGGTGGGTCCTACTTTGTCGAGCGGCTGACCCGTGACCTTGCGGACCGGGCGATGGAGCACATCACCGAAATTGAAGAACTGGGCGGCATGGCCAATGCCATCGAAAAGGGCATCCCGAAGATGCGGATCGAAGAAGCTGCGGCCAAGACACAGGCGCGCATCGATAGCGGTCAGCAATCGATCATCGGGGTGAACAGCTACAAGCCGGATCGCGAGCAGCCGCTTGATATCCTCAAAGTCGACAACGCCTCGGTGCGCGAGCAACAGCTTGAGAAACTTGCCAAGCTGCGAAGCGAACGCGATCAATCAGCGACCGACGCTGCTTTGAATGCGCTGACCAATGGCGCAGCCGCCGACGGGAACTTGCTGGCGCTCTGCGTTGATGCAGCGCGTGCCCGTGCCACGGTTGGTGAGATGTCCGATGCGATGGAGAAAGTGTTCGGGCGCCACCGCGCCGAGATCAAAGCCATATCAGGCGTCTACAAACGGGAGGCAGGCGAAATGTCGGAGTCCATCCAACGCGCCCTGGCGATGACCGATGCCTTTGAAGAAGCCGATGGCCGTCGCCCGCGCATATTGGTCGCAAAGATGGGCCAGGACGGCCATGACCGTGGCCAGAAGGTCATCGCCTCAGCCTTTGCCGATATCGGCTTTGATGTTGACATCGGCCCACTATTCGCCACGCCAGACGAAGCCGCACGCCAGGCGGTTGAGAATGATGTGCATATTGTTGGTGTCTCGTCTCTGGCCGCCGGTCACCTGACACTTGTGCCGGCGCTCAAAAGCGCCCTCAAAGCCGAAGGCCGCGAGGACATTATGATCGTTGTCGGAGGTGTGATCCCACCTCAGGACTTTGATGCGCTGAAGGAAGCAGGTGCCGCGGCGATCTTTCCGCCAGGTACAGTCATTGCCGATGCGGCCGTTGAGTTGTTGGAAGACTTGAATGCCAAGCTCGGCTATGCCCAGCAGGCGGCGGAATAGAACTGCTCGCTGCTGTTAGGCCTGGCCGTCGCGTTCGGCATCCAGAACCTCGCGCAGACTGGCGAGCCGATCGGTGAGTGCAGAGACAGCCTGCGCATCCAAATGCTCGCTGAGCCATTGGAAGTGCGGCGCTGCGGCGGCGAGCGCGTCCATTCGGGCTGTTCGCCCGGCCTCAGTGATGCCGACGAACTTGCCGCGTCCGTCTTTCGGGTTCGGGGTGACATCCACAAAACCCTTCGCCTCCAGCCTGCCAATAGTCGATGTCATGGTGCCCTTAGACACCTGAAAGGCATTGGCAAGTTTTAGAGGCGGCTGCGGCTCGCGTTTTGACAAATGGTTGAGCAGCGAAAACTGCGCCACGGTCAGATCATGCGGCATGGTCCGCTCGAACAGCGTTGTAGCAAGCTGGTTGATGATCCCGATCTCGGTGAACATCCGAAACAGATCGGGATCATCAGGCTTTTCGGGCATCAGGGCTTTCCAAGGTTAGGCTTGCCGGATACGGGTCTCGGCGGGCCAGCGCGGACTGGCGTTGATGGATGGACCATAGCCGATACGCGCCAGCATTTGCACGGTCTGTGTTGGCTCGGCACCCAACGCGACTTTCGCCTCATCATAAAGCGCAGCAATCTCCTCATATTCCTGAAGCGCTTGGCTCAGCGGATGCATATCGATACCGCGCGCTGTCGCTTCCAAATGCATGCGCACATAAGCCCGTCCCGCTGCGATCTGGTCAGAACGGCTATCGCCATCGGTGGTTAGCCAGACATACCCCATGGCCGAAAAGATCATCTCGCGGTAAGCGTCTAAGCCCTGCTGGAAGGCGGTGGACGATTGATCCGCCAGTTGCTCGCGAGTGAGCAATCCAGCGACGTTCAGCGCTTCGAAAAGCGGGCCGGAAAGGTCGATGCCATCGGGGTTCGCCATCACTTCAGCTTTGCCGATGCGCATCAGATCGATGCTTTCCTGCATGGTGCGCGGGGTGAAGCTTTCAATCTCGTGGCCGCGCCAGGTCAGGTCGCGCAGTTCCAGGATTTTAGCGTCATCAAGCGTTGATCCGGCTTGGAGCGATCCAGCGGCACCGCTGGCGGCGAGTATAGCAACCGCATCGCCAGGTGGTACCGACCGGGCGGTATCGAAGGGCTCTTTGTTGGTGTGGCGATTGACGATCTGCGCGAACAAGGGATCACGCGTGCCGGTGCCCGGAGTGAGCTGCAGGCGCGCAACCGGCCTAGCATCGAGCCGCGGAGAGGGTTCGCCGTTCGGGAACAGATCCGCCTCGATACCGAATCCCTCCTGGGCTGCGGCAAGTGCGAACAGCTCCAAAAAGCACCCCAAGCTGACGGTGATTTGGCGGTCGAAGGGATCGGTTTCTGGGAGCCGTCGATCAAGATCACAATAAAGCGTCAGGGCGCCGGGCTCGGACAAGTCCACCAACCAAGGCTGACGGTTGTGCGCGTTGGGCGCCAGAATTGCATAGGAAAGGGCACGAACGCGGACATCGTCGCCAAAGCCGGGAAGGTCTTGCCCGGCTTGCTGCCATGGCTCGCGGGCAGCGGCTGGATCACGAGTTGTCAGCCACGTGCCAGCGCCGAGGGCGGTGGCACCAAGAATGATTCCGCCAGCGCCTAAAACGCGCATGAACTTACGGCGAGAAGGGTTGGCTGGCTCGGCGGGATTTGAGTGGGTCATGAATCTCTTCCTTTTAGTTCTATACAGAACTATATAGTTTGATGTAGAACTTTCAAGCCCCAAGATGCTCCCCTGCTTGCTCTTTGCCAATCTGCTGCCTAGATGGCTTCCATCGCTCGAAGGAACGCCCGAAAATCAGGAGACCCGCTATGATTATGACCACGACGTCTGCCCTGCAGGACAAGACCATCACTGACTATCGCGGTATCGTGACCGGCGAAGCGATCTTGGGCGCCAACATCTTCAAAGATTTGTTTGCAGGCATTCGCGACATTGTCGGTGGGCGTTCCGGGGCCTATGAAAAAGAGCTCGCCAAAGCGCGCTCCATCGCGATTCAGGAGATGCAAGAGCGCGCCGAGGCCATCGGTGCGAACGCCATCATCGGTATTGATTTGGATTATGAGACTGTCAGTGTTGGGAGCGGCGGCGGTATGTTGATGGTGTCAGCCTCCGGCACCGCCGTTACGGTTCGCTAGAACACTGGCCCTTGCATCCAATCGCGGGCATCTGCGGACTTTTTCTCATCGAAGAATCCGTTAGAAGGTTGGGACAATCCCAAGTCGAGTGATCCCTTTGTCCACACTGTTTCCCCGCCTTACCGTCCTTATTGCTTGCAGCGTCGTGTTGGCTGGCTGTGCCGGCCGCGATGAATACGCCGCACCCGTCGATGTTCAACCAACCACAGTTCCTGGGCTCGCGCTCAGCGAAACCGGCGTTGGCTTGGTTGACCAATCGACGCGTTATTCTTCTAGCGCCATCTCTGACGCGCTTGGCGGCGCACGTGTTGAAACCGTCAATGCCACCTTTGAAGGTCGTGTCATTGCGCAACTCGCCGCCTTTGGTCCGTCGGGCCTACAGATGGCGCGGTTTCAAGGATCTGGTGGCCGTATCACCGGCGCTCAAATTGTTTCTGAAGATGTTCCCGGCCCGCGCGGCGCACGGGTCGGCATGACTTATCGGCAGACCGGCGGCAATGCGATGGACTGCGAGGAAGGTTCCGGCTCTTGGGAGCAGATGGCGGTTTGCAGCCGCCCTGGCAGCGCCATCACTTATGTTTATTCGGTGCCACTTTGGCGCGAAGGCCGCATGCCGCGTGGCAATGAGTTGAATGACGCTGTGCTCAACCGCATGATCTGGGAGCCGTGAGCGGCAACCAAAATCTTGATGTCGATGCTCTGGCGAAGGCGATCCTGGCGGGTGAGCGCGCGGCGCTAGCGCGCGGGATCACGCTTGTGGAATCCAAGCGGCCTGACCATCGCGATCAGGCCCGCGCCCTGATTCAACGGGTGATGGCGAAAACTGGAAACGCCATCCGCATCGGCATGACGGGCGTGCCGGGTGTCGGCAAATCCACGACTATCGACGCGTTTGGTTCGATGTTAATCGAGCAAGGCCATAAGCTCGCCGTGCTGGCGGTCGATCCCTCATCCACCCGCACCGGCGGATCAATCCTCGGCGACAAGACGCGGATGGAGCGCCTCGCCGCATCGAAGAACGCCTATATCCGCCCCTCCCCGTCGGCTGGCACTCTGGGCGGCGTCACAGCAAAATCTCGCGAGACGATCTTGCTCTGCGAGGCGGCCGGTTACGACGTGGTGCTGGTTGAAACCGTCGGAATCGGCCAATCGGAAACCGCGGTGGCCGGTATGGTGGATGTGTTTGTCGTGCTGATGTTGCCGGGTGCAGGCGATGAGCTTCAGGGCATCAAGAAGGGTGTTTTGGAGATCGCTGACGTCATCACCATCAATAAGGCCGACGGTGAGAATGCAGCTGCGGCGCGCAAGGCCGCTGCCCACTATCGCGCCGCGCTCGACATCCTAGCGCCGACCTCAAAGGTCTGGAAAACGCCGGTTCTTACGCAATCCGGGCTTGAAGGCGACGGGCTGGAGACATTGTGGGCGACGATCAAGGATCATCGTGCCAAGCATCAAGCCGCAGCGGTGTTCAGCAAGCGGCGGGCCGACCAAAACCTTGGCTGGATGCGCGATATGTTGCGCGAACGCGCCATGGAGCGCCTAACCCGAAACACAGACTTACGCGCGGCCATAAAGGCCGCAGAAGCACAGGTCGCTGAAGGCACACTCGCCCCCTCTATCGCTGTTGAACAACTGGTTAAGCAAGCAGGCCTCTAACCGTCCCATTTTAGGACAGTATCAGCTGGCACGGCGTTTGCGCTGCCTCTGCCATGACGAAGAAACCCATTCTATCACGACGCACCTTCTTAACCGGCTCCATGATCGGTGCTGGGCTTGCTCTGCCCGTATCGGCCAAGGCGCAAACACTTCTGGCCGATCTTCGTGGCTCGCTGGATGTTTCCAGCTTTGGGGTTCGCCCCGGAGCTCTCGATAACCAAAGCACCGCCATGCAAGAGGCCATCAATCGCGCAGCCCAAGATGGGCAGCCACTGTTCATGCCGGCAGGCGACTATTTGGTCAGCAATATCGATCTACCTTCCGGCATTACCATTGTCGGCGTGCCCGGCCGCACCCGTATTCGCTACGCCGGCGACGGGCACCTGATGTTCGGTAACGAGATCCGCGATGTCCGATTGGAAGGGTTGGTGCTGGATGGCAACAACCGCCCACTGGCCGACTACACGCCAGCGCTGCTGCATATCTCGACTGGTTCGAATATCGCTATTGAGGATTGCATCATCCAGGGATCACTAAAAGATGGCGTGACCTTCGATCGCGTGGCCGGACGCATCGAGAACTGCACACTATCGGGCATTCTTGGTGCAGCCATTCAGTCCAATGATGCGCAGGGCCTGGCCGTTCGCGACAATGTGGTCAGCGACTGTTCGGACAATGGCATTTTGATCTTTCGGTGGAGCCAAGGCCGCGACGGCACGATTGTTAGCGGCAATCGAATCGAACGCATTCGGGCTATTTCCGGCGGCACAGGGCCTTATGGCAACGGCATCAACGTTTTTCGTGCCAACGACGTGATCATTTCCGGCAATGTTATCGACGATTGCGATTTTTCTGCCGTGCGCTGCAACGCATCCTCCAATGTCCAGATGGTTGGCAACACCTGCACACGCTCCGGTGAAGTCGCGATGTTCGCCGAGTTCGGATTCCAAGGGGCGATCGTCGCCAACAATGTGATCGACGGTGCCGCCAACGGTATTTCGATTGCCAATTTCGCCGACGATGGTCGCATGGCGATCGTACAAGGCAACATTGTGCGGAACATCCAGGGTCCGAGTCGTTTCCCCACTGAGTCCTCGACCTATGGGACGGGAATAGGCGTCGAGGCCGACACAACCGTCACCAACAACATCATCGAGGACGTGGCGACCAACGGCATCAATGCCGGCTGGGGGCCTTATCTACGCAATGTGATCGTGTCGCAGAACCTCGTCCGCCGCACGCCGATCGGCGTGATGGTCTCGGTCGTGGACGGTGTTGGTCCCAGCGTGATCCGCGACAACATTTTTGACGAAACGCCCGACGGAGCCGTGGTCGGCATGCGGTGGTGGGACCGGGCGACCGGCGACCTCACCAAACAGCGCCACGTGCCTGCGCCTTTAGTTGTCGAAGGCAATCGAACGGTCGTCTGAGCATCGTTTGTCATCCCGGCCTTGAGCCGCAGCCTGCCAGTTTCCTTCGGTCTCAGATCCCGGATCGCCGTCGGCGTCCGGACGACGACATGACTTACGAAGCGGCCGCCTTGAACCCTCGTTCGCGCCAAGCCTTCAGCCGGGTGACGGCCTCATCCAGCACCTCATCGCGCTTGCAGAAGCAAAAGCGCAGAAGATGGCTGGGGGCCTCACCCTGATAGAATGCCGACATCGGCACCGTGGTGACTCCGGCCTCAACAGTCATGCGCTGGGCGGCCTCAACGTCTGAGCCGAGACCAAGCTGGCCAATGTCCGCGATCAAGAAGTAACTGCCATCCGCCTGCAAAGTCGGGAAGCCAATGGCAGCCAATCCCTCTGCCAAGCGATTGCGTTTTGCGGCTAGGTCATCTGCCAATTCGTGGAAGTACCCGTCGGACAGACCGAGCCCAAACGCCACCGCCTTTTGCAGATGCGGCGGTGTGGTGAAAGTCGTGAATTGGTGCGCCTTGGCGATCGGCTGCAGGAGCGCCTGCGGGCCGGTGATGTAACCAACCTTCCAACCCGTTAGCGAAAAGGTTTTGCCTGCCGAGCCGACACGCACGGTGCGATCCGCCATGCCGGTCAGCGTACAAAGAGGGATATGTTCGGCATCACCAAAGACCAAATGCTCGTAGACCTCATCGCAGATCGCATAGGCGTCGCAGGCGACGAGTTTGGCCGCAACGCGTTCCAGCTCATTACGCGAAAACACTTTCGAGGCCGGGTTATGCGGATTGTTGATGAGGATCGTCTTAGTCTTCTCGGAAAACGCTGCATCCAAATCAGCATCAGAAAACGACCAATCGGGGGGTGACAAAGGAATAACCTTCGGCACACCGCCCGCGCGCCGGATCAGCGGAACATAGCAGTCGTAACAAGGGTCAAACACAACGACCTCATCGCCTGGTTCGACGACCGCCATCAGCGCATCGGACAATGCTTCTGTGGCGCCTGACGTGATGAGGACATCGCCTGCCTCGCGCTCAATTCCGAAGAAGCGGCGCTCGCTGTCGGCAACGGCTTGGCGAAGCTCCGGCAGCCCCATCATCGGCGGATATTGATTGGGCCCTTCCATCAGCGCGTCGGCGGCGGCCTGGCGAACCTCCCTTGGCCCATCGACATCGGGAAACCCTTGGCCGAGATTGACCGCCTCATGCTCGATGGCAAGGCGGCTCATCACCTCGAAGATCGTCGTCGGCATGCCGGTATAGAGCGGGTGTGTCGGGCGCATGGGGTCACTTTGCAAGTCGTTGGCGAACGCGCTTGTAGCCTCATCCTATTGCGCAGGCAAAAGGTTGAGTTTCCAACCACCAGATTTTGCTGATACATACGGCTTGCTTTGGTGTCGCCCCTTTCAACGGGTCGATGAAAAGGGAATGCGGTGCGTGGAGAAATTTTCCGCAAGGCCGCAGCTGCCCCCGCAACTGTAAGCGGCACGATGTGAGCAAGAGCCACTGCCTTCACAAGGTGGGAAGGTGCACACATCGCCAAACGCCGTGAGCCAGGAGACCTGCCAAAGCCGGGGTCACGTTGACCCATTTGAAACCAACCGGACGGGGTGTTCCGGGGCGCAAGTTCGAGCTGACAAGGCTCGTGTGCCTCATCCCCGCGCTAATGACGATTGTGATGGACGAAGCACCTTTTCCCTGCACCTTGGTTTTTGGCGGTATCCGGTCGGGTAAATCCCGGCACGCCGAGGCCCTCTGCCGCGCCACCGGGTTGAACCGCGTCTACATCGCCACCGCTGCCGCCTATGATGATGAGATGCACACCCGCATTGCAGGCCACCAATCGCAGCGCGCCGAAGATGGCTGGCAGACGGTAGAAGAGCAGCACGATCTTTCCAGCGCGTTGGTGCGCGAGCTTGAGCCTGAGGCCATTGTGCTTGTCGATTGCCTGACGCTTTGGCTGACGAACCGTCTGCTGGCCGAGGCGCCGATGGATGAAGAGTTCGACCGCCTGATTGACACGCTGGCTTTGCGGCGCGGCCCGGTGGTTTTGGTGTCCAATGAAACCGGAATGGGCATTGTTCCAGAAAACGCCCTTGCGCGGCGTTTTGGCGATCTCCAGGGCCGTCTCAATCAGCGCCTCGCGGCGCTTTCCACTCACGTCTATTTTGTTGCCGCGGGATTGCCGCTGGCCCTCAAGGAACCTTCCCAATGACAGCTCCCATTCCCGCCACCATCATCACAGGGTTTCTCGGCGCGGGTAAAACCACGCTTATCCAAAACCTGATCCGCAGCGCTGGTGGCAAACGCATCGCGCTGGTGGTCAATGAGTTTGGTGATCTGGGTTTTGACGGCGAGCAGATCGCTGGTTGCGGCATTGAAGGCTGCGCCGACGAAGACGTGATTGAGCTGACCAATGGCTGCATCTGCTGCACTGTGGCCGACGATTTCCTGCCGACGATGGAGATGCTGCTGGCCCGAGAGCCTGCTCCTGAACACATTGTGATTGAGACCTCGGGTCTCGCTCTTCCCCAACCGCTCGTGCAAGCGTTTCAATGGCCAAGCGTGGCAGCAAGGACGACCGTGGATGGTGTGGTGACGGTGGCAGATGCCGAAGCGCTGGCCCATGGCCTTTATGCGCCAGACCCTGCAAAGGTGGAGGCGCAGCGCGCCGCCGATGACAGTTTGGATCACGAGACGCCGGTGGAAGAGCTTTTCGCCGACCAGATGCGCTGCGCTGATCTTGTTGTACTCTCCAAAACCGATCGTATTGCCAGCGAAGCTTTGGAGACAGTGAATGAGGCGCTGGATGGCAAACGCGCTGGCGTTGGCGTGGTGCGGTCGACCGCCGACGGTTTGCCTGCTCATCTGTTGATTGGTCTAGGTGCAGGCGCCGAGCAGGACATGCACGGTCGCGAAGCTGGCCATCATCATCACGAGGATGACCACCACGATCATCATCATCATGATCATAGCCATGACGAGTTCGACTCGCGTGTTGTGACGACTCCGGCTTTCGAGTCCAAGCAGGCGCTGGATGCGTTTGTCGGCGCCCTATGCGCCAAGCCTGGCGTGCTGCGTGTGAAAGGTGTTGCGCAGGTGGAAGGCAAGGCCGCCCCCGTGGTGGTGCAGGCGGTTGGGCCGCGCGTCACCAGCCATTTCGACACCTCCGGAAGGCAGCAAAAGCCTGGTCTGGTGGTCATCGGTCTGAGCCCATTGGCCGACCTCTCCGACGTTCCCGGCCTGGCGAATGCAGCCTAAATGCACGTTCTTGCCGCGCAAGCGGGTCGCGTTGATGATGGTGATGAGCCGGTTGATCTGGCGCAGTCGCCCGGCGACATCGTGTTTCTGTCTGCTGCAGAGACAGAGCTATCAGCGTTTGCCCTTGATGCGCGCGGAGCCTCGATGGCGTCTTCGCTGCGTCTGGCCAGCCTGTTGCAGCTCAAGCACCCTTATTCGGTCGATCTCTACGCAGACAACACGCTCGCCCACGCCAAGCTGATTGTTGTCAGGTTGATCGGTGGGGAACCCTACTGGTCCTATGGAATGGAGCGTTTGACCGCTTTGGCACACCAAGGGATCAAGCTCATGGTGATGCCGCACGAAGGGCAGTGGAACGCTGACCTCGCTGGGCGCTCCACTGTCGCGATGCCTTTGGTGCGACGGTTTTGGCAGCTTTGCGTGGAGGGCGGACCGGCCAATCGCGTGAAAGCGCTTCAGCTTTTAGACGCTTTGGCGCGCGGCGAGCAACCGAACGCCCCTGAAGTTAGCACCCTGCCCCGCTTTGGGCTGTGCGATCCTAAAACCCTGCTGCCGAGCGATGCATCTGCGGCGCCAGGCTCCATCCCTATTGTTATTTACACCAGCCTTTTGCAAGCCGGGACCACGGCACCTGTACGCGCTCTTTGTGGTTCGTTGTCCGAGAAAGGGTTGGCTGCGCAGCCGGTGTTTGTGCCCAGCCTCAAAGACGCTGAAGCGGTCGGTTTTCTTGACGATCTGCTCGGCCACATTGATCCACCTGTTATCCTCAACACCACCGCCTTTGCCTCCACCGGGTCCAGCGATGGTGCCGATGGCGGTCCGCTAAGTGTGACGGGTGCACCGGTCGTCCAGGCCGTGTTGTCGGGCCTGTCGCGTGAGGCGTGGGCAGAAAGCTCACGGGGGCTACCGGGCACCGATCTGGTGATGCATGTGGCGATCCCGGAGCTTGATGGCCGCATCCATGGCCGTGCGATCAGCTTTAAACGCCAAGGCGAGCGTGATCCGCTCACCGAGTTTGCACCGGTGGCCTATGCGCCCGAACCATCGCATGTGGAAGCTGTCGCCTCGCTCGCCGCGCGCTGGGCGAAGCTGCGCGATACACCGGCGGGCGAGAAGCGGGTGGGCATTATACTTGCCAACTACCCCACCAAGACCAGCCGTATTGGCAATGGTGTCGGGCTCGACACGCCTGCGTCGGCTGGTCTCTTTTTGGAGGCGATGGACGGCGCCGGTTACCAAGTCGGCGATGCCCCCCGCTCATCGGAAGACCTCATGGCGCTGCTACTCTCTAAGGCAGGGCGCGAACGGTATTCGCTCGCCGACTATCAGGCCTTCTTCGATGCATTGCCCCAGGAGGTTCGCCAGCAGGTCACGGACCGATGGGGGGAGCCGTATAATGATCCGCAGGTGGCAGGCGACGCCTTCACACTACCTCTGCATCGGTTCGGCAACACGCTGATCGGCATCCAGCCAGCGCGTGGCTACAATGTCGATCCGGCCAGCACCTACCACGATCCTGATCTGGTACCACCACACGGCTATTTGGCTTTTTACGCCTATCTCCGCCAGGACAGCGATGTGCTGGTCCAGTTTGGTAAACACGGCAATTTGGAATGGTTGCCCGGCAAGGCGCTGGCTCTGTCAGACAGTTGTTTTCCGGCGGCGATCCTTGGCGATCTTCCGACGCTCTACCCGTTCATCGTCAACGACCCGGGTGAAGGATGTCAAGCCAAACGGCGCACGGCTGCGGTAATCCTTGATCACCTGACGCCTCCGCTCACCCGCGCGGAGAGTCACGGCCCCTATCAGGAACTTGAGGCGCTGCTCGATGATTACGCTTTTGCCGAAGCCAGCGACCCACGCCGCGCCAAAGCATTGGCCCGCGATATTGTCGGTTTTGCGCAAGAGACCGGCCTTGCCGAAGACATTGGACTGAAGGGTGAAGTTGGCGATGATCTCATCACGCTGGATGCGGCGCTGTGCGACCTGAAAGAGATGCAAATCCGTGACGGTCTGCACATCTTTGGGAAGTTGCCCGAGAAGCCCCAAGTCGCAGATATTTTGGTGGCTATCGCTCGGCTTCCCAGAGGATCAGGCGAGCAGGATGCTTCGCTCACCCGCGCGCTGGCCTCTGATTTTGGTTTGGATTTCGATCCGCTAACCCGCGATTTCGGCCAGCCTTGGACACTGGCAAAACCCGAAGCACTGGACGATGGTGGTGTATGGCGCACCTTAGGTGATGGCATTGAACGGCTTGAAGCGTTTGCCCTGAAACTGGTGCAAGGCGATGTAGAAGCTCCCAGCGCAGCCTCTCAGGCGGTGATGCAATGGATTGATGCGGTCCTACGACCGCGCATCACATCATCACCGGACGACGAGACCGCCAACTTACTGGCCGGGCTTGCCGGTCGTTTCGTGCCGCCAGGCCCTTCTGGCGCGCCCAGCCGCGCCCGCCCAGATGTTTTGCCAACAGGGCGAAATTTCTTTGCCGTCGACGTGCGCGCTGTGCCCTCACCCACCGCTTGGCGCATTGGCCAGAAAAGCGCCGAGGCTTTGCTTTCCCGCCACTTTCAAGATTATGGCGAATGGTTGCAGAGCCTAGTGCTCACTTGCTGGGGCACGGCGAACATGCGAACCGGCGGCGATGACATTGCGCAGGCCTTAGCGCTCATTGGTGTCGCGCCAGAGTGGGATGGCGGTTCAGGCCGCGTGACGGGCTTTGAGATCACGTCTTTGTCGAAGTTGCGCCGCCCACGTGTTGACGTGACCCTTCGCATCTCCGGCTTTTTTCGCGATGCCTTTCCGCACCAGATCGAACTTTTTGACAGCGCCGTGCGCGCTGTCGCTGATCTGGACGAGCCGGCCGATATGAACCCGCTCGCCGCGCGTGTGCAGGCCGACCAGGTGGCGCTGCTTGCTTCCGGCAAAACCCAAGACGATGCTGATCGCATGGCGGGCTATCGCGTGTTTGGTTCCATGCCCGGTGCTTATGGCGCAGGTTTGCAAGCGCTGATCGACGAGGGCGGCTGGACCCAACGCTCAGACTTCGCTGAAGCCTTCATTGCCTGGGGCGGCTTTGCTTATGGTGCCGGCCGCCAAGGCGATGCTGAAAAAGGCCTTTTAAAGGATCGCCTGCGCGGCGCGCAAGCCGTGGTGCAGAACCAGGACAATCGCGAGCATGATCTGCTCGACAGCGACGACTACTATCAGTTTGAGGGCGGACTGGCAGCGACGATCGAAACGCTGCGCGGCGAAGCACCGACAAGCTACCACGTTGATCACGCTCGGCCCGAAGCCCCTCACCCACGCACTTTGCAAGAAGAGATCGGGCGAGTGGTGCGCGGACGTGCGTCCAACCCGAAATGGATCGCGGGCGTCATGCGCCATGGCTACAAAGGCGCCTTTGAGATGGCGGCAACGCTGGATTATCTCTTTGCCTTCGCCGCCACCACGCAGGCGGTGAGCGATCACCACTTCGATGCCCTGTTTGAGGCGTACATCGCCGATGATGACGTGCGCGACTTTATCAAAGACGCCAATGCGCCAGCGCTCAATGATATGCTGGCACGGTTTGCCGAGGCGCTGGATCGCGGGCTCTGGACCCCACGCCGAAACACGACCCAAACTATGCTCAATGAGCTGATGCACCCCAACCAGGAAGCTGCCGAATGACTGACAAAGCCGCCGTTAAACCGGTTATGACTGAAGAAGAACTGGACGCGCGCCATGCTGAAAAGATGCGTAAGAAAAAGGCCGCGCGCGACAAGATCATCGCGACCAAGACTATCGAAAAAGGGCTGCTCATTGTTCACACTGGTAAGGGTAAGGGCAAAAGCACGGCTGCCTTCGGCATGGTGTTTCGCGCGCTCGGTCACGGCCAACGCGTCGGCGTGATCCAGTTTGTGAAGGGCAAATGGGAGACTGGGGAACGCGCCGTCCTGGAGCGCTTTTCAGACCTTGTCACCATCAACACGATGGGCGAGGGTTTCACTTGGGAAACGCAGGATCGCCAGCGCGATATCGCCGCCGCCGAAGCAGCCTGGGAAAAAGCCAAAGGCTTGATCACAGGCGGCGAGCACAAGTTGGTGCTGCTTGATGAGCTCAACATCGTGCTGCGCTACGCCTACATCGATCCCGCCGAGGTGGTGCGGTTCCTGCGCGATGAAAAGCCGGACGACGTGCATGTGATCGTCACCGGGCGGAACGCGCCTGAAGAACTGATCGACATCGCTGATCTGGTCACCGAGATGACGCAGATAAAACATCCCTTCCGCAGCGGCGTGAAAGCGCAAGAAGGCATTGAGTTCTAGGTGGCCCAAACACCGGCCCTAATGATCCAAGGCACCGGCTCAAACGTCGGCAAGTCGGTCATCGTTGCGGGGCTGTGCCGGTTGCTTTCTCGCCGTGGCATGCGCGTGCAGCCGTTCAAACCTCAGAACATGTCGAACAATGCTGCCGTCACAACTGATGCGGCGGGGCAAAATGGAGAGATCGGGCGGGCGCAGGCACTTCAAGCACAAGCTGCCAATATACCGGCCAGCGTACACATGAACCCGGTGCTTCTGAAACCGCAGGCCGATGTCGGCAGCCAAGTTGTGGTTCAGGGCAAAGTCTGGGGCACAATGAAGGCGGCGGAGTATGGCGCGCGCAAAACCGAACTGATGGCGCCGGTTCTGGAAAGCTTCAATTCGCTGGAGGCCGAGGCCGATATCATCCTGGTTGAGGGTGCAGGCAGCCCGGCTGAGATTAATCTGCGAACCGGCGATATCGCCAATATGGGCTTTGCGAGCGCCGCCCAGGTGCCCGTGGTTCTTTGCGCGGACATTGATCGCGGCGGTGTCATCGCCAGTGTGGTTGGCACGCACGCGCTGCTACCACCTGATGATCTAGCGCTGGTCAAGGGCTTTTTCATCAACCGTTTCCGTGGCGATCCCTCTCTGTTTGACGATGGCCTGACAGAGATCGTGGCGCGCACCGAATGGCCAAGCTTTGGTGTGATCCCCTGGTTCGATCAGGCCCGTGACCTACCGGCTGAGGATGTGCTTGGGCTTGCCGATGGGGCGGGCGACGGTCTGGTGATTGCGGTGCCGCGTTTCGGCCGGATCGCCAATTTTGAGGACCTTGATCCACTGCGCATGGAGCCTGGCGTGGACCTGCGGATCATCGAGCCAGGCACACCGCTGCCCACCGATGCCGCCTGTGTCATCCTGCCAGGGTCGAAAGCCACGATTGCCGATCTCCAAGCGTTTAAGGCTCAAGGATGGGACATTGATCTGGCTGCGCATGTCCGCCGCGGCGGCTATGTGGTGGGCCTATGTGGTGGCTATCAAATGCTGGGGCGCAGAGTCGACGACCCGGGTGGCATTGAAGGCGCCGCTGGAAATGAGGCTGGGCTGGGCTTGCTGGACGTTGAGACCACGCTCTCAGCCGACAAGACCACGACGTTCACCAAGGGTGTGCACGAGGAAACCGGAACTGCGGTCGAGGGGTACGAAATCCACCTCGGCGACACGCAAGGACCTGACCGTCAACGCCCTCTGCTTACCCTCAACGATAAAACTGATGGCGCAGTGTCGATGGATGGTCGGGTGATGGGTACCTATCTGCATGGGCTGTTTGCCAGCGATGCCTTTCGCGCCGCCTTTTTGGAGCGCCTGGGTACGCGCGCGTCCGTTGCCTATCAAGCGCGTGTCGAGGCAGCCCTTGATGATTTGGCCGACCATCTGGCAGAGCACATGGATGTGGACGGCCTGCTGGCTATTGCAAAAAGCCGATAGCAGCAGCGATCAGAACCACCACCAAAAGCGTGGCCGCACATGTGGCGCGGAGGAGCGACAGTCCCTTGCGGATATCGCCTGCGTCCAAGTTCTTTCGGCCAGCATCGTTGATGTAGGGCGCCTCAACGGTACCACTTGGATAGGTGCGCGGGCCACCGAGTGCGATACCCAGCGCAGACGCGTAGCTCGCCTCCGGCCACCCCGCATTGGGTGAAGCATGGGTCGGAGCGTCGCGGCGGATGACCGCCCAGTCTGGCCAGGCAAACGCACCCTTTTGACCGGCCAGGCTGGTGATCGCGGCGCTGAGCATGATCAGTCCAACCGAGAGGCGCGCGGGCAGAAAATTCACCAAATCATCCAACTTTGCTGATGCCCAACCAAAGTGCAGATGACGTTCGGTTTTGTAACCGATCATCGAGTCCGCCGTGTTGATCGCCTTGTAGAGCGCGATGCCTGGCAGACCGCCGATCAGCATCCAGAAGGCGGGGGCGATAACACCATCGGAAAGGTTTTCCGCCAAGCTTTCCAGCGCAGCTCGCGCGACCCCGGACTCATCAAGGTTTTCGGTGGTCCGGCCAACAATCATGGAAAGCGCCTGTCGCGCGGCGGGCAGGTCACCTTCTGCCAGAGGTGACCGAACCGCCTCAACATGATCGTGCAACGAACGCTGAGCAAGGAAGATGGCGCCGCCCAAAACGCTCACAACAAAGGCCAGTATCGGGTTAATCCACCAGGCCAGTGCCAGGATGCCAATGGCTAGCGCAGCGACAACAAAAATCATGCGGATCAGCGCTGTGATGCCCGCTCTTTTTTGCCTGAACGGCGTATGGTGTTGATGGTTCATGCGCCGGTCCAACCATCCGATGAACTTGCCCATCAAAACCACAGGATGCGGCATACGTTTCAAAAGCCAGCTGGGTTCGCCAAAAACAGCATCCGCCATGATTGCCATGGCCAAGGCCAGCGCGTTGAACGCGAACCACTCAGCCACCGGTAAGCCGTTGCAGCGCATCATCGCGCTCATTGGCAATGTGCTGGATCGCTTCGATCAGCGAAGGCCCGGCGCAAAGCGTCAGCCGCTCTGGCAACGCAATACGCTGGCTCCGCGGATAGCGCTCCGCGAGCGCAGGATGGGCAAGCAGCGCCGTACCCTGATCCTCGCTTTCGCGTTCAAAGCTTGCTGTGATCAGCAAATCCGGCTCAGCACGAACAATGGTTTCTAGATCGACGAATCCGCCACGCGCGCCAACCAAATCCTCGCTGGCTAAGCGCACACCCAACGCGGCAAGCAAATCCCCCGTGAGCGACGCCGTACCGGTGGCATAGCCCCGCCGCTGAATGATGAGAGCGCTTAGCGCTTCATCTGATCGCGCCGCCGAAAGCGCGGTATCGATTTCGTCGATCAAGGCTTGACCCCGCTCGGGATGGCCGACCAATTCAGCAACCAGGCTAACCGCCTCGCGAGCGTCGTCCAAAGAGCGCACGAACGGCACCTCTTCGACGCGATAATCAAAACGGGCGAGCATGTCCTTGGCCGCCCGGTTGGTGAAGCGACCGGCCAAAACAAGATCCGGTTCCAGTGCGATCACCGCCTCAGCTGCGGCAGGAAGCTGTGGATAAGGCATGGCCTGTTCAGCCGCATAAGACAGGCGCTCATCAGCAGCAAAACGGCTGAGACCGACGATCTGATCGGGATCGGCAAGTGCCAGAACCAGTTGGTCAGTGCACATGTTCGACGAAACAATTCGCTCTGGCCGCTGCTGCGCGACGGCGGGTCCAGCCAGCAAGAGCGCCATCGCGATCAGGCAAAAGCGTTGCACAGTTTTACCCCTTTGGATTGATTGCCGAACCGGTTTGAAAGGCTTAACAAAACCTTACACGCCCGGGACACACGCCGTGACGGGTGGTTGTGAACAACCAGATCGAAACAGTAAAGGTCTGATGATGGTACGCGTATCGACGCCCGGCTTTATGGCCGGTTTTTTTATTGCGGCTGTTGCCGCGCCCCTTCTTTCCACCGCTCCCGCATTCGCCCAATCGGAAATCACCGTTTTTGCGCCGTTTCGCGGCATCGCCACGCCCATTGCGCGTGCCGGCAGCGCAGTGAGTGTGATCACCCGTGAAGAGATTGAACAGGCGGGGCAGACCTCGGTTGCTGAAATCCTTCGATCCTCTCCTGGGGTGAGCTTCAACTCCTCAGGAGGTTTTGGCTCCTCGACCGATGTCCGCATTCGCGGCGCTGATAGCCAACACACTATGGTGCTGATCGACGGTGTGCCTGTCACAGACACCACATCAACACGTAACGCTTTCGACTTCACCATGCTGCCGGTCGGTTCGATCGAACGCATTGAGGTGCTTCGAGGCCCGCAATCAGCGCTCTACGGATCCGATGCGATCGGTGGCGTAATCGCCATCACCACACGCCAGCCGACGCAAGGTTTTTCTGGTTCGGCAAGCGTAGAGGGCGGAAGTTTTGGGACGCATCGCGAAGCCTTACGCGCTGGCTACGGTGGCGATCAGTTCTCCATCACAGGATATGCCGAGCATTTTTCCACGCAGGGATACTCGCGCCGCGCCGGCAATGACGAGGAGGATGGCTCTCGACAATGGACCGGCGGTCTACGGGGCCAAGCCAATCTCTCAGAAAACCTATCCTTGGACGCAGCATTTCAAGTAACAGACCTTGAGACGGATTACGACCGGCGAGATACCGATCCTGCAGGAGATGCAGATCGGCTTTCTATCAACGGGCACGCCCGTGCTAGCCATGAAAGCTTTGATGGTCGATGGCGTCAGACAGTTACCGCTTTTGCATCGTCCAGCGACCGTCGCTTTACCGAAAACGCAAGTGTTGAGGATTACTACGGCAACCGGATCGGGGTGGAGCACACCGGCGAGATACGTTGGGATGCCCTTGGCACCACCCTTTACGGAGTAACGGGTGAACAACAGTCTGCCGAGTACATCACCAATGGTGTGGTACAGTTCGATAGGGATGAGTTGTATTGGGGCGCATTCGCAATGCAGCAATTCTCACTAGGCCCCGCATTCCATGTTTCAACGGCGATCAGGTTCGACGATTTCGCAGGAGCGGGCACGTTCGTAACCGGTCGTGGAACCGCCGTTTACGAAATCTACGAAACCGAAACACGCTTTCACGGAAGCCTTGGCACGGGTGCGAAAGCGCCAAGCCTGCGTCAACGTGCTGCCACCCCCAATCTGCGTCCGGAGGAAAGCTGGGGCGCCGACATCGGCGTCGCACAAACCTTCTTTGATGGCCGCTTAACCGTGGATGTCACCGGGTTCTACCAAGAGATTGAGGACTTACACGTCTACACTGGCGGGTTTGGCTCTTTCGCGGTTGAAGCCTGGGATAACATCGACGAAGCGCGATTGATGGGCATTGAAGTCACCGCCGATGCACGCGTGATCCCTGGCCATTTGGATGCATCAGCCCACTACACCTATCTGGACGCCGAAGATGCGACGACCGGTGATCGGTTACAGCGTCGCCCTGAGCATGAAGCGCAGGTAACACTCAGCTACATCGGTATCGACAGGCTGCGCATCTCAGGTGTCGTCAATTGGGTTGGTGGCGAACGGTTTTCCAGGTCTCGCGAACGCGATCCTTTAGATCCCTATACGCGGGTCGATGTTATCGCATCCTACCAAGCGCATGAGCATTTGGAGATCTATGGTCGCGTCGAAAATCTGTTTGATGTCGAGTATGAAGAGATCAAAGGCTACAACACCCCAAGCCTATCAGCTTATGCGGGCATTCGGGCCACGTTCTAGGAACACCATGTGATGCCGCTCAGTGGCAGCCTTGCAGTCCTGCTTCTGGCGCTGGCCGCACTCTCCTTGGCGGTTGGAACGACCGCTTTCACGCTCGATCAGCTTTTGGCCGCCGTCACAGGCGCCGACGAACGGCTGGCGCTAATCGTCTACGAAATCCGTTTGCCTCGCACACTGCTTGCGATCCTTATCGGCGGGTCATTGGGCTTAAGCGGCGCGGGCCTTCAAGGATTGGTGCGCAACCCGCTCGCCTCACCATCGCTGTTTGGTGCACCATCGGCCGCAGCGCTGGGTGCGGTGATTATGATCAGTTCAGGGCTGGCTGGCGCGCTCTCCTTTGCCTTGCCTGTGGCGGGCATGTTGGGGGCTTTGACATCGGTCGGTGCGCTGATGCTGCTGGCCGGTCGCGATGCGCCGATCATCGTGTTGCTGCTCGCCGGCCTGGTACTTTCCAGTTTTGCGGCGGCGGGCACATCTCTTGCGCTCAATCTATCGCCCAACCCATTCGCAGCGCTTGAAGTGGCTTTCTGGCTGCTTGGATCGCTGGAAGACCGCTCATTCCAGCACATCTGGATGGCGGGACCATTCATCATTCTAGGCTCAATGTTGATTGCATCAAAAGCGCGGTCTCTCAGGGTTATGAGCCTCGGCGAAGACACCGCCAGCAGCCTCGGCGTCAACGTCCAGCGCTTGCGTTTGATGCTGATCGTTGGTGTTGCCATGGCCGTTGGTGCAGGTGTCTCGGTGGCTGGCACAATCGGCTTTATCGGCCTGGTCGCACCGCATCTGGTCCGCCCGTTGGTGGGCTATGATCCAGCTCGGGTGCTGCTGCCCGCCACGCTTGCTGGCGCATGCTTGCTGCTGGCGGCGGACCTGCTGGTGCGGCTTGTTCCCACCAGCGGCGAGCCCTTGAAAGTTGGCGTTGTGACAGCGCTTGTCGGTGCGCCCTTCTTTTTGGGTCTGGTGCTGCGCGAACGGCGTGCGCTTGCGGGCCGAGCCACGCTATGAGCGTGCTTCATGCCAGAAATCTCAGTGTTTCAATTGGCAAGGCACGCTTGCTGCAACCCACTGATCTTTCGCTTGAAACGGGATCATTGACGGTCATTCTTGGCCCGAATGGCGCAGGCAAGAGCACCTTGCTCAAAGCTCTGCTTGGGCTCGTCCCTCACAGCGACGCAACATCGATGGACGGCAAAGCCCTATCCTCGCTCTCCCCGCGAGAGCGCGCCAAGCAGATTGCCTATCTGCCACAGGGGCAAAGCTACGCCTGGCCGCTCAGCGTAGAGGCAGTGGTCGCCCTTGGTCGACATCCTCACGGTGGTCAAGGAGATGATGTGGTTGAGCGTGTGCTCGACACGATGGGCCTTAAAGATCTGCGCGATCAATCAGTTCTCACCCTCTCAGGAGGCGAACAGATGCGCGTTTCGCTGGCCCGGGCACTGGCCGTGGAAGCCTCGTTTCTGCTGGCCGATGAACCCCTCGCCTCGCTCGACCCGCGCTATCAGTTCGAAATCATGAGTGTTCTGGCGGGCCAAGCGCGTGACGGCAAAGGCGTCGTTGTGGTAATGCACGATCTGGCCCTTGCCGCGCGGTATGCTGACCGGATCATCTTAATGAAAGAAGGGGCCATTCTCGCCGACGGATCACCTGAGGAGGTTCTATCGGGCGAGAATGTTCAGTCGGCTTTCAACGTCGGCACACGCAGGGGCACAGTCCATCGTACCGATGGACCGATCCGTGTTGCCCTGCCAGACCAGTTAGAACCTGCTGTTTAGTTGGTCGACAGAAGCGCTTCTGAAATAGCGCGCAGATTGGTTTCCATCATGCCCAGATAGGATGAGGCATCACCGTCTGCCGCCAAGGCATCGGAATAAAGGGTGCCCGACACATCGAGACCAGTTTCATCCGCGATTTGCTGCAGCAAACGCGGATCTGAGACATTCTCAACGAACAAAGCGCGCGCACCGGATTCACGTATCTGGTCGATCAGCGTTGCAACATCTGCTGCTGAGGCCTCACTTTCGGTCGACATACCTTGCGCTGCGAGAATGGTGAGATCGAAATCGCGCGCGAGATACCCAAAGGCGTCATGGCTCGTGATGATCGTGCGTCCATCCATAGAAACGTCCGCCAAAGCAGCATCCCATTCGGCCTCCAAGGCCTCTAGTTCAGCCGAATAGGCTTGGGCATTTGCAGTGAACTCACCACAGTGCCCTGGCAAAGCTTCGCAGAGACCATCGGCAATGTTGGCAACATAGATTTGTGCCGCATCGAGCGATTGCCAAGCGTGTGGGTCATTCGGGCCGTGGTCATGGTCATGATGTGCGTGCTCATCGTGACCATCATCTTCGTGGTCGTGGTGATCATGATCGTGATCGCCATCATGACCGTGGTCATCATGGGCATGGTCTTCGTGATCGTGGTCGTGTTCATCTTCAAGCGCATGGTCATGATCGTGGCCATGGTCATCATGAGCGTGGTCGTCATGGTCGTGTTCATGGTCATCATCATGATCATGGTGATCGTCCTCATCACCAACTTCGATGACATCGATGCCGGTGCTGGCCGTAACGATGGTGGCCTGCGTGTCGCTGGCTACAATCAAGCGATCAAGAAAGCCTTCAAAGCCAAGACCGTTGGTGATCACGAGATCAGCGCTAGCGACGGCGACCACGTCTGTGGGGACTGGTTGATAGACATGGGCATCCTCGCCGGGGCCAACCAAGCTGGTGACGGACACATGATCACCACCTACGACGCGGGTCATATCCGCAAGTATCGAAAAGGACGCGACAACATCCAAAGAATCAGCGGAGGCCAAAGAGGTCGTCGAGAACAAAGAGAGTGCAACAATCGAGGAACGCATTAAGCTACCTTATGTCGTTGAGTTGGAAGGGCAGGCCGGACCAAACCGCGCGGTGCGGCCAGCAGGGAAACCAAGTACACAACGCCTGCGGCCAAAATGACCGCTGGTCCAGAGGCGATGGCCGCATGGAAAGAAATCAAAAGGCCCACCACGACTGACCCAGCACCAATGGCAATTGCCAACACACACAAGGACAGCACACGGCGTACCCAGAAGCGGGCAGCGGCAGCGGGCAGGATCATCAGACCGACCGACAGCAGTGTACCGAGGGCTTGGAAACCGGCCACAAGATTGAGAACAACCAGAGCCAGATATGCAAAGTGCACCACTGGTCCCCATCCGGAAACGGACCGCAGAAAACCGGGGTCGAGACACTCGGCGACTAGAGCACGCCAGATGATGGTCAGCGTTGCCAGGCTTACTGCCGCAATGCCAGCGATCATCAGCAGGCTCTCTTGGGTCAGCGCCAAGACTGAGCCAAACAGCACGTGCATCAGGTCGACTGAGGAGCCACGCAGTGAGACAATCATGACGCCAAGCGCGAGGGAAATAAGATAGAAGGCGGCCATCGCCGCGTCTTCTTTTTGCACCGTCAAACGCGCCACGAACCCTGCGGCGGCGGCAACCAATGATCCGGCGATCAAGCCGCCCAGTGTCATTGGGATGAGGTCCAACCCGAAGATGAGAAATCCGAGTGCTGCGCCCGGCAAAATGGCATGGGCCATCGCGTCGCCGGTCAAGCTCATGCGGCGCAGCATCAAAAACACACCAATGGGTCCAGCTGAGATTGCGATCAGCAACCCGCCAAGAAGCGCGCGCTGCATGAACGCATACTCAGCAAAAGGCGCGACAAGAAACGCGTAGACATCCATCAGGCGGCTTGTCCGTGATTATGGGAATGATTGTGATCAGCGCACCAAGCGGCATCCTCATCCCAGGCAGCATGGAAGCGGCGGGCTTTGAGCAGGTTGTCGTCCTGAAGGACGTCTTCCGTTGCACCCCAGGCAATTGGCTCACGGGAAAGCAGCATGGTTTTTGGAAAATGATCGCGCACCAATTCCAAATCGTGCATCACTGCGATCACGCTGCGATCCTCGGCGTGCCATTGTTCAATCACCCGCACCAAATCGTCGACCGTTTTGGTGTCGATGGCATTGAACGGTTCATCCAGCAGAATGAGATCAGCATCTTGCAGCAGAACACGGGCAAACAGCGCCCGCTGTAATTGTCCGCCAGAGAGTGTGTCGATGGTGCGTTTTTCAAAGCCTTCCAAACCGACAGCTTCAAGCGACCGCGCGATGGCGGCGCGATCTGCCTGTGTCATACGACCAAGCAAGCCGCGCTTTGGCCATAGGCCGAGTTTCACCAAATCGTAGACCGTCGCGGGAAATGTTTTATCGATATCTGCTTGCTGCGGCAGATAGGCGACGCGGCAGCCATCGGTATGCTCGCAACTGCCAGCCATCGGCGACAGACTGCCAACGATACCCTTCAGCAAAGTCGACTTGCCGGATCCGTTGGGCCCGATGATGGCCAGCAAGTCGCCATGGGCAACGCTGCCTGTGAGGCCATGGACCGCCGGATGCGGGCCATATCCAAGGGTGAGATCATCAAAGCGTAGGCAGGTGGGGGAGCTGTGCGTGTGAGCCACGAACCATCCAAAAAGGTTGTTGCGAACTTGGGAGATGGGCTTTAGTACGTTATACTATAACTGGTCAACCACGAGAAATCATTACGCCTTCATGCCCACAACCGCTCCACTTTCGCGCAACAATCAACTGGTCCTTGATCGACTAACGCAGTCGGCTGGACCACTGTCGGCCTATGAGCTTCTGGACGCACTGCGCGAAGACGGATTGCGCGCGCCACCACAGATTTATCGGGCCCTGAAGTGGCTCGGTGAGCATGGTTTGGTGCACAAGCTGGAAAGTGCGAACGCCTATGTGGCCTGCGCCCATGCGTCCTGTTGCGGTGGCGAGCGATGTGCCACCTCGCAAACGGTGTTTTTTCTATGCGACGGGTGCGGTGGCGTCGAAGAGTTGAACGGGTCGGCGCTAGCGAAAGACCTCGCCGGCTTGTCAGAGCAAATCGGGTTTGCCGCTCAGGGAGCAAACCTTGAGGTGCATGGTCAATGCGCGGCCTGTCAGGCCAGCTAGCTCGATTTTGGGATTGCCCAGGTTTCGCCGATGTTGGGCGGTTTCTTGGCCGACTGGCGTACGATCAATTGACCGGGAAGTTCGATGGACTCGGCCTCAAAGGCCTCCCCCTCGACAGCTGCCTCAATGGCCTCGAACAACGTGTCGCTTGATGCTTTGATCATCGCATCCACTGGCTGCGAAAAGCTAGTGATGGAATAGGTCGGCCATTGCGCGGGGCCAACATTGTCGAAGCCGACAATAGAAACGTCATCTGGCACCGAAAGCCCCAAACCGTGCCGCAAAGCATCCATAACAGAGATCGCCATATGGTCATTGGCGCAGAAGATCGCATCGGGTGGCGCTGAGGACTGCATCATCGCAATCGCTGCTTTGGCGGCTTCGTCGGCATCATAGTTGCCGACAGCGCGGGCATGCAGAGCCACACTCTTCTCGCCTAACCCGGCCAAAAACCCGCGCTCGCGATCACGGTTGGTGGAGGTCTCTTCGATGCCCGCCAAATAGGCGATCCGTTTATGGCCGCCTTCGATGAGGAAACGCGCGATGGTGCGTCCGCCCAACTCGTTGGACCCGGTGATCTTCGATGCGGTGGGTGCATCGGAAACCCGGTTCACCATCACCACCGGGATGCCTGCCGCGTGACATCTGTCGGCGATCTCTGAGGACAGGGAAACCGAGGCAAGGACGAGACCGTCGATCTGGTAGTCGAGCGCGCGCTGTAGCTCTTGGTTGGCCGCGTCTCCTTCACCGGCAGTGAAGAGCAACACATGGTAGCCGCGCTTCTGGCATTCATCAGAAATGCCCTGAACCAACTCGGGATAGAAGTGGTTGTCGAGGTAGGAAACAGCCATGCCGATCATGTGCGACCGGCGGGTGATCAACGAGCGGGCTATGGCATTGGGACGGTAACCGAGGCGGATCGCGGCCTTGTGCACACGGTCCTTGGTTTCTGCTGCAACGCTGGCACCTGGCGTGAACGCTCTGGAGACTGCCGATTGGGAGACCCCCGCCTCGCGCGCGACATCAATGGATGTAACTTTACGGCGCGCCATCGAGCAGACCCTCCCGCTCAGGGTTTTGGCGCAGTGATGTCTCCAGCCTCATATCATTAGGTGTAAGCGGCGAGCGAGAGGTCGTCCAGCCGTCGGAGTATCAGAAACGTTCGGGTAGCCTCGCGATCAATCCGCGGTCCAACCGCCGTCGATGAGCAATGAAGTGCCGGTGACCAACGCTGAAGCATCGCTTGCCAAATAGGCAACAGCGCCCATGATGTCCTCAACCTCGCCCACCCGACCGAGCTTGATCTTCGACTCAACCCAAGCGCGACGTTCCGGGTCGTCAAGCGTCACGGCAGCAAGCGGCGTGCGGATGAATGTCGGACAGATGGTGTTGATGCGAACTTTGTGCGGTCCCCACTCGATTGCCATCGCCTTCACCATGCCCTCCAAAGCGTGCTTGGACGCGCAGTAGACAGCGCGCTCAATGCCTCCGACATGGCCCATCTGCGAGGAAATGTGGATGATCGAGCCTGCCTTGCCGGCCGCGATCATGCCGCGAGCCGCCTCAGCAGAAAGCACGAAAGCACCACGGACGTTAACGTCCATCACCGCCTGATAATCGTCGATGTCGGTTTCAAGTGCTGATGCATGTCGGGCAATGCCGGCTGAGTTCACGAGCACGTCAAAGGGTTCATAGTCCGCGAAGGTGGCTTTGATGGCGTCGGTGTCGGCAACATCCAGGCGGATCGCTTCAACCGAATACCCAGCAGCCTTCATGGCGTCGACACTTGCCGAGAGATCTTCCATGCCCCGCGCGGCGCCCACGACATGAGCGCCTTGCTCGGCCAAAGCCACCGCACAACCCAGCCCGATGCCTCGTGATGCACCGGCAACAAAGGCACGCTTGCCATCCAGGCGTTGAGACGGTGTTTTAGGCAGTGTCATCGGATTTGGACCCTCTGCTGAAACAGTTGTCTGCTCCGTTACTGCGGAACGACCGTTCAAATTCGCTGCTCCGTTCCAGTGGAACGACCGCTTATCATTCGGCAGCCATCTTCGGCTCGGCTGCCTGGCCATAGGGAACGTTGCGGCCACCATAGCGACGCACGCGCACATTGGCTTGTTCAGCATGGCCGACAAAGCCTTCTAACATACAAAGGCGCGAGCAATATTCGCCCATCAATGCCGCTGCCTCGTCGGTTAAAACCCTTTGGTAGGAATGGGTTTTCAGGAATTTTCCGACCCAGAGACCGCCGGTGTAACGCCCGGCCTTCTTGGTTGGCAGCGTGTGATTGGTTCCGATGACCTTGTCGCCATTGGCGACGTTAGTGCGTGCGCCCAAAAAGAGCGCGCCATAACAGGTCATGTTCTCCAAGAACCAATCGTCCCGATCAGTCATGACCTGAACATGTTCTGAGGCAATGTCGTCGGCAACCGCAAGCATCTCATCATAGGTCTCGCAGACGATCACCTCGCCATAATCCTCCCAGCTTTTGCGGGCGGTCTCGGCGGTGGGCAATATGGCGAGCAGCCGGTCGATCTGGTCGAGTGTGTCGCGGGCAAGCTTTTCAGAAATGGTGACCAGAACCGCGGGCGAGTTGTAGCCGTGCTCGGCTTGCCCCAATAGGTCGGTCGCGCAGAGTTCAGCGTCGGCGCCATGCTCGTCGGCGATCACCATCGTCTCCGTTGGGCCAGCGAAAAGATCGATTCCCACGCGGCCGAAGAGCTGGCGTTTGGCTTCGGCCACAAACGCATTGCCAGGCCCAACCAGCATATGGACCGGATCGATTGTTTCGGTACCGATGGCCATGGCACCCACCGCCTGAATGCCGCCAAGAACGTAGATCTCGTGGGCGCCGCCAAGTTTCATAGCGGCGATAACAGCCGCGTTCGGCTCACCCTTGAATGGCGGCGTACACGCGATGATGCGCGGCACGCCCGCTACGTCGGCGGTGGCCACCGACATATGAGCAGACGCCACCATCGGAAACTTGCCGCCGGGCACATAACATCCAACCGACTGGACCGGGATGTTTTTGTGACCAAGCACAATCCCCGGCATCGTCTCCACCTCGATATCGACCATCGAATTGCGCTGATGCTGGGCAAAGCTTCGCACCTGCTCCTGCGCGAACCGGATATCGTCCATATCGCGCGTGGACACCTTGTTCATCAGCGCCGATACATCGTCATCCGTGAGACGAAAACGATCCGGCGTGTAGCCGTCAAATTTAGCCGATAAGTCGCGTACAGCCGCGTCGCCGCGCGCTTCAATGTCTTTCAGTGTTTCTTCAACGATCGCGCGGACTTTTGCGTCATCGTCGGAGCGCTCGGTTTCCGGTTTGCCGCGTTTCAAATGGGTGATCATGGCGCGCCGTCCTTGGTTCATCCTGTTTGGCCATTAAGCGTCGACACGCCATTCGACCTTGCATGCGTATGCAGTATAGTCAGCGCGGGTATACGGGCAATGGGGCAGCGGCGAATTTCCGGCGTCGGTGGCGTTAAGTCTGGTAGTAGTCGCGATACCAAGCGACAAAACGGGCGATGCCCTCCTCGACTGGCGTGGCGGGCGGTTTGTCGATAAGGCGCGAGAGAAGCGTGGCATCGGCCCAGGTCATAGGCACGTCACCTGCTTGCATAGGGAGTAAATTGCGTTCCGCTTTTTTGCCCAGCGCCTGTTCCAGCGCATCAATAAAGTCGGTGAGTTGCACAGGCTGGTTGTTGCCGATGTTGATCACCCGCCAAGGCGCCACGGGTGAAAGACCCAGAGCTTCACGGTCTTCCTCGTCATCCGCGTCTGGCAGCGTCGGCGTGACATCGGCCAGAGCTGCGATGGCCTGGGCCAGATCATCGATGAACGTGAAATCGCGCTGCATGTCGCCGTGATTATAAACATCGATCGGTTCGTCGTTCAGGATCGCTTTGGTGAACTTGAAGAGCGCCATATCCGGGCGACCCCAGGGGCCGTAAACCGTGAAAAACCGAAAAAGCGTCATCGGAACACCGTAGAGGTGCGCGTAGGAATGCGTCATCGACTCGGCGGCCTTTTTTGTCGCCCCATAAAACGACATCTGCAGATCGGCCTTGTGATGCTCGGCATAGGGCATCTCAACGTTCGCACCGTAGACAGAGCTGGAGGACGCCATCATCAAGTGCTTGGGTGGCGTCGCACGGGCCGCTTCCAGCACTTCAAGTGTGCCGACGAGATTGCTATCGACGTACGAGCGCGGATTGTCGATCGAAAAGCGGACCCCGGCCTGGGCCGCGAGGTGAATGATGAGATCCGGTTGTTCCCGCGCAACCAGATCAACGACAGCGCGCGGCGTCTCCAATCGCTCTTCCACAGCCTTGAAATGCTGATTATGGAAGAGCGTCTGGTGGCGTCGCTGTTTCAGCCGAACATCGTAATAGTCGGTGAGCGCATCGAAGCCGACCACCCGATACCCTGCTCGCAAGAGGGCCTGGCTTGTGTGAAAACCGATGAAGCCGGCCGAGCCTGTGACGAGCGCGGTTTTTTGGGTTGCAGTGGTCATTGTTTTCAGTCGACTCCAAACAGATCGCGCGTGAAGACTTTGTCTTTCACGTCTTGAAGCTCCGGCGCTGGCCGGTTGGCGATGATGATGTCGCTTTCAGCCTTGAATGCCTCAAGGTCGCGGACAACGGCAGAACCAAAGAAATGGACTGCTGGCAGACCTGGCTCGTAGACAATCACCGGTATGCCCTTGGCTTTGATGCGTTTCATGATGCCTTGCACGGAACTGTCGCGAAAATTGTCCGAGCCTTCCTTCATCGTCAGCCTGTAGACGCCAACGCAGCCAGGGCTTTTGGCGATGATGCTGTCGGCGATGAAGTCCTTGCGCGTCGTGTTCGCATCGACAATGGCGCGGATGAGGTTCTGCGGAACCGCATCGTAATTGGCCAATAGCTGCCTGGTGTCCTTGGGCAGACAGTAACCGCCATAGCCGAAAGACGGATTGTTGTAATGATCGCCAATGCGCGGATCGAGACTGACGCCTTTGATGATCTGACGTGTGTCCATCCCGGCGATCTGAGCGTAGGTGTCGAGCTCGTTAAAGTAGGCCACACGCATCGCAAGGTAGGTGTTGGCAAAGAGCTTGATCGCCTCGGCTTCATCGGGATCGGTCAGAAGTGTTGGAATGTCGTCCTTGATCGCGCAATCAGCGAGCATGGTTGCAAAGTCTTCGGCGCGCTTGGAACGTTCGCCAACAACAATTCGCGAGGGAAAGAGGTTGTCGTAAAGCGCCCGCCCTTCGCGCAGAAACTCCGGCGAATGGATGATACGGTCAATCCCAAACTGCTTGCGCAAGGCAGAGACCAGACCCACCGGGATCGTGGATTTGATGATGATCAGCGCCTGATCGTTCACCGCCAAAACCTCGGAGATCACACTCTCGACGGAGGATGTGTCGAAGGCGTTGGTCTGCGGGTCGTAATTGGTCGGCGTAGCGACGATCACATGCGTTGCGTCGCGATAAGCGGTTTGCGTATCATTGGTTGCGGTGAGCTTTAGGTCTTTGGTGGCAAGATAATCCTCAAGCTCTGGATCGCTGATCGGCGAGGTTCGATCGCCGAGCATGGAAACGCGCTCCGGCGAAATATCGCAGGCAATCACCGTGTATTTCTGCGCCAGCAACACAGCATTGGAAAGGCCTACATAGCCAAGGCCGGCAACGGCAAACTGAACAGTCATGATGCTTTCCTGGAAACGGCAGAGGGTAATTGCCGCTTTGAGGCGAAGCCTTCGCATGGCCACCGCCTAACGGGCAAGTAGGTGGCGGCTTTATCCATGGCGAGCGAACCATTGTGATCGTCAGGCGTTGGGTTTAACTGAGCCAAATGAGGATTGGAGCGCTCACCGGCCTCCTACTTGAACGAGTGGTCTATTCGCATGAGCGGTCTCCTTGCACTGCTGGACGACGTCGCAGCCATCGCCAAACTTGCTGCCACGCAACTTGATGATGTCGCAGCACAGGCCTCAAAGGCCGGAACCAAAGCGGCAGGCATCGTCATTGATGATGCGGCAGTCACGCCGAAATATGTCACTGGATTGCCGGCGACGCGCGAGCTGCCGATTATCTGGAAGATCGCGCGCGCATCCTTTTTTAACAAGCTGATCATTCTGCTGCCCGTGGCGCTGCTCTTGAGCGCCTTTGCACCCTGGATGCTGACGCCATTGCTGATGCTAGGCGGGTCTTATCTTTGTTATGAGGGCGCGGAGAAGATCGCGCATCTCTTCTCGCATAAGAAGCATCACGCGGTGGACACCGAGCATGGACTCGATGCTGCCCATCTCGAAGAGCAGCGCGTCAAAGGCGCGATCAAGACCGACTTCATCTTATCGGCCGAGATCATGACCATCACGCTTTCGGCCATCGATTCAGACAGCATCGTGACCCGCGGCGTGACGCTCGCTCTGGTCGCAGTCGCGATCACGGCGTTGGTCTATGGCGCTGTTGCGCTGATCGTGAAGATGGATGACGTCGGCCTTAAACTGACGCAAGTCGGTCGCCTGGAGGCAACGCGTGCCCTTGGTCGCGGGTTGGTCAAAGCCATGCCAATGATCCTGTTGATCATCTCAACTGTCGGCACAGCCGCCATGCTTTGGGTCGGCGGCAGCATCATGGTGCATGGCGTCAAAGATCTCGGATTTCCACAAACCTATGACACGATCCACCATTGGGCGGAGATCGGCGCGCATTCGGTGACCACCGCACAAGGCTTAGTTGAGTGGGTCATCGTGGCGGCACTCGATGGCGTGATCGGTCTGGCCTGGGGCTTGTTATTGATCCCCGTCGTCACCTTCGCCATCAACCCGGCGCTCAAAGCGGTGACGTCGAAAGGCCAGTGATTGGGTCGGTCGCTATCCAGCAAAGAGAAACGCCCAGCCAAAAAGCATAAGGATCGCACCGATCAGGAGTGCGGCCAGCGCAATCGGCACGCGCACCATCCACCACAGACCCTTACTCAGTGTCAGTTGACGGGCACGCCACCACAAGACGACCGCCAGGCCGATAGCCGCTGCTTGCCACCCGAAAAACGCACCGACACGGTTCATTCCTCGGGTGAAGCTGGACCCGGTGGGTTCGATCAGCGCGAAAGCAATAAATGATCCCATGAAGGCAGCAAGCCATAAGCCCAGCAAGAACCAAAGCGTTCGAGGAAATCTGACCATGGTTCAAATGTTCCTTCGCAACAGTTTTTCGGCCAAACTACAACCAGACGTTGCTAACGTAACCGCAAAGAGTTCACTAAAGCCACGTTTCTTTTGCGTAAAAGAATGACGTGTTTCAACAATGTTAACTCCGATGCACCATCAATACGGCCTTGGAAGCCGTTTCAAACCTGGTGGGTACTCAGTCTATGTTTTCACGACAGGCCAAAATCAAAGCGGAGCCGGCTGATACGGTTTCTGAAGAGCTAGCGCACTCTACGTCACCTGCCGACGAGGCGGAGACCCAATCGGACAAGACCTCCCAGCGCAACGCAGACGAGACCGCCAAGACGCTGGTTTCTGTCGCTGAAGCATTGTCCAATTTTGGCGTGGAGATGGTGGACGTGGCTGGGGCCATCGAAACAGCCAACGCCGCCACCACAGGATTACAGGAAGCCTTCAACCTGCTCTGCCAGGCCGCAGAAGAAACACAGGTTCAGACAGGCGTCATCCGCGAGGCCGTCACGACAACCGCGATGGTGGCCAATGCCTCCGGCGATACCATGCAACGCTCGCGCGATGCCTTGGGCAAAGCCGCCAACGATATTGCAACACTGATTTCTTCGGTTACCGAGATCAACAGCCAGTTGCAGGGCCTACAAGGCGCGCTGGTGAGCGTTGGCGAGGTCTCGCAGTCGATCGATCAAATTGCCCGGCAGACGAATCTGCTGGCTCTTAACGCCACTATCGAAGCGGCACGCGCCGGTGAAGCAGGGCGCGGATTTGCCGTCGTGGCCGGCGAGGTTAAACAACTGGCATCGGAAACCTCGACAGCAACGCAGCAAATTCAGGAAACGCTCACGCAACTCAACCAGGAAGCCGATGCACTCATCGGGCTTGGCGAAGGCGCGTTGACCGGCGTTTCGGCGGTGCAAGAAAGCACAAGCGCTCTTGATGAAGTGATCGATGAGTTGTCCGACGCCATTACCGAGATTGGCTCGTCCTCAAGCGTTGTCGAAACGGGCATTGTCGATATCGAGTCGGCGACAAAGGATTTTGCGTCCAACGTTACGACGATGCAGGAAACGGTAACCAGCAACAGTGCGTTGTTGGATTCTGCTGCTGAGCGAATCGGGAACAGCGTTGACGAAACCGACCGGTTGGTTGGCGTGACCGCTGATAGCGATATCGACACTGACGAAGGCCGTTTCCTCGACATGGCGCGCGAGGCTGTCGACGCCGTACAGAATGCGTTTGCAGCCGAGATCGAGGAGGGTCGGGCAACGATCAACGATTTCTTCGATCAGGATTACAAGCCAATCGCTGGCACCGATCCCGAACAGGTCATGACTCGTTTCACGGCGATCACAGATCGCGTTTTGCCAGCTATTCAGGAACCGGTTGCCCAAAGCAGTGAACGCATCGTTTTTTGCGCCTGTGTTGATGTGAACGGCTACCTGCCAACGCACAACGAGAAGTTCAGCCAGCCACAGGGCGATGATCCGCTTTGGAACGCCGCCAACAGCCGCAATCGCCGCATGTTCGACGACAAGGTTGGCCTACGCGCCGGACAAAGCACCGAACCGTTCTTGATGCAGTCCTATCGCCGCGACATGGGTGGAGGAAAGTTCGCCATCATGAAGGACCTGTCCGTACCGGTCTATGTTCAAGGCCGACACTGGGGGGCCCTGCGCCTGGCTTACAAAGTCTAGCGTTTTCTAAACACCGGCCCACTTCCTGCCAGGTCCGACTTTCGCCATAGTGCAGCGTCAGGCACACGCTCGACGCAGACCAATTGGCGGAGTTCGGCATGGCCGAGGCACTCAGACGCGGCGTAAGTCGCCTAGAAACAACGACGAAACTGACTTTGGCGATCCTCGCCTTGGCCAGCGGCGTCTACACCTATCTGGGTGTACGCGGGTTGCTGCAAGGCATCGGACCTGTGGTGTTTTTCGGCGCGCTGATCTACTCGACTGCTGTTTCCATCGGCATCTACGCCTTCTGGTCTTACCTCATCCAATTCGTGCCGCACGTGAAGCACGGCACCGAAAAACGCACCATGCTGATTGCCATGGTGCTTGGCTCGCTGATGATTGTGGCCATGTCATCTTGGCTCAACGCTGCGGCGCTGGCTGGCGGCGCTGCTATCGAACAGCATCTGGCGAACACCACTGAAGAGTATCAATCCAGGCTCTCCGAGGCCCACAACAATGCGCTCGCCGCCCAGGGGTTGTTGCCGGACATTGAGCTTGCCAGTGAACGGTTCCGGCGTCTTGCGCAGGAAGAACGCGCGACAGGATCACTGACGGGTACTTCCGGCTCTGGAACGGTTGTGCAACTCCTCAATCAGATGTCAGGGCAGTTGGAGGGTCTCGCGGCTGAAGTGCGAGCTGCGCGCGTGGAAAGCGATGCCCTCTTTGAGCAGGGCGGCAGCTATCTTGGAGACATGCGCCGGATCGTCTCGGCCGCCGGCCCGATCGAGCCTCGGGCCATCGCTTATGCAGAAGAGGCTGTCTCACTGGCAGGTGTGATTGCAGCGCTTTCCGAAACCTCCATCGCCCCGGCTGTGAAACGCGCGGCGGAAGACCTATCGGCTGCCTTTGTTGCGCCGGAAGTCGATGGCGGAACCGCCGATCTTGCCTCACGGCAAACGACCATCGTTTCGCGAGTGGAGTCGGCCATTGAGGTGCAATCGAACGCGCTGGCCAGCGCCGCCGATGCGATTTTGGCGCGCGATGAGGTGGTTCCCGTTCGCTTTGTGCCGCTCTCCACGCCGGAAGCCGTGCTGCTCTATGCCGAAGACTTTTTGCCGTCCTGGGCCGGCGCCATTTCCATCGATCTGCTGCCAGCGGTGTTGATCCTGATCCTCGCCGGCGTGCATTCAGCCATCCGCCGCGAGGAAGGCGCGGAGATGGACGCCCATCACGTGACGGTGCACGAGATGAACCAGGCGTTGAAACTCTACAACGCGATGCAACCGCCGCAGCCCGTTCAGGCCTCGCCTCCCGCATCCGACCCAGAGCCGGACGCCGAGCAGGAGCGCGATAAGGAGCGGGACATCGATCAACCTGGCGTGACGCCTTTGCCCACCGCCATGCCGACGATCAAACGGGACCGCTGAGTGTGGCCGATGAGACGCTGAACGATAGCAAGTTCGCCACCAGCGACCTTGTCCTTGGGATTCTCTTCGCGGCCCTCGTGCTTGGGTCGGCGGCAGCACTCGCTTATGATTTCCGCTCTCTGCTTGGCGAGCAGCGTGCCCTTGAAACGGGCAACCCGTTTGGCAATCCAGGACGGGTGGATTATGGCCCGCGACGGACGCCCGGTAATGATGATCAAGTGCGCCGCTACGATCCGCGTTCCGCACCGGCGCGCCGCTCCGATCAGCAGGTTGCCTTGCCGGGCTTTGACGGCGATCCGGACGATGCGATTTCCGCGTCCATCACCTTTCATATGGGCGAGAATGGTGCGGCTAGCGCAGTTGGGCGCATCGATCCAGGCAGCTATGTGGCGTTTGAAGAATTCATCGACGCGAGCCCAGAAATTGACGCCCTCACCTTCCATTCACCCGGCGGCAGCGTGCGTGATGCAATTGCTATGGCTGAACTTTTACGCGAGCGCGAGATCGACACAGCCGTGGCCCGTCACGGCTACTGCGCGTCGTCCTGCCCGCTGGCCTTTTCAGGCGGCGTAGAGCGTGACTTGCCCGACCCGGTTTGGTTTGGCGTGCACCAAGTGTTCACGTCCGACGCAGAAATCGGCACGTTGCAAGACGGCATGGCCGGCGCGCAGCATATCTCATCAGAAGCGCAGCAATTGCTAGTCGACATGGGCGTTGATCCGCGCGCTTGGATCCATGCGATGGCGACGCCGAAAGAGCAGCTTTACCTGTTCAGCCAGGAGGAACTGGCTGACCTCAACTGGGTGACCAACTAGGGTTGAGACCCTAAGCCTTAAGCGCCATCGCGTGGTGGGCCAGGTGTTCACCGATGAAGCTGGCGACGAAATAGTAGGAATGGTCGTAGCCCTCGCGCATGCGGATGGTGACCTCCTGGCCAGCTTCAGTGCACGCATCGCCAAATAGCTGCGGACGCAATTGCTCCTCAAGGAAATCATCGGCTGCACCCTGATCGATCAGTATATGCGCCTTGGTGGGCGACTGTTTCACCAGTTCACAGGCGTCGTGCTTGGCCCATTGCGCGATGTCGCTTCCAAGGTAGGCGGTGAAGGCCTTCTGCCCCCACGGCACCTGCGTCGGCGCGACGATGGGCGAGAAGGCACTGACGCTGACGTAAGAGTCAGGATATTTGAGATGCAATGTCAACGCGCCGTGTCCACCCATGGAATGGCCAGTGACGCCCTGGCGGCTCATATCGGCATTCTGAAACCGCTCGGTGATCAGAGCTGGCAGTTCCTTGGTGACGTAAGTCCCCATCTGGAAGTGCTGCGCCCAAGGGTCCTGAGTCGCATCTATGTAGAAGCCAGCCCCTTGTCCCAGATCGTAGCCCTCATCATCGGCAACGCCCTCACCGCGCGGCGAGGTGTCGGGGAAGATGACCATGATCCCATGCTCCGCAGCGTAACGCTGGATACCGGACTTTTCGTTGGCGTTGGCCCAGGTGCAGGTCAGCCCAGAGAGATACCAGAGCACCGGGACCGGTCCATTGGCTGCTTGCGGCGGCGAATAGACAGCAAAGCGCATGGTGCAGTCGCAAGCCTCAGACTCATGATCGAAAACCTCGACATTGCCACCAAAGGACGCGAAGGATTGGACTGGCTGAAGGGCCATCAATACAGCACCACCGACCTGATCGACTCACCGGCATGCATCAGATCAAAGCCCTTGTTGATGTCATCCAGCGGCATGGTGTGGGTGATCAGGCTGTCGATATCGATGCGCCCTTCCATGTACATGTCGACGATCTTTGGCACGTCGGTGCGCCCTCTCGCCCCGCCAAAAGCTGATCCGCGCCACACACGACCCGTGACCAGCTGGAAGGGCCGGGTGGAAATTTCTGCACCCGCTGGCGCCACACCAATGATGATGCTTTCGCCCCAGCCCTTATGGCAGCACTCCAATGCGACGCGCATGACCTCGGTGTTACCGATGCACTCAAACGAATAATCCGCGCCGCCGCCCGTTAACTCGACCAGATGACCAGTCAAATCACCGGAAACTTCCTTGGGGTTCACATAGTGGGTCATGCCGAACTGTGCGGCGATGGCACGCTTGGCGGGGTTGGTGTCCACACCGACTATTTGGCGCGCACCGATTAGCTTCAGCCCCTGGATCACATTGAGACCGATACCGCCCAGGCCAAAAACCACAGCCGTCGAATTGGGTTCCACCTTGGCGGTGAACATCACCGCGCCGACACCGGTGGTCACGCCGCAGCCAATGTAGCAAATCTTGTCGAACGGCGCGTCTTTGCGAACCTTGGCGAGCGAAATTTCCGGGAGCACCGAATAGTTAGAGAAGGTGGAGCAGCCCATGTAGTGGAGCAGCTTTTCGCCCTTGTAGCTGAAGCGGCTGGTGCCATCAGGCATCACGCCTTGGCCCTGGGTCGCACGAATTTTCTGGCAGAGGTTTGTCTTGCCATTCAAGCAATAGTCGCACTCCCGGCACTCAGGCGTGTAGAGTGGGATCACATGATCGCCGACCTCAACAGAGGTAACGCCCGGGCCAGTTTCGACGACAACACCGGCGCCCTCATGACCCAGGATGGCAGGGAAAGCGCCTTCCGGATCGGCACCGGACAGCGTGAACTCATCAGTGTGGCATATACCGGTGGCCTTAATCTCCACTAGCACTTCGCCGGCTTTCGGACCTTCCAGATCGACCTCGACCACTTCCAGCGGTTTGCCGGCGTCAAAGGCGACAGCTGCGCGTGTTTTCATGGTTCACTCCCCCGAATTGTTTTCTTTAGAGCTACAGACAGGTAACCAGGTTCGCAAGCATCGGCGAAGTTCCGTAGAACACACAAAGCGAGCGCGCGGCTTTTCCTTCGAATTCTGATTGACGTACCTCAGAAAGCCAGCCTACCTTTTCGCTGCTGAAGAGATGCACTGACAAAGGCACGCAAGGCAGGGGATGGGAAAACCCACAGTTCATGACATCGCCGAGGAAGCGGGGGTAAGCCTGGCGACGGTCGATCGCGTGCTCAATGAGCGGCCAGGCGTTCGCTCGCTAACGGCGCAGCGCGTTCACAAGGCCATCGACAAGCTTGGGTATGTGCGCGATGTACACGCGGCCAATCTCGCACGCGGCCGTCATTACCGCTTCGCGTTTGTTCTACCAGAGGGCCAAAGCCAGTTTCTCAGAGCGCTGCGCGACGCCATCGTCGAGGCCGGCGCAGGCCTGCGTTTGGATCGCGCCGAGTTGCAGACCTATGAAGTGCCGCTCAACGACTCGGTTGCCATGATCCGTGCGCTGGAAGACTTGCAAGCCCAGCAGATTGACGGCCTGGCGATCATGGCCAATGAAACGCCGGTTGTGCGCGACATGATTGCGCATATGAAGGAAAGCGGCATCGCGGTTGTGACCTTGGTGTCCGATCAGCCGAACGCTGAGCGTGATCATTTTGTCGGCATCGACAATGTCGCCGCCGGACGAACCGCTGGCGTTTTGATGGGCCGGTTCTTGGGTGGCCGGTCGGGCAAGATCATCGTCGTCGTCAACACAACCCATGCCCGCGATATGGTCCAACGCCGGCTCGGGTTCGACGCGGTCATGCGCGAGCAGTTTCCCAAGCTCGATGCCCTGCCATCCTTGGAGGGCCATGATGAGCCGGAGCGCACGTCATCAGCGATCGAACGGGCCTTAGCGGGCCATGAGGATGTGATTGGGCTTTATTGCGCGGGTGCAGGGACACGCGGCGTAACGCGCGTGATCGCCAAGCACGGCCTTGCGGAGACGCTGGTGGTGATTGGCCACGAGTTAACGAGCCATTCAGAACAGGCGCTGCGCGACGGCCTGTTGGACGTGGTGATCACCCAGAACGTCGGCCACCTTGTGCGCAGCGCCACGCGGGTTTTGCGGGCCAAATGCGATGGCCGGGAGATTATCGCGAGCCAGGAACGCATTCGTATCGAGATCGTGCTGCGGGAAAACCTGCCCTAGGCACCACAGACCACCGTTGAGACGCGACAGAAGCGCCAACCCAATCCATCACTCGGGAGACCAATCGCATGAAAACCATCAAAGGCCCGGCACTGTTCTTGGCGCAGTTTGCCGGTGACGACGCACCGTTCAACTCGCTCGACGCCATCACGAAATGGACCGCCGGTTGCGGTTACCTCGGCGTCCAAATGCCGAGCTGGGACGGGCGCCTGTTCGACTTGGACAAAGCGGCGGAAAGCGAAGGTTATTGTCAAGAGGTGCTCGGCAAGGCCGCTGAAAATGGCGTGACGATCACAGAGCTTTCCACCCATCTTCAGGGTCAATTGGTGGCGGTGCATCCGGCCTATGATGCTGCTTTTGATGGCTTTGCCGATCCAAGCGTGCGCGGAAATCCGCAAGCCCGGCAAGAATGGGCGGTGGACCAGGTGATGAAGGCCATCACAGCCTCAAAGAATATGGGCATCGGCGCGCATGCGACCTTCTCTGGCGCACTTGCCTGGCCCTACATTTATCCGTGGCCGCAGCGCCCCGCCGGACTGGTGGAAGCTGCATTTGATGAACTCGCCAAGCGTTGGCGCCCTATCCTTGATCACGCGGAGGATTGCGGGGTGGATGTTTGCTACGAGATTCATCCAGGCGAGGATCTGCACGACGGCATTTCTTACGAGATGTTCCTGGAGCGAGTCGGCAACCACGCCCGCGCCAACATGCTCTACGATCCCTCGCACTACGTGCTGCAGCACCTGGATTATCTGGACAATATCGACATCTACCACGAGCGGATCAAAATGTTCCACGTGAAGGATGCCGAGCTGAACCCAACCGGGCGCCAGGGCGTTTATGGCGGATATCAAAGCTGGGTGGATCGCGCTGGGCGCTTCCGCTCGCTGGGCGATGGCCAGGTGGATTTCAAACAGGTTTTTTCCAAACTCACCCAGTACGATTTTGACGGCTGGGCCGTGGTGGAATGGGAGTGCGCGATGAAGCACCCGGAAGACGGCGCGCGCGAGGGTGCGCAGTTCGTCAAAGACCACATCATCAGCGTGACGGAGCGAGCCTTCGACGATTTTGCCGACGGTGGAACGGACGATGCCGCGAACCGCGCGATGCTCGGATTGGGAGACTAATCGATGGCGATTGAAGGTAAGTCAGAACAGAATGCCGGGCGCATTCGCCTCGGTATGGTCGGCGGTGGTCGCGATGCGTTCATTGGCGGCGTACACCGCATCGCCAGCCGCATCGATGATCGCTTCGAGTTGGTGGCAGGTGCCTTTTCATCGACACCGGAGAAATCCAAAGCCTCGGGCGCCGACCTCGGTCTGGACCCAGCACGTGTCTATGATGATTTCACCGCGATGGCCAAGCGCGAGGCACGGCTGAAGGATGGCATCGACGCGGTAGCCATCGTCACCCCTAATCACATGCACTATCCGGTGGCGCGCGAGTTCTTGAAACGCGGCATCCATGTGATCTGCGACAAGCCACTGACGGCCACGCTGAGTGAGGCCAAAAAGATGGTCGCGGCAGCGGAAAAATCCGATGCGGTGTTCGTGCTGACGCACAATTACACGGGCTACCCCATGGTGCGGCAGGCCCGCGAAATGGTCGCCGCTGGAGAACTCGGCACGCTTCGTGTTGTGCAGGCCGAATATCCTCAGGATTGGCTGACCGAACCGTTGGAACAGACCGGCATGAAACAGGCAGCCTGGCGCACCGACCCTGCCCAGTCAGGCGCTGGCGGTTGTATCGGCGATATTGGCACCCACGCGTTCAACCTTGCCTCGTTCGTCTCCGGCTTAGAGTTGGACGAGCTCTGCGCCGACCTTACCAGCTTCGTCGATGGCCGCCGGGTGGATGACAACGCCAATGTGATGCTGCGCTTTAAGGGCGGTGCCCGCGGCATGCTTTGGTCGAGCCAGGTGGCACCGGGCAATGAAAACGCGCTGAAGTTGCGCGTCTATGGCGAGAAGGGCGGGTTGGAATGGCATCAGGAAGAGCCGAACACGCTGTGGTTCTCCCCCTTCGGCCAACCACCGCAAAAGATCACGCGTGGTGGGGCAGGCTCTGGCGAGGCGGCGGCTCGCGCCACCCGTGTTCCGCCAGGCCATCCGGAAGGCTATCTGGAAGGCTTTGCGACCATCTATTCGGAAGCAGCCGAAGCCATTCGCGCCGCGCAAGTTGGCAAGTCCGCGCCGTCTGACGTGCTCTATCCAACCGTTCAAGATGGGCTGATCGGAGTCGCCTTTGTGGATGCTTGCGTGCGTTCGTCGTCGCGCAACGGTGCATGGGTTGGCTTGAACATGTGATAGGCTGTGCGTGGCGGGCACAGAAGGAAGGAATGGGTAGATGACCAGTTTCTACCGACCAACGGCACTCACCCTGCTCGCCATGCTGGTCGCGGGAGCACCACCAGCATCAGCAACGGCCACACTAGCCTGTATTGGCGTCGACGATACGCAGGTGCACGTCACGCTGACACTGGGCAGCGTTCCCGTCTTGGCTGTTGTCAACGGCACCATCGAAACGCCGTCGGGCACCTATGCGATGCTGCCTGAAGCAGAGCATACCGAAATCATTGTTGGTCAAGCCTTCGGTACGCCTGACGGGCTTTCAGTCGATTTCGCTGATCCGAATGTTCAAGAGATCCTGGTAACGCTGCGCACGATGCAGGCCTATCGCGACAGGCAAGCTGCCCATGTCGGAATTCTCATCATCGAAGATCGCGACGTGCATGCGGTGACCTGCGAGAGCTAATCACCCGCAAAGATCACGCTTTGGGCGAGAACAGCAGCTTCAAGTAAGAGCGTAGCAACATGATCTGCTCAGAGGCGCTGTTGTGTTCTCGCAAAGCGCGCTGCAGCACCAGACCTCCCTCAACAACGCTGGAGACCATGTCGCCAAGCGCGTCCATGTTGACCGAGTCGCGCGGCTCATAAACGGCAGCGATCTCCTCGAACATGGCGCGAAAGCGGCGGCGCCAGCCCAGGATGGCCTCGCGGTTCAAATCCTGCACGCCTTTATCAAACAAGCGGTCCTGATAGGCCGTCGCTGCAATAACGCAGCCAGGATGCCCTTCAGGCATATCGGCAAGCATCTCCGCCAGCATTTTCAGACCAATCAGCATGGAATGCAGCGGATCATCGTTCAGCTCCGCCGCGCGCGCAAAGATGTCGTCATAGAGCGCGTTCTCAGCGTCGATGTAGCGCTCCAGCATGGCACGGGCGAGCGCGTTCTTATCCTTAAAATGGTAGAAGAAGCCGCTGCGGGAGATCTCAGCGCCCGCCACGATCTCTTCGATCGAGGTCGCCTCAAAGCCCTTTTCCAGCACAGAGGCTTCGGCAATGTCGAGAATTTTCGAGCGGGTGTTGGTTTTCTCGGTCATCGGCTTTTTCCCAACTGTACCGTGAGTGCAGTCATTCCGGCCAGCGGAGTGATCCGTCTAGCAGCGACCCATCTAGGCCGTTGAATGCATTGCAAAAAAACCATCGCACCAACCGAACCACGCGGCCACTATCGTCCGATGGGTACTGCAATCTACTCCTTGCGGCAATCATTGAAGGAGTATTGCCATGCGAACCGAACACCTCACAAACACCCAACGCTTCTATCTTGCCGATGGTGGCTTGGAGACATTCATGATCTTCGACAAAGGTCATGACCTACCCTGCTTTTCCGCTGCCGCCTTGCTCGATAGCGATACCGGACGCCGCGATCTGGCGGCTTATTACGAAACCTATATCGGCCTGGCACGCGCATCAGGCCGTGGCTTTGTTATCGATGCCCCAACATGGCGCGCCGGCGTTGCCTGGGCTGAACCGCTTGGCTTGTCGGTTGAAGACACTTTGGCGATCAACAAAGGTGCGGTCGCTTTTGTCTCCGCCATCCGAGACCAGCATGAAAGTGACACACTGCCTATCGTGCTCAACGGTTTGGTGGGTCCAGCCGGTGATGCTTATGCGCCTGGTACGCTGCTCAGCGAGCGTGAAGCTTTCGAAATCCACGCGCCGCAGATCCATGCGCTTGGTAAGGCTGGTGTGGATATGATCAGCGCGATGACGCTCACCCACGCCGAAGAGGCCGTCGGCATCGCCCGCGCCGCCAAAGAAATTGATCTGCCGGTTGTCCTTGCCTTCACGCTGGAAACCGACGGTCGCCTGCCATCCGGCCAAGCCCTCAAGGACGCAATTGCCCAGGTGGACACCGCCACCGGGTCAGCGCCGCTCTACTACATGATCAACTGTGCTCATCCAGACCATTTCCGCGATGTGCTCGATGACAGCGCGGCTTGGACATTTCGTATTGGCGGCATCCGCTGCAACGCCTCACGAATGAGCCATGCTGAGCTGGACGAGGCTGAAGAGCTGGATGATGGGAACCCTGTTGAACTCGGCGATCTGAGCATGGAGCTTCTTACACTGCTACCGAACATTCGCGTTGTGGGTGGCTGTTGTGGCACCGATCATCGCCATGTCGGCTGCATGGCCCATCACCATGACGTTCGATCTGCGGCATAGCCTTTGATCGCGCAATGCCTGGGCAGTGTTTCTGCCCAGGCCCCGCCTCCCCCTTTAAGACTTCGAGCAAATACATTGTCCCCATCACCCATTATTCGCCCCGCCAAACCATCCGACGCACCGAGCCTTGCCAAGCTGATCGACATCGCTGGCGAGGGCATCCCTCGCTGGCTCTGGAGCCAATCCTGCGCCGATGGGCAAGACCCGCTGGACGTTGGCGCCGAGCGCGCGCGCCGCACCGAAGGTGGATTTTCCTATCGCAACGCGGTTGTCGCAGAGCGTGACGGTCGCCCGATCGGCATGGTGCTCAGCTATGCTATCGACGCGGCACCTGACGACGATCCCGATGACCTGCCTGCACCCATCGCGCCCTTTGTGGAGCTAGAAGCCCAATCGGTTGGCACCTGGTATATCAACGCGCTGGCTGTTTTTGCCGGGGCTCGCGGAGCTGGCGTCGGATCCTCGCTCATGCAGGCCGCGGAGGAGCTCGCCCAAGCAGCGGGCTACCGGTCGATGAGCGTTCAGGTTTATTCGCAGAACGCCGGCGCCCTGAGACTTTATGAGAAGCTTGGCTACCGTGAGCACGCGCGGGCGCGCGTGCGCGAACATCCTTGCCAACCCTACTATGATGAGGACGTCGTGCTTCTTCTCAAGCCATTGTCGATCTAAGGAAAACCGCCAGTTATCCGGTCAAAGGTCTCCCTCCGATTCCTTTTTGAGGTACGCACCTCATTTTTTGCTTGCTTTGAGGTGCGTACCTCATTTAGGTTCTGATCAATTCTCAAGAAACGCCGCAAAAGGCGGCAGAGGATCAAACGGGAGGAACTTTCCTATGAAATCACTGAAACTGATGGCCGCCACCGCGCTGACGGGCGTGATCGGTCTTACCGGCGCTGTCGGCCTGCCCGCCACAGCGGCGCAAGCTGAAGAGCTAACCCTGTGTTGGGCCGCCTGGGATCCGGCCAACGCTCTGGTTGAACTCTCCAAACAGTTTGAAGAAGAATCCGGCCACACCATGAACTTTGAGTTCGTGCCGTGGCCCAACTTTGCCGACCGCATGCTCAACGAACTCAATTCCGGGGGTCAGCTCTGCGATTTGCTGATCGGCGACAGCCAATGGATCGGCGGCGGCGCGGAGAACGGTCACTATGTGCGCCTGAACGACTTTTTCGACAATGAAGGCATCTCGATGGACGATTTCGCGCCAGCGACCGTCTATGCCTATTCCACCTGGCCGAAAGGCTCCGAGAACTACTACGCCTTGCCCGCCATGGGTGACGCCAATGGCTGGTTCTACCGACGCGACTGGTTTGAGCGGGAAGATATTCGCGCTGCCTACATGGCTGAAACCGGCCAGGAACTGCGTGAACCACAGACCCAGCGCGAACTTCTTCAGATCGCTCAATTCTTCCAAGAGCGCCAGATTGACGGTCAGACGCGTTATGGCGCGGCCATCTTCACCGAGCGCGGATCGGAAGGCATCACGATGGGTGCCACTGGCGCTCTCTACGCCTGGGGCTTTCAGTATGAGCGCGAGCCGGGCTCCTACGATATGCAAGGCGTGGTGAATTCGGCAGCTGCCGTGGAAGCGCTGGAGTTCTATAAAGAGCTTTATGAAACCGCGACGCCTCCTGGCTACACCGACAGCTATATGGGTGAGTCGCTGGATGCCTTTAAATCCGGGCAGGTCGCCATGGCGATGAACTGGTTTGCCTTCTTCCCCGGCCTTTATGCAGACCCGGAAGTTGGCGGCGACACGATCGACTTCTTCGTCAACCCGCCACAAGAAGTTGAAGCCTCCACCCTTGGCGGCCAGGGCATCTCTGTTGTCTCCTATTCCGACAAGCAGGATGCGGCGCTGGAATACATTGCCTGGTTCGCGCAACCCAGCGTCCAAGCGCAGTGGTGGGAGCTTGGTGGCTACTCGGCGCACAATTCGGTGCTGAATGACCCAGGCTTTGTCGACAGCGCGCCATTTGCTGGGGACTTCCTGGAAGCGATGGCCGGTGTTCAGGACTTCTGGCAAGAGCCCGCTTATGCCGAGCTGCTGCTCGCCATGCAGAAGCGCCTGCATGATTACATCGTGGCCGATCAGGGCACGGCGCAAGAGGCGCTTGACCTGCTGGTCGAAGACTGGACCGAAGTCTTCGAAGACGAGGGCTTGCTCTAGGCATCCTCCCTGCGAGGCAAATCCTCGCGAAAACCTTGGGTCGCCCGGACAATTTCTGGGCGACCTCTTTGAAAGGCTTGTCGGGCGAGCTGGCTGAGGTCTAGCCTCCACCATCATGCCATCAAAAGCCGAACGTCTAAGGAAATCGACCGGTGTCAGAGAACACGATAGAGCGCGCTGCTAGAGCGACGCCGCCCTCCGTTGCGCGCAAAATCCGGGGGCTCAGCGATCGTGCGATCGCCTGGATTTTCGTCGGGCCGTCGATCTTCCTGCTGCTGGCGATCAACATCTTTCCCCTGATCTGGACGATCAATCTTTCGTTCACGAATTTTCGCGCCAACCGACCCAATCGCGAGGTCGAGTATATCGGCTTGCGCAACTATGAGCGCATCCTGACCGATAGCGACATCTGGCTGACGATGCAGGCCACGGCGCATTTCCTGTTCTGGACCATCGCGCTGCAAGTGGTGATCGGCTTCACGCTCGCTTACCTGATCAACAAGAAGTTCAAGGGCAACGATCTTTGGACCACCATCATCGTGCTGCCGATGATGCTTTCGCCTGCCGTGGTTGGTAACTTCTGGACCTTTCTTTACCAACCGCAGATCGGGCTGTTCAACTACGTCATCTCGTTCTTCACCGGCGTTGATCCGTCCTCTTTCCAGATGATCGGGGACGTCAATCTTGCCCCCTGGTCTATTGTCATCGTCGACACCTGGATGTGGACGCCGTTCGTGATGCTGATTTGCCTCGCCGGGCTTCGAAGCATCCCCGACTACATCTATGAGGCGGCCGAAATTGATCGAGCGTCCAAGTGGCGGCAATTCTGGACGATCACCGTGCCGATGGTGCTGCCTTTCCTGATGCTGGCGGTGCTCTTCCGCGGCATCGAGAATTTCAAGATGTTTGATCTGGTGGTGCAGCTCACCGGTGGCGGACCAGGCTCGGTGACCGAACTCACCTCGATCAATCTGAAGCGCGAAGCGTTTGAGAAATGGCGCACCGGCTACGCGTCGGCATACGCGATCATTCTCTTCGTCACCGTGTTTGGCCTCGCCTCGATCTATGTGAAGGCGCTCAACAAGGTGAAAGAACGATGAGCTTTTCCATCACCGAACCGTCCAAGCGCCAAAAATGGTTCGCCGGCACGTTGGTCATTCTCTACGCGGTGATCACGATGATCCCGCTGGCTTGGATCTTCATCACCGGGTTCAAGTCACCGGCCGATGCGATTTCCTATCCGCCGCAGGTGATCTTTGAGCCAACGCTGGAAGGCTATGTGAACCTCTTCACCCAGCGCACGCGGCAGACGCAAGAGTTCCTAGACGCCAATCCACCAGAGGAATGGTACGATGAGATCGTGCGCCAATACGACATGGTCATCGTCGGGCCATCGAAGTTTGGCGAGCGGTTTTTGAACTCCGTCATCATCGGATTTGGCTCAACTTTCCTATCGGTTTTCCTAGGAACATTGGCGGCCTACGCCTTCAGCCGTTTTCGCATACCGTTGGCCGATGATCTGCTCTTCTTCATTCTTTCAACGCGCATGATGCCGCCGATTGCGGTCGCGATCCCGATCTTCCTGATGTACCGCGAACTTGGCCTCTCGGACACGCATCTCGGCATGATCCTGCTCTATACGGCGGTGAACATTTCGCTGGCCGTTTGGCTGCTGAAAGGCTTTATCGACGAGATACCGCGTGAGTACGAAGAGGCCGCGCTGATCGACGGCTACACTCGCTTTCAAGCCTTCTACAAGATCGTGCTGCCGCAGGCTACCACCGGCATCGCCTCCACGGCCATCTTCTGCCTGATCTTTGCGTGGAACGAGTACGCGTTCGCTGTGCTGCTCACCTCCGGCACCGCGCAAACCGCGCCACCCTTCATCCCCACCATCATCGGTGTAGGCGGGCTCGATTGGCCGGCGGTGGCCGCAGGCGCAACACTGTTCCTTCTGCCGGTGATGATCTTCACCGTGATGCTGCGCAAGCACTTGCTAAGGGGCATCACGTTTGGGGCCGTACGCAAATGACCAAGTTCTTCTCCGGCCTTTTTGGTCTTCGTCGTGGCGCTTGGGAGATGGTCGCCACGATTCTCATCGCCACCGGTGTGCTGATGCTCATGCAGCCGTTTGTCATTGAGCTCTACACCTACTCGTTCATCGTCACGCTTGTGGGCACGGTGATGTTCATCATCGTCAGCCATTTCCGGGAATAGCGGGCATGGCCAAGATACCGCGAACCATGCCAACCGAAGTCGCCGACGCGATCAACGCGATGCCCGAACCTTCGCGAACCCGCGTTCTGCAACTGCGTGACTTGGTGCTTGCCGAAGCCGCGGCGCGTGGCATTGCACCTTTGGAAGAGACACTCAAATGGGGCCAACCCTCCTATCTACCCGGTCGAGCCGGCACGACTATCCGCCTTGGCGCTGATGAAACAACCGGCGGCGCCAAACTGTTCGTGCATTGCCAAACAACCCTTGTCGATGATTGGCGCAGCCGCTTTGGCAACCGCCTTGCCTATGAAGGAAACCGAGCCGTTTTGATCGACCCTGAAGGCCCATTGCCAACCGAAGAGCTCTCCCTCTGCATCGGCGCGGCGCTCACCTATCACAGCAGCAAGCGAGCGCAGCATGGCTGAGATCATCATCAAGAATCTGCGCAAAGAGTTCGGTGATTTCACCGCCGTGCAGTCGTCCACCTTCAAGATCGAGGATGGTGAGTTCTTCATGCTGCTTGGGCCATCGGGCTGCGGAAAGACCACCACGCTACGCATGATCGCAGGGCTGGAATTGCCGACCTCTGGCGAGATTTACATCGATGGCGAAGAGGTCAGCCAAAAACCTGCCAGCCAGCGCGACATTGCCATGGTGTTCCAGATGTTTGCGCTCTACCCCCACATGAATGTGCGCAAGAACATCTCCTACCCGCTTGTATCGCAAGGCATGCCACGCACCCAGGTGAAGGAGAAAGTGGCCGAAGTCGCCAAAATCCTCGGCATTGAAGACATTTTGAACCGTCCCGTTGGTGGCCTCTCAGGGGGTGACCGTCAGCGCGTTGCCCTCGGCCGCGCCATCGTGCGCGATCCCAAAGCCTTCATGATGGATGAGCCTCTGGGTGCGCTGGATGCTGAATTCCGCGAACATATGGCCGAAGAACTGCGCGCTCTGCACGACCGCATGGGCGCGACCACGGTTTATGTGACCCATGATCAACTGGAAGCCATGCAGATGGGCGACAAGATCGTTGTCATGAACCATGGCGTGATCGAGCAGTTCGGCACACCGCAGGATATCTACGACAAGCCGGCCACCATGTTTGTGGCCAACTTTATCGGCTCGCCGCCGATGAACTTTTTGAAAGGTCATGGCACGCTGGATGTCGGCGCAACAGCGGTAAACCTGCACCATCATTCCATCCTCATCCCCGAGATGCGCGAGCCTTTCGATGGCGACATCACCGTGGGCGTGCGGCCAGAGCATGTACGGATTTCAGATGAAGGTTCCTATCGCGGGGAAATTCTTGCGACCGAATATCTTGGCACGACGCAGATCGTGACCCTGGCAACCGATGCCGGTGAGCTGAAGGCGCGTATTGGATCGGAGCGCCGCGCGACGGTTGGGCACTCTGTTGGCCTGGCCTTCAACGCCTCCACCTTGACGCTGTTCAACAGCCAAACCGGCAACGCCCTGCGCTCCAATCTCAACATTGGCGTCCTTGGTATGGGAGGCGCTCATGGCTGAGGTATCGCTCACTGGCATCAGCAAAACCTATGGATCAACGAAGGCTGTCGATAACATCACCATGGACATCCCCGATGGGGCCTTTGTGGTGCTGCTTGGACCGACGGGTGCGGGTAAAACCACCACACTTCGGCTTATTTCCGGGCTGGAAAAGCCAGACGCTGGCGACATCCATATTGGTGGTCATTCGGTGACCGGTCTCACACCCGCGCAGCGTGACGTCGCGATGGTGTTTCAGCAGTATTCGCTCTACCCACACATGACGGTGCGGGACAATCTGGCCTTTCCACTGCGCTCGCCAATCCTCAAAACGCCGGAAGATCAGATCGCCAAGAAAGTGGCCGACGTGGCCGAGGTGCTGCAAATCCCGCACAAGCTGGACAACAAAGCCACCGCGCTTTCCGGCGGTGAGATGCAGCGCGTGTCCATTGGTCGGGCACTGGTGCGTGATCCATCCATTTATCTGATGGACGAGCCGCTTTCTTCGCTCGATGCCAAGCTGCGTACCGATCTGCGCGTAGAACTGAAGCGCATTCAAGCAAGCCTTGGCGCGACGCTGCTTTATGTGACCCACGATCAGATCGAAGCCATGACCATGGCCACGCATGTGGGCGTGTTGGATGAAGGCAGGCTCGTGCAGTTTGGTAGCCCACGCGAGATTTATGAGAACTCGGTCAGCCAATATGTCGCCGGTCGCCTTGGCCTGCCGCGTATCAATTTGTTGCCGGCTGATCTTTTCGCAGGCGCCCCCGAAGGTGCTGCCACTATCGGCATGCGCCCTGAACATATTCAGCAAGGTGCTGAGGGCGCTTTTGGCAAGCCCGCCAAAGTGGTGCGCGTAGAGCATCTGGGCGACCAGACACGGCTGCACCTCACCATGGAGGGCCACGACATCATCACACTCACTGACGTGCACACCTCGCTGGAAACTGGCGATACGCTCGCCGTGCAACCACGCAAAGCCCTCTACTTCGCTGCCGATGGCACCCGCTTGGCCTAGGCCTAAGGAGACGACCCCATGAAACAGTTCATCAACACCAAAGAGACGCTGGTCACCGAGGCCATTGATGGCCTGCTGCGCACGGCCAATGGCAAGCTGGCGCGGCTGGATGGCTATCCGCACATCAAGGTCGTGGTGCGCACCGACTGGGACAGGTCCAAGGTTGCCTTGGTCTCCGGCGGCGGCTCCGGTCATGAACCGAGCCATGCAGGTTTTGTTGGACAGGGCATGCTGACCGCGGCGGTGTGCGGCGATATCTTCGCTTCGCCCTCCGTGGACGCCGTGCTGGCGGGGATCCTGGCGGTCACTGGCCCCGCGGGTTGCCTGCTGATTGTGAAAAACTATACCGGCGACCGCCTGAACTTCGGTCTGGCTGCCGAGCGCGCTCGCGCCTTGGGGCACAAGGTCTCCATGGTTGTGGTCGATGACGATGTCGCCTTGCCCGACCTGCCACAGGCGCGCGGCGTGGCTGGCACGCTGTTCGTGCACAAAATCGCGGGTGCACTGGCCGATCAAGGCGCTGACCTAGAAACAGTGACCAAGGCTGCGGCAGGCGTGATCTCGCACGTCGTTTCCATCGGCATGTCGCTGGACACTTGCACCATTCCTGGCTCTCCCAAGGAGGCGCGGATCGAGATTGGCAAAGCCGAGCTTGGCCTAGGCATTCATGGTGAGGCCGGCATTGAGCAGGTGGATTATTCCGGCGCACGCGACGCCATGGCGATGGTGGTCGATAAGCTTGCGCCCAATATTGGTGACGGACCGCATGTCGCATTGCTCAACAATCTTGGCGGCGCAACGCCTTTGGAAATGGCGGTGCTCGCCGAGGAGCTGGCTCGCTCGTCGATCGGGGATCAAATTACCTGGATGGTCGGCCCGGCACCGCTGATGACCTCGCTGGACATGCAAGGATTTTCGGTCTCGCTTCTGCCGATCAGCAGCACCGAACAAACGGCCTTGCTGGCACCGGTGGCGCCTCGCGCCTGGCCGGGTTGCCTACCCGTCGCGGCGGAAGCTGTGCTGCCGCTGCCCGATGGATTAGCACCCATCCAGCCAACGCCATCGGCCCATGCCCGCACCGAGGACTTTTTGAACCGCTGCTGCACCATATTGATTGCGGCGGAAAGCGATCTGAATTCGCTGGATGCCAAATCAGGTGATGGCGACACGGGGTCAACATTGGCCACCGCCTCTCGCGCGCTGATCGATGCCATGCCACGCCTGCCACTGGCCGATACGACCCAGCTCTATCGCGCCATCGGGCAGGAACTGAGCCAAACGATGGGCGGTTCATCGGGGGTGCTGCTCGCCATCTTTTTTGCCGCCGCCGGCGATGCCTCGGCCAATGGGGCAAACACCATCGATGCCTTGAAAGCCGGTCTCGACCGCATCCAGCAGGTTGGCGGCGCAGGACCTGGCGATCGCACCATGATCGATGCACTGCAGCCGGCGCTTGATGCGCTTCCAGATGGCTTGCAGGCCGCAGCATCGGCCGCGCGCACGGGAGCCGATGGCACCGCGCAGATGACAAAGGCAAAAGCCGGTCGCGCCACTTACATCTCTGAGGAAAAACTCGCCGGGCACAATGATCCAGGTGCCGAAGCGGTGGCACGTCTGCTAGAACAGATTGGAGCATCCAAAGAGGCAGCCTGACACACATGTATATCGGTCTTGATCTTGGAACCTCGGGCCTGAAAGCCGTTGTCATTGACGATGACCAGCGGCTGGTCGCCTCCGCCAAGGCGGACCTTCAGGTTTCGCGCCCCTATTCTGGATGGTCGGAACAGGATCCGGCGAGTTGGATTACGGCCTGTGAAGCCGTGCTGGGTGAGCTACGCGGTGCTGTTGAAATGAAAGCGGTGCGCGGCATCGGGCTTTCCGGCCAGATGCATGGCGCTACAGCACTGGATGCCGCTGATAAGGTTCTCTGGCCAAGCATTCTTTGGAATGACACGCGCTCAGCTGATGAAGCTGCCGCGATGGATGCCGACCCCGATTTCCGGTCACTCTCCGGCAATATCGTTTTTCCAGGGTTCACCGCACCCAAAGTGGAGTGGCTGCGCAAGCACTACCCAGATATCTTCGGGAAAATAGCGAAAGTATTGCTGCCCAAAGACTATCTGCGCCTTTGGCTCACGGGCTCTTACGCGTCCGACATGTCCGACGCCGCGGGCACCAGCTGGCTCGATACAGCCAAGCGGGACTGGTCGGATACACTGCTCTCCAAGTGCCATCTTTCTCGCGACCAGATGCCAATGCTGGTCGAAGGCTCAGCGACATCCGGCGAACTGCGCGATGAGTTGGTCCAGCGCTTTGGTTTTTCCAAAGGTGTCGTGGTGGCTGGCGGCGGTGGCGACAACGCCGCTTCTGCGATTGGTGTGGGCGTGGTGAAGGCCGGTGAAGCGTTCGTCTCGCTTGGCACATCGGGCGTGCTTTTTGCTTCCAATGACAGCTACCGACCCGATCCCGACACCGCCGTGCACACGTTCTGCCACGCCGTTCCAGACACCTGGCACCAGATGGGTGTGATCCTTGCGGCCACCGATGCACTGGCCTGGTACGCAGGGTTGGTGGGCGATGATCCGGCCAGCCTCACCAGTGCACTCGGCAACCTTCAGGCGCCGGGCAAAGCACTCTTCCTGCCTTATCTCGGTGGTGAGCGTACGCCGCTCAACGATGCAGCGATTCGCGGTGCGTTTCTTGGACTGGAACATGCTACCGACCGACACGCCGCAACCCGCGCCGTTCTTGAGGGCGTGACGTTTGCATTGAAGGACTGCCAGGAGGCACTGGCTTCCACAGGCACCAAACTTGATAGCGTAATTGCGGTGGGGGGCGGCAGCGCGTCGGATTATTGGCTTGCCGCCATCGCAACCGCGCTTGGTGTGCGCATCGATGTCCCTGCCGATGGCGATCTCGGCGGTGCGTTTGGGGCCGCGCGGCTAGGCCTTATGGCCGCCACAGGTGCAGGCGCAGAGATCGCTGCCCAGCCGGCGATGGCGCGGTCAATCGAACCAGATGCAAATCTCACCGACGCTTTTGCAGATGGGTATGCCCGTTACGTCGCGGGCCGCACCATCGTCGGATCCTTCCAATAAGCGGCTTGTTCAGCGATAGCAGCGCGGTTCCACTTGATGCTGGTTGGGCGACCTGCCCGATCGCGTAGCGATTGACGAGCCGGCGGGTCCCGCCGACTCGTATCTTTCATGAGCTGCAACTATGCCGCCTGTTTATCGGCCTCAGTCTCCGTGTCAAAGCCCTGACCGATGAGGAAGGTTGGGTCGTTGATTGGCTCGTCAAACTCCAAGCCAATGCCATCGTCCTCGTTGCGGCGAACCATGCCGACCATGGTCCGGCCATCGGCCATTTCCACGCTCACTTGATCACCGACATTCACGCCATCGACCAGGCCAACCTTAGCCCCGGTCTTGCTGGCGTCGAGCAGACGTGTACGGCGGCGGCGACCAGCCGTACAGATGATCACGACCTCTGACATCTTCACGCGAAGCGCGCCGCGACGCTCTTCCACGTCCTTGGAAACCTCCGTCAGGAAGCTTTCAACCTGTGTCATCAAGCCTTCTGACTGCTCAGTGAGGACGTCCGCCGTCGAGTTGACAACGTTGGCTTCATTGGCGGTTTCTTCGATCGACTTGCTGACCGAAGCCACCTTGTCGGCGGCCGTTCCTGTGCCGCTAGACGCTGCACCAATGGAGTTGGCGATTTCCTGAGTCGCTGCCTCCTGCTCTTCCACTGCACTGGCAATGGCTGTGGTGAGTTCACGGATCTCATCGACCGAGTCAGTGATCGCCTGAATGGATTCCACAGTTCCAGTGGTCGAGGTTTGGATGCCCGCAATTTGCTGGCCAATTTCCTCGGTCGCCTTGGCGGTCTGTGTTGCCAGTTCCTTCACTTCGGAGGCGACAACGGCAAAACCCTTGCCCGCCTCGCCGGCTCGCGCAGCCTCAATGGTCGCGTTGAGCGCCAGAAGATTGGTTTGTTCGGCGATATCGCTGATGAGGCCAATGACGGTGCCGATACGGTCGGCAGACTGCGATAGCTGACCAACGTCTTCGTTTGTTGCAGCAGCACGTTGCGCCGCCCCTTCCATAAGCGTGCTCACCCGATCGGTTTGACCAGCAATCTCTCGAATGGACGCGCTGAGCTCTTCGGTCGCCGCGGCCACGGTTTGCACATTGGACGAAGCCCCATTGGTGGCAGAGTGGGCACCTTGCGCCTCGTCCGCCGCGCTTTCCGCAACGCTGAGCAATCGGGCAGCCAGAGCGCGCATTTCGCTTGTCTGACCGGAGACTTGCTCAGTCGATTCAGCGATCTTATCGCGGAAACCCATAACGATCGTTTCGATATGACTCTGCCGATAGCGCTCTTGGTCTCGCTCGGCCTGAGCTTTCTGCTCCAGATGCAGGCGATCAACCGCGTTCTCGCGAAAGACCTCCACAGCTTTGGCCATCTCACCGATCTCATCGGAGCGCCATGCATCTTCCACCACGATGTTGAAATTGTTGGTCGCAAGGACCCTCATCGTGGATGCCAGCTTACGGATTGGCGGCGCGATGGACTTGGCCACAAAGAAGGACACCAGCCCAGTCAAGGCGATCAAACCAGCGAGCATCGCTGCCAACATCCAAAAACCGCGCTGCGCATAGGCGACATTGGCCGTGGCCATCTGGTTGATGCCGGCAACGACCTGGTCTTCAACTGCCTTCAACGCATCGATGCGCCGCGTGCTGGCAGCAAACCAGTCCGGTCCCGACACAATGGAGATGTTGCCGCCAAACGGCGCGGATGCCGCCAAAGCGCGCAACGCATCGACCTCTTCAGCGCTCGGGCCAGCCATTTGCTCTTCAAAGAAGGCAACGTCGTCGGCATGACCGTAGAGGCGGAAGGTGTCGAAATAGACATCTTGCATGGCACCAAGGCGGGTGAAATTGCGGTAGATGGGCTGAGAAAACTCGCCAGCGCCAAAACCAGCAGCGCCCATTGCTCGCTCGATCCCGGCGCGTTCCTTGCCTTCGAGCAAGGCCACATAGCCAAGGATTGGACGAAGCATCTCACCGTCTTCAATCACAGTCGCCATGCTCTCAATGACGTAGAGAAGATCGGCGATGAGCGGCGAATAGTAACCGGCCATCTCAGCGACGGTCAGGTCCAGCGCGTCAATGCTCGCCCGACGCTCACGCAAACTGGCGAGCGCCGATTGTGCGCTTTGAAGTGGCTCGGAGATGGCTTCCAACTTTGTGGCCGACTCCAACTGCGCGAACGCCGCTTCAAATCCAGCCATTTGCTGGTCGGTTAACGCGCGCTGATCATCGATCGTGTCGGCGAACGCCTGTCCGCCAGATCCGATGAACCCGGCCGACATGCCGCGCTCTTTCTGCAACTCATGCACAAGATTGGAGACGTTTGGCGCAAGTTCCGCCACGCCCTGCACGGTAGACGATACCGAAATGTAGTTGCGTTCATTGATCAGTTTGGCAGCCCCAAGACCCATAAGGGCTAGCAGTGGGATCAAACACAAAATCAGAATTCGGACATAGATAGTCACATTGAGCATCATGCGAGCCATCGGTACTCTCCCTTACGTGATGAGTTACCAATCGGCGAAATCTCTTAAGACAATACTATTAAAACGCGAACATACGCTTTAATGCACGTCAAAAAGGAATTGATTGTTTCCTTGAAAGATAGATTAACGAGAATTCACGTCAACTTACCTTGCGTAAACCTATAGTATTTTGTTTAGTTTGCTAAGTTATTCCGTCCAACGTCCTGAACTGACTGTTAGGTCAAGATTAGTTCCGCCGGTCATCAGTTTCCGTTAACTGACGTCCACAGCTTGGCCGGTTTCCAGCGACCTCTGGGCGGCATCCGCCAGTATCTGGGCGCGCAATCCATCATGGATTGATGGCGATGGCATCGCGCCGTTACTGACGCTTGCCACGAAATGCTCCATCTCGCGGGCATAGGCGCGGGCGTAGCGTTCCAGGAAGAAATGCTGGGTTGGCGCGCCTTGGAACCCGTCGCCATTGGCAAGCACAACGGAGTGCTCGTGCTGGTTCTCGCCTTTGAGCAGGCCTTTGGATCCATGCACTTCCACGCGCTGATCATAACCATAGGTGGCGCGACGGGAGTTGGAAATCTGGCAGATGCGACCTGATGCTGTTTGCAGAGCAACGGCGGCGGTATCGACATCGCCGGCCTGTCCGATTGCCGGATCGACAAGGCTTGATCCAACCGCATGCACCCGCACCGGCTCTTCGGCCAAAAGAAACCGCGCCATGTCAAAGTCGTGGATCATCATGTCGCGAAACAGACCGCCGGATTGTTGGATGTAGCTGACGGGTGGAGGCGAGGGATCGCGCGAGAGGATCGTCACTAGCTCGATATCGCCCACAATTCCTTGACGAAGCTGGCTTTCAAGATGAGCAAAGCTTGGATCGAACCGGCGGTTGAAGGCAGTCATAAACGGCACACCGGCAGCTTCCACGGCTTCTATGCACTGACGTGTGCGCTGCGTGGAAAGATCAATTGGCTTCTCGCAAAAGATCGCTTTGCCAGCCCCCGCCGCCTGATGGACCAGATCAAAATGGGTGGTGGTTGGTGTGCAGATCGCCACCGCATCCACGTCGCTTGATACGATCAATTCCTCCGATGTCATCACCGGCACATCATATTTGGTGCCCAACGCACTGGCAGCAGCGGGCATCGCATCACTGACGGCGGCAAGCTTTGCGCCTTCAACACGTGCAAGCGTAAGGGCGTGTACCTGGCCGATACGCCCGCAGCCCAAAAGTCCGATACGCAGCATGAATCAATCTCTCTGAGGTGGTGCGGAAACCGCCCTGATCACAGCGCGTGCGGCCTGCTCCACCGGGTCATGGGTTTCTTTCAAGATCTGCACGCGATCAAAGCGATCCGGATCGGCATTGACTGCCGTTCGCAGGGCCTGTCCGAAGGCCATGCGCAGCTCGGTCCCGATGTTGAACTTGCAAATCTTTGAGGTTGTCGCCAGGTGCATACGCTGCGCGACCGGCACGCCAGACCCACCATGGATCACCAGCGGCGTATCGCCCAAAGCCTCGATTGCACGGATGCGATCTTCGTCCAGTCCATCGCTGCTTTCCTGCTGAAGATGCACGTTGCCAACCGAGATCGCCATGGCATCAACACCGGCTTCACGTGCGAACTGCGCGGCTTCCTGCGGGTCGGTCCCGGCAGACGCCTCGCCGCCATCATAGCCGACAAAACCGATCTCGCCCTCGCACGAAATACCAGCGCCGTGGGCGAGCTCAGTAATCCGCGCCGTCTCTGCAATGTTGTCGGCCAGCGGTTTGCGCGAGCCGTCAAACATCAAGCTGGTGAAGCCGCTATCGAGCGCTTCCTGGCATTCCTCAAACGTGTAGCCATGGTCCAGATGCAGCACGACGGGCACAGATGCGTTTTCCGCAAGATGGCGCATCATCTTACCGAGCACCGGCAGTGGGGTGTGTTCGCGGCAACTTGGCCCGGCTTGAAGGATCACAGGCGCGTTTTCAGCTTCAGCAGCGGCCACATAGGCGCGCATATCTTCCCAGCCGAGGCAAACAAGACCGCCAACGGCATAGCCATTCTTCAAGGCAGGCTGAAGAACCTCAGCGAGGGTCGCAACCGTCATGTCAAAAGGCTCATTTAAATTTCGCCACCATATCGAGAATGCCTGGAATGGTGTGCAGCTGCGCCGCGTGGGTGGGCTGGAAATATTGGATCAGCGAGCGCTGCGAGAGGCCACCAAGAATGGTGAAATAGTACATCTCGTAGCCCGGCAGCACCGCGCAGGGGTGGTAGCCCTTGTCCAGGCAAATCGTGGATCCATCGACGATGTGGTAGGCATCGCCAGGTTCGTTATCGACACGCTGCAACATCTGAACGCCCGACCCGTAGTTCGGGCGGAAACGGAAATTGTAGGTTTCATCGTGCCGGGTTTCATCCGGCAATCTATCCGTGTCGTGCTTGTGGCTGGGGAAGCCCGACCATCCACCCTGCCCCACCGTGTAGAGCTCACTCACCAGCAGGCGGCCCACGTGGTCTTTCTGCTTTTGCCCAAGAATGTGTTTGATCTTGCGATGGGTTTTGGTGTCGTCCGAGCCGTACTGAACAAGATCCAGTTCGTCTTTGCGCACGGCAAACGGTTCAAGGGTTTCATCGAACTTGGCACCCGCGATGAACACTTCGGCTTCATCAGAAAGGCAGGTGAAACGGGCTTCTGCCGCGGTGGGCACATAGACGCCTTCTGGCTCACCATCCCAGACGTCAACGCCACGACCGCCAAGGTTTTTGGCCTCAAACCCACCGACCGACACATCGATCAAACCTGTGGCAGGCACGATGCAGGTTTCAAAACCTGGCACAGCGTAGCCAAAGCTCTCACCCTTTTTTAGCTTGACGATGTTGAAATAGTTCAGCGGAACGACCGCGTCTTCCACATCGACAATGGGTTTGTTCTTGTTGTCATAGGGCGGGATATGCATGGCATGTCCTTTCGGCCATTCGGCCTTGTTTTATGTTTCTGTTGGGCCGGGATGCTGGTGCAGAAAGGTATCGAGATCGGCGGTGGTTGGCATTGCTGGCGAGCAAGCAGGCTTCGACACCGTGACGGAGGCGCAGGCTGAGCCGCGTAAGATCGCCTCTTTCATGCCGTGACCACCGGCGAGCGACGCCATGAAGCCAGCCATAAAGCTGTCGCCAGCCCCTTCGGGCTTCAGTGCGTCCACGGGATAAATGCCCGTGCGCACCTCACTGATGCTGCCTTCGCCACCGGCAAAGGTGATCGCGCCTTTTTCGCCCATCTTGTAGACGGTGATGGCCGCGCTCTTCTCGGCAAGCTCGCGCGCTTTATCGAGCCCCTTGTCATAGTCGCCAGCCATAAAGCCGAACTCGACATCATTGCCTACGATCACATCCGACGACGCACCGGCACGTGACAGCACCTCTGAGGCCACCTCGCGTGAGGGCCAAGAATAGGGCCGGTAGTCAACATCGAAGATGATGGGCAAACCAGCCTGCTTGGCCAGTTCAAAGGCGCGGAAGGTGGCGGATCTGGAAGGCTCAGCGGCAAACACGGTGCCCGCTGTGATCAGCGCGCCATAAGCACTGTAATCGACTGCTTCAACATCAACGTTGGAAAGCGCAAAGTCTGCGGCGCCATTGCGATAGATGACCGTTTGGTGGTCCTCAATGGTGCTTTCATAGACAGCCAAGGATGAGCGATGCTCACCGCCAACGGGCTGCACATACTGGGTGCCAACGCCATAGTGTTTGAGTTGATTGGTGCAGTAGCGGCCAATAGAATCATCGGACACGCGAGTCACCAGATCAGCTTGGCCGCCAAGCTTGACGATACCCGCTGCGATGTTGGCCGAAGAGCCGCCCATGGCAACGATGGCTGTCTGCATGTCTTCGGTGCGGGTGCCTGGCGGATCGGCCACAACGTCCATGCCAACCCGCCCAACAATGATGAAGCGGTTTTTGGCAATGCCTGCGAGAACGGTTTCCAAGCTCACTTAAGCGCGACCTTCCGTGTTGCCCGCTTTGGCCGCATCCAGCACTTCAGGATAGGGGTAGTTGAAGCCAAGAAGCTGGCGCATATCCGGGCTCGCCTCGTCGACGAAACTTTGCGGCAGAGCGGCTGGCATATCTTCCATCGGCTTCACAAATTTCGGCAGATACTGGATCAGCACCGCGTTGCGATCATGGTCAGCCTTGTTGGGCATCGCGCAGTGCCAGGTGACGCCATAAAACAGCGCCACATCACCTGGCTCGCCCTCCATTTGAGCGCACCGCTCGAAAAACTTATCGCTTTCTTGCGGGTAGCGAAGCTCGCGCTGTGAACCAGGCACATAGGCCGTGGCACCGCTTTGCTTGGTGAATGGGTCTAGGATCACCGAGACCTGCGCATTCATCGGGAACGAGCCGTTGAGGCCAACGGGGTGCGTTTCTGGCGCATGGAAATCCCAGTAGGGATAATCCACGTGCGGCTCCTGACCCGGCCCACCAGGAAGCAAGCGGTTGGCGGCGATGGAGCCCATGATGAACTCGCTGCCCAGGAACTTACGCAGAATCTGCATCAGCACCGGGTGCGTGGCCATTTGCGAAAACACCTCGCCCTTGGCCAGCAGGTTCCACACACGCCGTTGCAGGCTAATCGTGCCTTCAGCTTCCGCCGCCCCTTGAAAATGAGTGACCTTTTCGGAAGCCTGCTCAGAGTGCTGCATGATGATGGCGCGCGCTTCGGCGATCTGCTCAGGGGTAAAAAGCCCAGAAAGCAGCACCACGCCCTCGCCGTTCAACAGCTCTTGAACGATCTCATCTGTATCAACGGTATCGGGCGTATAGTGCTTCATCAGACACCTTTCCGTTGGCGGCTGCGCGCGCTTTCCACTTCGGCATTGGCCGCGCGCACTTTTGGCTTGTTGGAGACGAACGGCGTACCAACCTCCCACCAGGTGTGGCCCTCTTTGGTCCAGCCCTCATAGGCATCGACATTCATGACGATAACGCTGGTGGAGTTGGCGGCTTTGGCGCGCTTGAAGGCTTCGCCAAGCTCGGTGGGGTTTTCCACGCGCTCGACCAATGCGCCCATCGAGGCGGCGTGGGCGGCGAAGTCGACATTGAAGGGTTCAGGCACAGTTGGGCAGTCGGCGATGAGGTTGTTGAAACTCTCCTGGCCCATATTGTTTTGCAGCTTGTTGATGACGGCAAAGCCGCCATTGTCGAGCACCAGAAGGATGAGTTTTTTGCCGGTGAGCACCGAAGAGTAGATGTCGGAATTCATCAGCAAGTAAGAGCCATCACCGACAAAAACGATGGTTTCTGCGTCCGGCTCGTTTTCGCTTTGAGCGATGCGTGCGCCCCAGCCACCGGCGATTTCATAGCCCATGCAGGAGAAGCCGAACTCCACGTCCACCGTGCCGATGTCGAGCGTGCGCCAATTGGCGGCCACTTCTGCAGGCAAACCACCGGCTGCTGTTACCACGCGGTCGCGCGGGTCACAGAGCGCGTTTACGACGCCGATGGCTTGGGCATAGGAATTGGGGCGGTTGGAGCCATCGGACGCCGTGGCGCTGACATTGTCAGCGACATACGCATCCCATCTGGCACGCTCGGCTTTGGCGCTGTCTGTCCATGATGTCGGCGCCGTGTAGCCACTGATCGCCTCGTCGAGAGCTTTGATGCCAAGCTTGGCGTCACCGAACACGGGCAGCGAGCGGTGCTTGCCGGCATCATGGCGCGCGGCGTTGAGGCCGATGATCTGCGCGTCGAGCGCGAAAGCCGTCCACGAACCGGTGGTGAAATCCTGCAAGCGGCAGCCGACCGAAAGGATCACATCGGCTTGTTCGGCAATTGTGTTAGCACTGTTGGAGCCTGTCACGCCGACCGGGCCGATGTTCAGCGGGTGGGTCGCCAGAAGGTTGGCACGCCCAGCAATGCTTTCGATTACCGGAATGTTGTGGGTTTCGGCGAAGGCGGTCAGCTCAGTGACAGCGCGAGAGTATTGCACACCACCACCCGCGAGGATCACCGGGCGCTGTGCTGATTTCAGAGCGGCAGCGGCATCGGCAATCTCGGCGGCATCGGCCGCCTGGCGGCGGATGCGATGGGTCTTATCTTCGAAGAACTCCACCGGATAGTCGTACGTCCAGCCTTGCACATCCTGCGGCAGGCCGAGAAACGCCGGACCGCAATCAGCGGGGTCGAGCATGGTGGCGAGGGCCGCCGGTAGGCTTTGGAGTATCTGGGCGGGATGGGTGATGCGGTCCCAATAGCGGCTGACAGCCTTGAAGGCATCGTTGAGGCCAAGCGCTGGGTTGCCATAATGCTCCAACTGCTGGAGCACCGGGTCCGGCAAGCGGGTCAGGAACGTGTCGCCGCAGAGCATCAGCATCGGCAGGCGGTTGGCATGGGCAAGCGCAGCGGCTGTCAAAAGGTTCGCCGTGCCGGGACCAGCCGACGCAGTGCAAAACATAAAGCGCTGGCGCAGATGATATTTGGCGTAAGCTGCCGCAGCAAAGCCCATCGACTGTTCGTTCTGCCCGCGATAGAGCGGCAAAATATCCTGCACATCGTAGAGCGCCTCGCCCAGGCATGGCACATTACCGTGGCCGAAAATGCCAAAGCCGCCGCCGCAGATACGCGTGCGATTTCCATCGATCTCCATGAACTGCGCCGTCAAATAGCGCACGATAGCCTGCGCCACCGTCAGCTTAACGGTATCACCCACGCTGAAACCTTGGGACATCGGGTCCATCCCCTGTGATCAACATATTTGTTTTTGGCGGACCGGACACCAGGCGAAACTTGCCCATTGACCAAAACGCGATGTGAGGATACCGCTTTTGCAACCGGTTGCAATATCTTTTCACGGGCAACCAACAAAAACAGGTCCGAAGCAACGGATTTCCGAGGGAACGCGCCATGCAAATCAGCCAGGAGATTGGCCGAGACATAGGTATCGGCATTGTCGGTGGTGGCTACATGGGCAAAGCCCATGCCGCTGCGATGAGCGCCGTGGGGGCGGTGTTTGAGACCAAACTGCGCCCTCGCTTGGAAATGATCGCCGCCTCCAGCCAGGCGTCCGCGCAGCGCTATGCCGATGCTTTTGGTTTTGCGCGCTCGGCCAAAGACTGGCGCGAGCTGGTTAACGATCCTGCCGTCGAGGCCGTGGTGATTGCCAGCCCCCAAGCGTTCCACCGTGACATCGCCGAGACTGCTTTTGCGCTGGGCAAGCCAGTGTTTTGCGAAAAGCCGCTTGGCGCCTCAATAGAAGACGCACGCGCCATGGTCGCGGCTGCTGAAACCTCTGGCCAACCCAACATGGTGGGTTTCAACTATATCCGCACACCCGCCTCGTCTTACGCCCGTCAGCTGATCGAAGAGGGTGTGATCGGTGACGTGACCTGGTTCCGCGGCGAGCACACCGAAGACTTCTTGGCCGATCCTGAGCTGCCCGCCAATTGGCGCACCGAGGATGATGCGTCCGGCACGCTGGGCGATCTGGCCCCACACATGATCAACTGCGCGCTGGCGCTACTGGGCCCCATCGAGAGCGTGATGGGTGACTTTGAAACCGTGCATGCATCGCGCGACGGGGTTGCAGTGAAGAATGATGATCACGCCCAAATGATGTGCCGCTTTGCGCGCGGTACCATGGGCCACCTATATTTCAGCCGCATCGCGACGGGCCGGAAGATGGGCTATGCCTATGAGATCCATGGCACCAAGGGTGCGATACGCTTCGATCAGGAAGATCAAAACGCGCTCTGGCTTTACAAGGCCGAAGGGCCGGAGGCGCAGCGCGGCTTCACCAAAATCCTATCCGGTCCGGCCCATCCCAACTATCTGGCATTCTGCCAAGGTCCAGGGCACGGCACGGGCTATCAGGACCAGATTATCATTGAAGCGCGGGATTTTTTGACCGCCATTGAAACCGGTGAACCGGTCTGGCCCACTTTCAAGGATGGACTGGCGGTGAGCGAAGTGATCGAGGCGATCCGCGCCTCCAAAGCGAACAAGACTTGGGCCCAGGTGGGCTCGGCATAGGACTATCCATATGACCATAAAAATCGGCAATGCGCCCTGCTCCTGGGGTGTGGAATTTGCAGGCGATCCACGCAACCCCGACTGGCGGTCGGTGCTGAAAGACAATGCGGAGGCGGGCTACAAAGGCATTGAGCTTGGTCCTGTTGGGTTCATGCCTGAGGACCCGCCGCAGGTGGCTGATGCGCTGGCCGAGCACGATCTGGAACTGATCGGTGGCGTTATCTTTCGCGCCTTTAATGACCCCGCCCAATGGGACGATGTGCTTGACGGATCGGTGCGCACCTGCAAGGCGCTCACGGCCCATCGCGCCAAGCATCTGGTGATCATCGACTCGATTTCACCGCGCCGCGCACCGACTGCCGGTCGTGCTGATGCCGCTGAACAGATGGATCAAGCCGAGTGGGCGACCTATCGCGACCGCATCGCTCATGTGGCCAAGATGGGGACCGAAGAGTACGGCCTAACTGTGGGCATCCACGCCCATGCAGGCGGCTTCATGGACTTTGAGCCGGAGCTGGAACGCTTGCTGGATGAGGTGAACGAGAGCATCCTCAAAATCTGCTTCGACACCGGCCATCATACTTATGCGGGTTTTGATCCGGTGGCGTTCATGAAGCGGCATATGGACCGTATCTCCTACATGCACTTCAAGGATATCGACCCGGTGGTGAAGGCCGATGTGATCGCCAAACGCACTGGCTTTTACGATGCCTGTGGGCAAGGCATTTTCTGCAAGCTTGGAGAGGGCGATGTCGACTTTCCGGCCGTGCGCCAGGTTTTGCTGGAGGCAGGCTTTGAGGGCTGGTGCACCGTTGAACAGGATATTGATCCAACGCTCGGCAACACCGACCCGCTGGCCGATGCGAAGGCCAACCGCGACTATCTCGCCTCTATCGGCTTTTAAGGACGAAACGCATGCAGAAGCTACTTTGGGGGATGGTTGGCGGCGGCGAAGGCAGCCAGATTGGCCCGGCGCACCGAATGGGCGCGATGGCGGACGGACATTTTTCGCTGGCCGCTGGGGCGCTGGACCACAATCCAGAGGCTGGACGCGCCTATGCGCAAACGCTCGGTATTGCGGCAGATCGTGCCTATGGCGACTGGCGCGAGATGCTGGCGGGCGAGCGCAACCGTGATGACCGCATTGATTTGGTGACGGTCGCGACGCCCAATTCCACCCACTATGAGATCACCAAAGCGTTCTTGGACGCTGGCTTTCACGTGCTTTGCGAAAAGCCGATGACCATGACGGTGGAAGAAGGCGAAGACATTGTGCGCACCGCGCGCGCGTCGGGCAAAATGTGCGCCGTCAACTACGCCTACAGCGCCTACCCGATGATCCGCCACATGCGCCACATGGTGGACGCTGGGGACCTCGGCGCCATCCGCACGGTGGTTGCCAATTTCAGCCATGGACATCATGCAGCAGGCGATGATGCGGACAATCCACGTGTGCGCTGGCGCTATGATCCGGCGCAGGCTGGCGTCTCCGGGCAGATGGCCGATTGCGGCATCCACGCGCTGCATCTGGCGAGCTTCATCACCGGGGATGAAGTTGAAAAACTGTCCGCTGATTTCGCCTCGACTGTCTCAGGCCGCGTGCTGGAAGATGATGCGATGGTGAGCTTTCGTACCGCCAAAGGCACGGTCGGGCGGTTGTGGACATCCACGATTGCGCTGGGTCGCCAGCATGGCCTCGATATTCAGATCTTTGGTGAAAAAGGCGGTTTACGCTGGGCTTCGGAGCAGCCGAACCAGGTTTATTGGAGCCCGCTGGGTGGCCGCACCGAGATCATCGAGAAAGGCGAAGCGGGCATTTCCGATATGGCCGCGCGCCTATCCCGTGTGCCCATTGCCCACCCTGAAGGTTTCCCACTGGCCGTGGCCAACATTTATGTTGATCTGGCAGCAGCCATTCAGGCCCAGAAATCGGGTGAAGCCCTTGATCCAGTGGCCAACCATTTCCCGAAAGCTGAGGACGGTTTGCGCTCCATGGCGGCGGTCTACGCCAGTGTGGAGTCGGCCAAGCAGAACGGCGCCTGGGTGGATGCCCGCCCGCCTATATTTCGGTAGCGACTCCTACGCCGCCTGATCCAATTGGATTTTTCCGTTGTGCAGGAAAAAGAACTTATCAAAGACCGAAAGATCAAGCGGGTTCGGTAGCCGGATATCAGATGTTTCCGGCATAGCTTTGCCTGCTAAATCGAACGAACGGTCGATTTGAGAAATCACAACACAGATGACCTTTTCTGCAGCGGCATAGCTTTGGAGCATCATCATTTGATCTTCAAGGCTTGGGTTGGTGCGCTTCTGATCAAGCAGTTGAAGGTAGTCAATAACGGCCAGTGCAGGCTCTTTGTTGGAGGACAGGCGACCAATGACGTGTTCTGCGGACACATCATCCGAGGTATCAACCGTGGGCAACGCGTTTGCGGGCGTGGGATTGGTGCCGATCGCTGAAAGCTGGTCCGCAACATCGCGCTCATGATAATCGAGCGTGAAGAAGTAGCCTTTTCGACCCAGTTTATGGGCGTTCGATGCCAGCTCAAGTCCAAGACGTGTTTTTCCGTGGCCAGGCCTTGCACCCAGTAGCACCAGGTCGCCTGGATCGAGTTGCGACACGATTTTTTCGACAGGGCTTTGACCAGACGCCGATGATGAGAGGTGGCTCCAAGTCTGGAACCCTTCGTCAATGGCAATGCGATCCAAGGCCTGATGCAGGGCAATATCGGACTGCCTTGCCAAGAGCTTGGCGTTGCGTTTCAGCATGTAAATGGGAGTAGATAGCTGCATGGCGTCCTCCTCTTTCGAGCCGCTTCTGCAATCCCTCCTTATGCCAGCGCTCGAACGAGACAGGTTCAAAACAAAATGCTCCGCATGAACAATGCTTCCCAGGTGGAGGGCGGAGGCCCGAGCAAGGCCGGTCGCCACTGTGCTCTAACTCGACCCAGGACTCAACATCTTTGCCGCTTACACCTTCGGTAGAGTCCCCCTTCGCACCACACGGCACGGGAAAAGCCGTGCCTCAGGATAGCGGTCGGGCTCTTCGAGCATGGAGACTACAAGCTCAATCGATGAGGACACGATCTGCGCAATCGGCTGATGGATGGTGGTGAGGTCGATGTTCTCCCATCGCGCCATTTCCATATCGTTGAGACCGATCAGGCCGATATCCTCGGGCACTTTTTTGCCTGCATGTTGAAGCGCTGATAGCGCACCGATCGTCAGCACATCGTCGCCGCAGAAGTAGGCCTGCGCCATCGCACCCTTGCTGTCGCCTTTCAAAAGGCGCTCCATCTCGTCACGCCCGGCATCGAAGGAATAGGCCTTGGCAAAGCTATAGCGCAGTTTGATGCCGGCATGCTTGGCAAGCTCGGTCGTGAAGCCGGTGTAGCGATCCTGAGTCGAGGTGGCTGACTCTGGCCCACCCAAAAAACCCACATCTGTGTAGCCGCAGGCAAGAAGCTCGCGCGCCGCCATGCGACCGCATTCCACATTGTCGATGCCGACCACATGAACTTTTGGGCTTGTCGTGTGTCGTCCGAAGGAATGCACCACAGGAATGCCAGCCTTTTTGAAAGCGTTCGCAAAATCCGGACTAAGCGTTGAGGACGCCACGATGACGCCATCAACGGAGTACTGACGCACCATGCGCACCGATTTTTCAGGCTCGGTTTCATCGGTCAGATTGACCAGCAACGGTCGTAGGCCACGATCCTGCAGACCGCGGGTGAAGAGATCGAAGACCTCCAAAAAGATCGGGTTGTGGAAGTTGTTGGAGATCAGGCCGATCAGTTTGGTGCGACCTGTCGTAAGGCTGGAGGCCAAGGCGTTTGGGTGATAGCCGAGTTCGCGCGCCGCCCGCTCCACCTTCTGGCGCATCTTTGCCGAGACCGATGCGCCATCGGTAAAGGTGCGCGAGACCGCAGAGCGCGATACGCCGGCTTTCAGCGCAACATCTTTAAGCGTGACATTCATACCAATTGAGCGCCCGGCCGTATTTTGCCTTGCGCGTTCCTTCCAGCTCCCATGACCCAAAGGATTGAACTACCACCAGAAAGAATGGCTTTATAGCTTCAATTTTGCAACCGGTTGCAAATAGCGCTGCACTGTGCTTTGCTTCACGCTGAAGGGGATCAAACCCCCTCAAAGGAACCAAAACCAAAGTTGTCTGGGAGGACAATCATGAAGTCGCTTCTCGCGAAACTCGCCATTGCAACGGCCGTCATCGCCGCGCCGATGATGACCGCAACCACCGCGTCCGCCGAGGGCGAACGCTATGTGCTTGTCAGCCACGCTCCTGATTCAGATAGCTGGTGGAACACCATCAAAAACGGCATCGCGCTTGCCGGCGAGCAGATGGGCGTTGAAGTCGAGTACCGCAATCCGCCAACCGGCGATATCGCCGACATGGCACGCATCATTGAACAGGCGGCTGCCTCGGGTCCCAATGGCATCATCACCACGCTTGCAGATTATGACGTGCTGCGTGGACCGATTACCGACGCCGTCGATCAAGGCATCAACGTCATCATCATGAACACCGGCACGCCGGATCAGGCCCGCGAAGTGGGCGCCCTGATGTATGTGGGTCAGCCAGAGTATGATGCAGGTTTTGCCGCCGGTCAGCGCGCTGCTGGCGAAGGCGTGACAAGCTTCCTCTGTGTCAACCATGCGATCCAGCAGCCAACCGTCGGTGAACGTTGCCGTGGTTATGCCGATGGCCTGGGCGTTGATCTTGGCAACTCCATGATGGATTCCGGTACCGATCCGGCTGAAATCAAGAACAAGGTTCTGGCCTATCTCTCCGCCAACCCAGAAACCGATGGCATTCTGACCCTCGGCCCAGTGTCGGCCAACCCAACCATCCAGGCTCTGCAAGAAAATGGCATGGCTGGCGACATCCACTTCGGCACGTTCGATCTGGGCGATGAAATCGTTCAGGCGATCAAAGACGGGATCATCGAATGGGGCATCGATCAACAACCCTTCCTGCAGGCCTATCTGCCTGTCGTGGTTCTGGCCAACTATGATCGCTACGGCGTGCTGCCAGGCAACAACATCAACTCCGGCCCAGGCTTTGTGACAGCCGATGGCCTTGAATTGGTGGAAGAATTCGCTGGCGAATATCGCTAAGCGGCCTCCCGGAAAAGGCGCCCCAATGCGGGGCGCCTTTTTTCTTCCTGGGCCATTGATGGCCAGTACATCGTGGGCGGCAGTCCCCTTTCTTGCTGACCGACCTTGAGACATCCAAGACAGACAGGTCACACACAATGTCTGAGACAGCTTCAACCACTCCCGCTGACAGCGACGAGCGCGTCAAAGAGATATCCCGCTTTCGGCAGGCTCTGATCCGTCCGGAACTGGGCGGCATCGTCGGCACCATCGCCGTCTTCACCTTTTTTCTGCTGTTCGCCTTTGACAGCGGCATGTTCGCCGCGCAGGGCGTCATCAACTGGTCGGTCGTCTCGGCTCAGTTCATGATCATCGCCGTGGGCGCTTGTCTTCTGATGATCGCTGGCGAATTCGATCTGTCCGTCGGTTCGATGATCGGCTTTGCCGGCATGATGACGGCGATCTTTTCGGTCACCATGGGCTGGCCCGTGTGGGCGGCGATCCTCATTACATTTGCCATGTGCCTAACTATCGGTGCGCTCAACGGCTTCATCGTCATTCGCACCGGCTTGCCGAGCTTCATTGTGACGCTCGCCTTCTTGTTCATTCTGCGCGGCTTCACGATCTTCCTGCCGCAAACGGTGGAAAACAAAACCATCATTGGCGGGATCCGCGAGGCTGCAGAAGGCGATTGGCTGGCCCCCATTTTTGGCGGCAAAGTTGGCGAGTGGTTCTTTGTGTGGATGGGCAACAATGGGCTGATCGATACCTTTGAACGCGGCACGCGCGAAGGTCAGCCTGTGGTCGACGGCATTCCGATGCTGGTCGTTTGGGCCATTGGCCTGGTGATCTTCGGCCATGTGCTTTTGACAAAGACACGCTTCGGCAATTGGATTTTTGCCGCTGGTGGCGATGCGGAATCGGCGCGCAATTCTGGTGTCCCGGTCAATCGCGTGAAAATTTTGATGTTCATGTTCACTGCCTTCTGCGCCACGGTTTTTGCCATGTGCCAGATCTTTGAATTCGGCTCAGCCGGTGCGGACCGCGGTCTGCTCAAAGAGTTCGAGGCCATCATTGCGGTGGTGATCGGCGGCGCACTGCTCACCGGCGGGTACGGCTCGGTGATCGGCGCTGCGCTCGGCGCGCTCATTTTCGGTGTCGTCCAGCAAGGGCTGTTCTTTGCCGGGGTTGAAAGCTCGCTGTTCCGGGTTTTCTTGGGCATCATTCTGCTCGGCGCGGTGGTTTTGAACACCTACATCCGACGCATGATCACGGGAGAACGTTGATATGAACACCCGTACAACCCATGCACCCATCGTTCAGATGAAGAACATTGAGAAGCATTTCGGCTCGGTGATCGCGTTGGCCGGAGTCTCGGTGGATGTCTATCCCGGCGAGTGCCACTGCCTCTTGGGCGACAATGGCGCCGGCAAATCGACCTTCATCAAAACGATGTCCGGCGTGCATAAACCGACCAAAGGCGAGATCGAATTCGAAGGCAAACCGATGCACTTCGACGATCCACGTGACGCCATGGATGCGGGGATTGCAACGGTGCACCAACACCTTGCCATGATCCCGCTAATGTCGGTCAGCCGCAATTTCTTCATGGGCAATGAGCCGGTCAAGAAAATCCTCGGCTTCAACTTCTTTGACCGGGAAAAAGCCGACGCAATCACCATGGAAGAGATGCGCAAAATGGGCATCAATCTGCGTGGTCCTGATCAAGCGGTTGGAACATTGTCGGGCGGCGAGCGCCAGACGGTGGCCATTTCGCGCGCGGTGCATTTCGGGGCGAAAGTGCTCATCCTCGATGAGCCAACCTCCGCGCTTGGTGTGCGCCAAACCTCCAACGTGCTGGCGACTATCGACAAGGTGCGCAAGCAGGATGTGGCCGTGGTGTTCATCACCCACAATGTGCGCCACGCGATGGCGGTGGGGGATCGGTTCACGGTGCTCAATCGCGGCCAAACGCTGGGCACGGCACAGCGCGGTCAGATCACGCCAGAAGAGCTGCAAGACCTGATGGCGGGCGGCCAGGAACTGGCGACGCTGGAAGGCTCGCTGGGCGGCACCGTCTAGACGGACAAGACTTGTGGCGCCGGATTTGGAACCGGCGTCACGCCACAACAGGCAGTGTGCTTACCGCATAGTCTGCACTGATTGAGCGCCCGGCCTGCGGGTCGCGAAGCTCCATTGAAAATTTGGCTGAAGGGCGCACGCCGCCGATGGCACCCAGCGTGCCACACAGCATGGCCTCGCCCTCGCCGAGCGGATGGCGTTCGAGCAGTTCCTCCAGCGGGCGAATGCCAGCCAGTGTTCCCTCCTGATAGGTTACCTGCCGACCGTTCTCCTCAATTGTGGAGGAAAGCTCCAGCGTGTCCAGTCGGTCTTTCACATCTGCATAGCGCCATAGCGCGCTGGCCACAGGCTTTCCGCATAGCTGTTTGGAATGAGCAATCGACGTGGTCTCAAATGCCCGGTCGGTGTGGTCGGACCCAAGACCCAGCCAAAGCTCTCCGTCGGCACGCAGTAGGAACGGTTCCACCTCACCGGAGCTTTCTGTGCCGATCACCGTCACCTCTTCGGTTTGGCAGAGCAGGCTTGGTGAAAGCTGGTAGAACAAGGGCACCTGAGACGGAGGAGCAACGCCCAGTTCGGCAAGCTCATCAATATGGTGGCGGACTGCTGCCTCATCTCTTCCGGTGAAACCCGCCGTTGCCAAGGCTGTCGGCGCGACCGTGAGCGGGCCGGCGTCGGTTGAAAAATTCAGAGGCATGGGTTTTCCTAGAGTCCGGAGGGCAGGAAGAGGGCGATCTGCGGGAACAGGATCAGCAAGCCCACCATCAACAGCATCACCAGCGCATAGGGGATGGCGCCGATCATTACATCGGTAAAAGAGCCGCTGCGCCGCGCGCCTTGCACAACAAAGAGGTTCAACCCCACTGGTGGCGTGATGAGCGCCATCTCTACCAGGATGATCATCAAGATGCCGAACCAGATTTTGTCGTATCCGAGCCCAACCACGATGGGCACGATGATGGGAATGGTGGCGACCATCAGCGACAGGGTTTCGATGAAGAACCCCAAAATGATGTACATGAGGATGATGACGAAGAGGGTCATCAATGGGGTCAAACCGAGACCCGTCATCAAGTCCTGAAGGGCGCGCCCAAGCCCAGCCGATGACAGCGCAAAATTCAACACATAGGCGCCGATCACCACCAGCATGATCATCGCGGTGATGCGAACTGCGCCGCGCAAACTGTCCACCAGCATGCGCACCGATAGGCCCTTGTTGACGGCGGCAATCAGCAGCGCGATGGCAACGCCAATGGCAGCCGCTTCGGTGGGCGTTGCCCAACCGGTGTAGATGGACCCGACAATCGCGCCAAACAGGAACAGGATCGGCAGCAGGTCAGATAAGCCCGCCATGCGTTCACCCCAACTGGAGGATCGCGATGGTCCGCCCAGTGAAGGTTTGATGGTGCAGAGTATGGCGGTGATCGCCATGAACATCAGCGCCAGCAGAAGGCCAGGGACTAAGCCTGCAAGAAACAGTTGCGGGATCGAGCTTTCGGTCAAAAACCCATAAACGATGAGGTTGATCGAGGGCGGGATCATGATGCCCAGCGTGCCACCGGCGGCGATGGCACCAGAGAAGAGCCGTGGATTGTAATTGAGTTGTTCGGCCTGAGGCATGGCAACGGTGGCCACGGTTGCGGCTGTCGCCACAGACGACCCTGATGTCGCGGAGAACAGCGTGGCGGTGCCAATGTTGGCGTGTATTAAGCCGCCAGGTAGCCACGACACCCAGCGATCAAGCGCGGTGTAGGTGCGCTCGGCCACTCCGCTGCGCACCAGAATTTCGCCAAGCAGCACAAAGAAGGGAATTGCGATCAGCGTGGCACTGTTGGACGAGGACCAGACGACCTGGCCAAGGCCGCGCATGAGGGGGAAAGGGCTGAAGAACGCATCAATGCCGAACGCCAGCACGAACAAAACAATGCCGACGGGGATGGACGCTGCCAGCAAGCCAAGCAAACCAAAGGCGATGTAGGCGATCATAGCTCTGCCCCCACGCCACCGGCGGCTTCAGCTTGCTTCAGCCTGCCACGTGCGGTGTTCCACAGGAGTGCGAGCGCCAGAACAGAGGCCGAGAAAGCGAACCAGGCCCAGCCGGACCACCAGATGGCCTGCGGAATCCAGAGCGGCGTTTCCAGTGGTGTGTTGGCGGTGGAGCCAAGGCGGAGAGAACGGGCAAGCACCGGCCAGCCCTGATAGGCGACATAAAGCGCAGTGGCTGCCAGCGTCCAAAGCGCCAAGCAGTCCATCAGTGCGCGGCCGAGCGGGCGAAGTTTCACGCGCACAAGGTCGATACGCACATGAGCAAGCTTGGTGAGTGCGTAGGCCATGGCCCAACTGGTGACACCAGCCATGACATAGCCGGAGATTTCATCTGTGCCGCCGAACGAAGCGTCGAAGCGGCGCAAGATGATATCGGCCAAAATGTACCCAGCGGTCAAAAGAAGAGCGAGCCCCGCCGCAAGAGCGAAAACATCGTTGATGTGGCGGAGGCTCAAAACAGCCCGGTCAATCAGGTGATCCATGAGAGGGGACTCAGCGGTCATTGGTTGGGTCCGGGCTGTTTGTTGGTTAGGGTCGGAACTCTAGTTCAGTGGAATGGACACACCGGTTGCTTCGCCAACGCTGGCGTTCCAGCGTTGTGCCCAATCATCGCCGGCACGTTCAGCCCAATCGGGAAGAACCTCGGTGACCAGAATATCGCGGGCGCGGGCCACATCTTCCTCGCTGGCCTCAACCAGCGCCAAGTCGCGGGCATCGCCAAGGGTGCATTCCGATGTGCCGGTAAGGCAGGCAATGTCCATGGCAAGACCATCCTGGGCCACCTCCCAGGCTGGATCTTCAAACTGCTCTTTGATGGCGGATTCCAGCGTTGCCTGATCCTCTGCGGACAGGCCGTTCCACGTGTCCATGTTGATGGCTGTGACCACTGGATCCCAGCCGCCAAGGGGGATCGCCAACAGGTGGGTGGAGACTTCCCACCAACCAGCATTGTAGCCCGAACCTGCGCCCGTGATCGCGCAATCGACGACGCCGCGTTGCAGCGCGCCAGGCACCTCGCCGAAGCCGAGTGTGATGCCTTCAGCGCCGAGCGCTTCCAGGAAAAGCGCGGTCATGCGGCCAGAAGCGCGGATTTTCTTGCCTTCAAGATCGGCCAGGCTTGCAACATCCGCGTTGCAGAACACGACCTGCGGTGGGTAAGGCGCGATGGCGAGCACATGGGCGTTGAAGGTGTCAGCGTAAATGTCAGCAACCATTGGGCGAGCCGCATCCACCATGGTGCGGGCTGAGGCCGCATCGGTAGCAATGAGAGGCACATCCAGACCTTCCAGTTCCGGGGCATCGGACACGGCGTAATCGGCCACAGTCATACCAACATCAAAGACGCCATCCCCGAGCATGCGGAACACATCACCGCCACCGATACCCATCTGGTCATGGGTGGTGAGCGCGGAGGACAGGCTGCCTTGGCTGACTTCACTCAAAACGTCGTTCCAAAACGGCGCTTCGAACTGACGGTGAAGCGGCAGTCCACTCCACGAGCCGACAACGGCCAACTCTTCGGAGATTGCCGGGGCGGCCAATAGCGTTGCGCCGAGCGTGGTGGAAAGGGTGAGGATCAGAGTGCGTTTCATCGAAAGTCTCTCCTGTTTGCATTGTTTTTTGTAGTTTTGTGATCGGTGTCAGGCCCCATCGAAGGTTCCACCAATGGCACCGTGGAACTCATCGAGATCGGTGATCAGCATGGAGCCCGGCGCGTGGGTCACGCAGATGGCGGGCTTGGCGTTGGTGATGGCAACTTGCGGCGTCACCCCGCAGGCCCAAAACACGGGCACCTCTTCCGGAAGAACGTCCAGCTGGTCGCCCCAGTTGGGGAGGTTAAGGTCGGCGATACCAAGCTCTTTGGGATCGCCAATGTGAATGGGCGCGCCATGGGCAAGGGGATAGCGCGCGGAAATGGTTATGGCGCGGTCCACGTCAGGCTCAGCGATCGGGCGCATAGAGGCGACCATCGCGCCATGGAACACGCCGCTTGGCACTGTCTGGCGATTGGTTATGAACATCGGCACAGTGCGGTCCTGCTCCACATGACGCATCGCGATACCCGCTTCCATCAAAGCCCGTTCAAAGGTGAAAGAGCAGCCGATGGCGAAAGCCACCCAGTCATCTTGCCAGAGCGTGTTCAGGTCCGTAACCGACGCGTCGAGCACGCCGTTGCGGTAGACATTGTATAGCGGCACATCGGTGCGTAGATCGATATCAGCACCCAGCGAAGGGATCGTCTGGTCACCAGGCTTGGTCATGCCGACCAAGGGGCAGGCCTGCGAGTTGGCCGCGCAGTAGCCTTCAAAAGCTTCGGCGTCAGATTGGGGTAAAATGACCAAGTTGCATTGCAAATGCCCAGCGCCCAAACCCGCTGTATGGCGCGTGTAGGCACCTTGGCGGATCACCTCACGCACCGTCTGCAACGGCTCACCTTTCAAGGCGGCATGGCTGATTGATGATGGGGTAGGCGCTTGCAGCAAAGGGGCTTCCTCTTCGTGTGCATGAAGAGTGTCCGCTTGGGTGCGATAACGTCAAATCGTGATTATTTGTAGGTATCGATAAATTATTATTATCACTTAGAGGCGACGTCGCGCGCGATCAAAGCCGCCTGGGCCGCCACGCGATCAACCGGTTCGGCAAGGTAAGAGGCGGTGAAGCGAAGCGGATTGACCGACCAGCCCGGATCAAACGGCTGGAGATCACCGCGGGCGATGCGCGCTTGGGCCAGACGGATGGGCAGAACCCCAACACCAAGCCCGGCGGTCACCATCTCAAAACAGGCGGACAACGAACTGGAGGGAAACAAGCGCACCGACGGGCCAAAGCGATCCACCAGGGCGGCATGTACTTCGCGATAAGGCCGCGTGTTGCGGGCATAGGTGATGACTGCCACGGTGCTGAGGTCGGGCGTGCCATCGCGGCAAAGATCGGGTGCTGAAAACCACCCCAGCTCAAACGAGGGCAGCTCGATATTTTCAATGCTGTATTCCGAGATTGGCCCCATCAGCAGCGCAAGGTCGATGGAGCGGTCGAGCAGTTGGTCACGCAGATTGACGGAGATATCCACCGACACCTCAATCGTCAGCGCATCGTAGCGCGCCTGCACTGCTGAGACCAAAGCGGGCAACCAGGCCTGGGCGATGGTTTCTGCCGCGCCGATACGCAGCTGACCGGTGAGTTTATCGCGCGGGGTGATCTCGGCGCGCACACGGCCCACAAGGTCCATCATCTGCCGAGCGTAGGGCGCAAAGTCGGCTCCAGATTTGGTCAGCACCAGCCCCTTGGCGCGGCGCTCAAACAGCGGTGCGCCCAAGCTTTCTTCCAGCGCTGCTAGGCGGGCCGACAAAGCTGGCTGGGTGATGTGCAACTGCTGAGCAGCGGCGCGCACCGATCCGTAGCGCACGATGAAGAGAAAGGTCTTGATCTGATCGAGCGTCACGGGGCGATCTGCTGCTCTGGCGGCTGGGAGTTTGCTATAGCACTTCGCGCGTCAGGCAAAAGCGGTTATGCCAATGCCATGCGTATTGCAGCCATCCTAACCGGCGGGAAAAGCCGCCGTATGGGCGAAGACAAAGCTCTGCTTGATCTGGGCGGTGAGCGGCTGGTGGATCGCGTTATTGCGCGGCTCGCGCCACAAGTCGATCGGGTCTGTTTGGTCGGGCCTATCGATTATGGTACCGGCCTTGCCACCGTGGCTGACGATCCAAACTTTCAAGGTCCGTTGGCTGGCATTTTTGGGATGCTGGCCTGGATGCAGGAGCATCACGCCGAGGCGGATGCTTTTCTCACGGCGCCAGTGGACACACCGCATTGTCCAAACGATCTCTACGAGAAGCTGACAGAGATGCCCGGCAGCGCCATGGCTGCGGATGCCAAGCGTATTCATCCAACCTTCGCGCATTGGCATGTGTCCGAGCTGGTCAAAGCGCGTGAAGGCGTAGATGCATCAGGATCACTGCACAGCTTGGCTGAGGCGGTGGGCGCGTGGCCGGTCGCATGGCCCTCGGGCGCGCCATTCCTGAACCTTAACACGCCTGAAGAGGCTCAATCCTTCTTAGCGTCAGAGGAAGCCGCCGGTTAGAGGCTCTTGTCGATAGCACGGTGTAGTTCGGCTAGGCCTTCGCCAATGTTGTCACCATAGCGTAGCAGATTGCCGCCGAGCAGGAACACGGCGTCTTCCCCATACATGTCATTCATGTCAGTGGCGCGCTCTACACTCATGCCTCCGCCGGGTGATGGAAAGATCCCCGGGCCCGGTGCGCTATCATCGCGGCAAGCATCGGCAATGGAGAGGCATTCCTCGGCGGTAAACCCAAAGCGCCCACCAACATTTGGAAACACCGAAATGTCCGACCCAGCGATGCGTTGCAGCGTGCCGAACATCATCGCGTGGGTAAGGCCAGTGTCTTTGGACAGAACATAAGGTCCAAGAAAACTCGGGTGGGTCATCACCGGCATGGCGAGCGTTTCATCGCGGGCGATGCGGCGCACCAGATCAAACCCAAACAGGCCCGGCATAATCAGCAGCCCATGCACGCCATGGTCTTTGGCGAAGCGCGCATTGTCCATCAGATCTTCGCTGTGCCCGGCCAGGCCTGCGAAGTAGAGTGTGGTGCGTCCTGTTTCCTGGTTGGCTTTGGCAACCGCCTCACCGATGCGCTGCACGCGTTCGCGGAACGGGGCGCAGGGCTGATCGGTCAGGCCATGATCTTCTTTCACCAGATGTGCGCCACCGACGGCGCAACGATAGGCGATGTCGGCCAGCGTTTGCGCGCTGGAGCCCTGCGGCTTCAACACCGGCGAAAGCAATGGGCCGCGTGGCGCGCCAGCCAGTTTGCGCAGGCCTGCAATGCCAAAGCGTGCGCCCGGATGGGCGTCCGCCAGTGGACCCAGATCAACGCCGATGGTTTTGACACCGGTCTGGATCGACGTGTTGCCCATGACCACGTTGAGAAGTTGCGGCAACTCGGTGCCGGTGCTTTGCGGGCTATAGCTGATGATAGCGTCAAACGCGCCCTCGCCCGATGGCGTGACCGTTTCCACCTGTCCCATAACAGTGTCTTCGACGAACCCGGCAGGCACCACATCGCGTGGTATCTCGACGGTCTGCTCTAGAGCGATACCAACCGCACGTTTCTCTGCCTGCGCTTGGCTGCTGGCAAAGACGCGATAGGTGACCTTGAACCGGCCCTCAAGAACGCCCGGCATTAGAGACCTTCGGCTTTGACGGTGGAGTGAACAGCATCGACACGCGCGGTGGTCAGATCATCCTCGGTGATGCCGAGCTCAGCGCCTAAAAGATCTTCCACACCGGCCACCAAGGCGGTGGCATCCAGGCCATAATACTTCATCAGATAGCCGCGAGAACCGCCATGGGCATAGGTGTCTTTCAGGCCCAGCCGCACCAGGCGTTTGCCAACGCCATTGTCGGCCATAATCTCGGCAAGCAGCGACCCGATGCCACCTTCGGTCACGTGGTTTTCCAGTGTGACCACACCACCTTTGACCGACTGAATATGGTCCAACATGGCTTTGGCATCGAACGGTTTGATTGTGTTCAGATGCAGATGGCGCACCGAGACGCCCTTTTCTTCCAAAGCACCGCGTGCACGCAGTGCTTCCTCGGTGCTGATGCCTGACGTGACGATCAGAACATCGTCCCCCAGCGCCAGCTCGCGCATCTTGCCGACTTCAATCGGCGTATCGAACAGGCGCGGCACGGAGCCACGCAGCACGCGACAATAGACCGGGCCGTCAATGCTATCGGCAGCCTCGCAGATCGATTCCACCTCGGTGGCATCGCCGGTTTCCAGAATCGTCATGTTGGGGATCGAACGCATCACCGAGATGTCTTCAATCGCTTGGTGGGTCATGCCACCAGGCGTCGTGACGCCGGGCAGAAAACCCATCAAGCGAACCTTGCGGCGTGGATAAGCGATAGACGCCATCAACTGATCATAGGGGCGGCGATAGAGGAACACGCCGAACGTGTGCAGGAACGGGCGGAAGCCAGCCATGCCCAAACCACCGGCAAAGGAGAGCATGTTCTGCTCAGCCATACCCAGCGAGAGAAACTTATCGGGATGCTTGTCGCGGAATTTATCAATCTCGCACGACGAGGTGAGATCTGCGGACAGGCACAGCACTTCGGGGTGCGCCATCGCATAGGCTTCAAAGGCCCGCTCATAGGGGCGACTGACCATCTCCGGCATATCAGTGCGCTCCCTGGTAATCGACAGGATCAACGCCAAGGGCGCGGGCAATGTCGTGGTTCATCTCCGCGCGCTCTTCTTCGGATTTGAAGCGCACATAGTGGAGGCGAGGAAAGCGGCGTTGCAGCGTTGGCATGCCACGGAACGGCGAGGTGTTGGCGAGGATGATCAGCGGCTTGCCTTTGTGCTTTTCCTGCACGGCATCGCGCATCTCATCGAGCTTGTGACCGTCGATGGAGACGACGACAGCGCCGAAATTTTCCATCTTGGTTTTGATGTCGCCGACTTCCATCACCGAACTCATGGCGCCGTCGCACTGTTGACGATTCACATCCATGATGGCGTAGAGATTGTCGATGCCATGATGGGCGGCGCATTGAATGGCCTCCCAGGTCTGGCCTTCCTGCACCTCACCGTCGGACATAAAGACCCAGGTTTTGCCGGTCTCTTTCTTGCGCTTGCGCGCCCAGGCAAGGCCCGCTGCGGTAGAGAAACCGATGCCCAGCGTGCCATTGTGCACCTCCATGCCGGGCGAGTGTTCTGCGCCGATCATTTCAACCGAGGATCCATCCTTGTTGAACATCTCAAGGCCTTCCGGCGCCATGCGGCCGACCTCAATCAGGGTGGCGTAAGCGACCAGCGCATAGTGGGCAGGGGCGATGAAAAGCCGATCCAGATCGCTGCGCTCTGGGCCATTGTAACCAGCGCCGGTGTGATAGGTGGGATTGTCAGCCGACGGCACACCGCCAAAGGGTTTGGGGATCATTGGCAGCGTTGGCGCACCAAGCTCCAACTGCTCATTGTAGAGCCACGACAATTGCTCAGCGGCGGAGCAGGCTTGGCTCAGATACCCACCATTGTTGCGCATCGCGTGCTCGAACACGCGACGGCGAATGCCAAGCGCAATCTCTTCGGTGGTTTTTGCGTTCCGACGGATCATGGCCATCGTCACCTTTCCTTAGGGAACTCGTTGAGCAACATTTGCATAAGTCAAATGAACTGACAATTGTCAAAATGCCGTTTGGGGCATCTTTTGACATAACAAGGGGGCCAAGTTGGCCCCCATGCAATCGCTTTGGCTGGTCAGCCTTAACGTGGCGGCAGCGGCATCCAGTCGGTCATCGCCACATCAGCGTGCTGGAACTGCGGCATGGCCGAGGAGAGATCCGCCATGTTGGAAATGTCAGCCTCATTGAGGAAATCCTGGGTGATGAGGGTCGGTGGGACGACCACCTGAGCACCCGGATCGCCACCGGCCAGCATGATGGCCAGCGCGCGCACCGACACTTCGCCAACAACAGCGGGGTTGGTGGCAACGGTTGCCTTCCACGGGCTGCCAGGTTCCCGCATGACGGCGATATCGGCGGTGGAAACGTCGGCAGAGTAGATCGAAACATCTGAGGACATGCCAGCCTCGTTCACCGCAATCACCACGCCTTTGGCGAACTCGTCATAGGGTGCAAACACCACATTGATGTTGGGGTTGGCCTGCAGCACCGAGCGCGCCTGGTTGGCGTTGGAGTTGGCGATCGGATTGTCCAAGGTGCCGAAGCGGGCAACCTCATTGATGCCTGGGTTTTCCTCACGCACTTCCTGCCAAGCAACATCACGACGATCGAGCGGCGCGATGCCGGGCACGTAGACGTAGCCTGCAGTCCACTCGGTGCCATTGTCTTCAATCGCCTGATCCAGCGCCATGCGGCCAAGCAGATAATCGGACTGCTCGATCTGCGGGATGGATTCATTTTCCACGTTAACATCGAAGGCGACAACACGAATGCCTGCATCGACGGCACGTTGGGCAGCCTCACGCATCGACTCTGTCAAACCATGCTGGATGATGATGCCGTCCACACCAAGCGCGATGGCTTGGTCGACCATGTCGGCCTGCAACGCCGCATCCTGACGGCTGTCAAAGACACGTAGATCGACGCCGAGCGCTTCGGATTGGGCCTCAACGCCTGCCAGATAGGCCTGGAAGAAATCACCGGTGGAGAGATACCGCACCAGTGCGATTTGCACGTCGCCAGCATTGTCAAACGGGGCAGGCATGTCCTGGGCGAGCGCAGCGCCGGTCATGCCGGTGGAGGCGACAAGCGCGCCGGCCACCATTTTCATGAAAGTTCGTTTTGTGCCGATCATTGGAGTTTCTCCCTTTTCAAGTTCGGTCTTTTTGCGGGTGTATGACCCGGTTCGAGCAAGCGCGCATGCGCGCTTGCTCTGTTTCTTTGTCTGACGCGCCATTGTTCCGAAAACCGGTTCCCACTTTTCAGATGGCGCTTAATGCCCCCCGCCACGCTTGCGCGTGGAAAGGGCAAAGGTGAACATGAGCGCGACGACAAGGACGCCGCCTTTGACGAAATCCTGGGTGTAGTAAGGCGCGTTCATCATGGTGAGGCCTTGCAACAAAACGCCGACGAACAGCGCACCAATGGCCGTGCCGAAGGCGTTGGGTTTGGCAGCGCCGAGCACAGCAAAACCGATCAAGGCGGCCGCCACACTGTCGAGCAGCAGATTGTTGCCAGAGGCGATGTCGCCACGCCCGAGACGAGCGGCCAGCAAGATACCTCCGATGGAGGCCATGACGCCGGAGATCATGTAAGCAGTGATCTTGTAGCGATTAACATTGGTGCCAGCGAGCGCGGTGGCGCGCTCATTGGAGCCGATGGCGTACATCAGGCGGCCATGACGGGTAAGTTCCAAAAACACCCAGACCAGGAGTCCGACGATCAGAAATACGATCACCGGTACCGGGATCAAATCTTCCAGCACGAAGTCAAACCGGTGCCGGCCCAGCCAAAGGAAAGCGGGCGAAAAGACGCCTTCAGCCACGTCGCCACCCGGCAAGGTCATGCCGGTGGAAATGGAGCGCCCCTCGGTCGGGATGCGCTGTAAGCCGATTAGCAGGAACATCATGCCAAGCGTCGCCAAAAGGTCTGGAACGCGCATTTTCACAATCAACAGACCGTTGATGAGGCCAACAAAGGCCCCCATCATCAGACAGGCCAGCACGGCCACAAACGCCGACTGTTCGAGCACCACCATCATGTAGGCCGAGAGCATCAGCGCTGATGTTGCAACCGACCCGATGGAAAGATCAAAGCCGCCCACGACCAGCGTGCAGGTAACGCCAAGCGCCAAGATGCCCGTGATCGCCACGGACTGGAAGATGAAGGCAGCAGAACGCGGACCCGCAAAACCATTGGTGGCGAGCGAGAAGAAGACGATCAGACCCAGTAGCAGGCACAAAAAACCATACCGGATGGCCAGGTTCACCAGCGTCTGCGACCGGTCGACACTCGGGGGAAGAGGCTTTGCGGTATCAGGTTGGGAGGTCTGCGTGTCGGTTGTCATGAAGCGTGTGTTTCTATGTTGGAAGACTGGTTTGCCTGACCGGACACCTGCGCCAGCATAGCGCCCAAGTCGACATCCTCATTGCGGTGCTCGCCCACCAGGCTGTGCTCGTAAAGGACAAGAATGCGGTCAGCGATTTCGAGCGCCTCATCCAGTTCGGCAGCAAAAACGATGGTCGCACGCTCGCTGGCGGTATCGCGGATGGAGCGGCCAATGTCGCGGCGGGCGCGGATATCCACGCCCTGGAAAGGCTCATCGAGCACCAGAAGCTCACTGGCTTCAGCCATCCAACGGCCAACCATCACCTTTTGCTGGTTGCCGCCCGACAGCGTGCCGATATCGTCGGCGGGTGATTGGCAGACCACGCCCAGCTGGTCGATCATCGATTGTGTGGTCCGCTTTTCGCTGGCCCTGCTCAAAAAGGAGAGAGGGGCATGGCGGGCGGTGAACGGCAAGGTGAGATTTTGCGTGATATCGAAGGTTGGGATAACGCCATTCGACGCGCGGTCTTTGGGCGACATAAACACACCAGCGGCGATGGCAGCTTCTGGTGAGGCGGGTGTGTAGGCCTTACCGGCCAAACGCATCTGGCCAGCGAGCGGCTTCTCCATGCCGAACAGGATCGAGGCAAGCTTGGTCTTGCCGCTGCCCAACAGCCCGGTGATCGCCACCACCTCGTTGCGGTGGATCGTCAAAGTGATCGGTGCGCCGCCTTCAGAGAGCTTCAAGCCGTCCAGTTCGATCACGGGCTCGCCTTCGGTGGCGACGTTGATGTCGACTGCTGTCATGGCATGGCCAAGCATGGCCGTAACAGCGCCTTCATAGTCGAGCGGCTCGGTTTCGAACGTGCCAGAAATCTGACCATCGCGCATCGAAATGATGCGGTCGGCGATGCGGCGAATGTCCGACATACGGTGCGAGATGTAGAGGATCGCGACGCCAGTTTCACGCAAGTGATCGAGCAGCTTGAAGAGACGCTCAGCTTCCGTGGCCGAGAGCGATGAAGTCGGCTCATCAAGGATGAGAACTTTCGGATCCTTGGCCATGGCGCGGGCGATAGCAATCAGCTGGCGCTCGGCGACACCCAAATCAGAAACCTGCGTGCGCACATCAATGTCCAAGCCCATGGCCGACGCAATTTTGCGTGCATCCTTACGCAGCTTGCCCTGGTTGATGAAGAAACCTGCACCCGGCTCGTTCAGGCGGTCGAGCATCAGGTTGGAAGCAACGTCAAGGTCAGGGATTACGCCATCATTGATGGACTGGTGGACGGTGACCACGCCAGCTTCAATCGCCTGGCTGGGGGATGCGGGGGAAAACGATTCGCCAAACAGTTCGATGCTGCCGCCATCGCATGCATGCACACCGCAAAGAATTTTCACCAATGTGGATTTGCCAGCGCCGTTCGCGCCCATCAGCACGGTGATCTGACCGGCTGGGATCGTAAGATCGATGCCCCGCAAAACGCGGTTTGGCCCAAAGGCTTTTTCGATTCCGACGACGCGGCACGCGGCGTGTTGCATAGGCTGGTGGCCCGTTTGTTGTTCGCCCATGGTTTGTCCATGGTTGCTCCCTGAGGATGATCGTGAGCGCCCAAATGGCAAAAGTCAAGAGCACTTGACAAATGGCGAATTGGACGACCAGACTTGCGGTTAATGAATAAGGTTCGAGCAGGCGCACCCACCAAATGAGGTGTGCAGCATAGGAGGAACGAACCCGTGGCGACCACTCAAACTCCACATGACTATAAAGCGCTCAGCGTTGAAACGCTGCCTGGCCGGCTTGTCGGCGTAGCTGACCTTTCAACACGCGTTGGGGCCGATCCGGCCAGTTGGTCAGTTGAAGAAGTTGGCGATGGCAATTTGAACCTGGTGTTCATCGTCACTGGGCCATCTGGCCGCGTGGTGGTGAAGCAGGCCTTGCCCTATGTGCGATTGGTCGGCGACAGCTGGCCGCTTCCATTGAAGCGCGCCTTCTTTGAATTTCACGCTCTGACACGCCAAGCCGCACGTGACCCTGGCATGGTGCCCGACATCTACCATTTCGATGAAGCTCAAGCGCTGATCGTGATGGAGTATCTGTCACCGCACATCATTTTGCGTGGCAAGCTGATCAAGGGCGAAAGTGTCGATGGTTTGGGCAAGGCGCTCGGGCTGTTCTGCGCCCGCACCGCCTTTCGCGGCTCTGACCTTGCGATGAACGCCGGCGAGAAGAAGGCTGATACGGCTCTATTCACTGGCAATGTGGAGCTGTGTGACATCACCGAGCAGTTGGTGTTCACCGACAGCTACCATGACGCTGAGCGCAACCATCACACGCCTGAGCTTCAGCCGGTCGTCGATGAGCTACGGGCCGATCCCGCGCTGAAGGCTGCCGCACAGTTCATGCTGATGCGGTTCACGTCGGGCGGCGAAACGCTGATGCACGGCGACCTGCACACCGGCTCGGTGATGTGCACTGACACCGATACGAAGGTGATCGATCCCGAATTCGCGTTTTACGGCCCGCTTGGTTTCGACCTTGGGATGCTGATTGCGAACTATCTGATGGCCTATTTCAGCCAGCCTGCCCATCGCTCTGCCGATGAGCTGGACGGCTATCAGAACTGGCTTCTCGACGTCACGCGCGAGACCAGCATAACCTTCCACGCCGAGTTTGCTCACCTCTGGGCCAACGAACGCACGGGCATTCTCTATCCCCCGGCGCTTTTGGAAGATCAGGGTCAGTCTTCAGACGGCGCGCGCGATGCGCTGCTCAACCACATCTGGAACGACGCGATGGGCTTTTGCGGCGTGGAGCTGCACCGGCGCATCCTAACGCTGGCGCACAACGCTGATTTCGAGACCATTGAGGACACCGCTGCGCGCGCCAAACTGGAGGCGCGAAGCCTCGATCTTGGTCGCGCCATCTTGCTCAAGCGCCCATCCAACGTTGACGAGCTAATCGCGTTGGCGCGGGAAACGAACGCAAAGGACCTGCTATGAAAGTCGATGGCACGCACTACCGCTCCATCTGGTACGATGCGGACACCGATGAGGTGCGCATCATCGACCAGCGCTGGCTGCCGCATGCGTTTAAGATCGTCTCGCTGAAAAGCCTGGAAAGCTTTGCCACAGCCATCCGCGACATGTGGGTGCGCGGCGCCCCGCTGATCGGAGCGACAGCGGCCTATGGCATGGCCGAAGAGATGCGTCGTGATCCCTCCGACGCTGCGCTGAACAGCGCCTGGGATGTGCTCCACGACACGCGCCCCACCGCGATCAATCTGAAATGGGCGCTGGACAGGTGTAGGACATATTTGCAGCCGCTGGCGCCCGCCGACCGGGCTGACGCTGCGATGAGGCTAGCGCACGAGATCGCTGACGAGGATGTTGAGATCAATCGGATGATCGGCGTCCACGGGCTAGAAATCATCAAACAGATCGCGGCGAAGAAACCCGCTGGCGAGCCGGTGCGGTTGCTGACTCATTGCAATGCCGGTTGGCTTGCGACCGTCGACTGGGGCACCGCCACCAGTCCGATGTATCACGCGGCCAATGCTGGCCTGCCGATCCATGTTTGGGTGGATGAAACCCGCCCGCGCAACCAAGGCGCGCTGACCGCCTGGGAGGTGGGCAGCCACGGCATCAACCACGCCTACATTACCGACAATGCAGGCGGCCATCTGATGCAGCACGGGCAAGTGGATATGGTGATCACCGGCACCGACCGCACCACGGCGCGCGGCGATGTCTGTAACAAGATCGGCACCTATCTCAAAGCGCTCGCCGCCCATGACAATGGCGTGCCGTTTTATGTGGCCCTGCCCTCACCCACCATCGATTGGACGGTGCAGGATGGGGTGAAGGAAATTCCCATCGAAGAGCGCCCGGGCCGCGAAGTTTCGCACATTCAAGGCGTTTTGGCAGATGGGTTGATTGGCGAGGCGCAGGTGTCGCCTGATGGATCACCGCTTGGCAACTCAGCCTTTGACGTGACCCCTGCTCGTCTCGTCACCGGCCTCATCACCGAGCGCGGCGTTTGCGAGGCGTCGCCAGAGGGCTTGGCCACGCTGTTTCCTGAACGCGCGGCGGCCGAACCGATATGATCGACAATCGATGGAGTGATGCAGACGCGCAAGCGTGGGTGGATGCGCTTGGGCCCGATGCCAGCGAGGCCGATAAAGTGTTGGCCCATCGCGTCTACACAAGCCAGATTATTGGCCAGAACCCCGACCTTGTGATGCATGGCGGGGGCAACACGTCTGTGAAGGTGACGCGGCCTGATTTGTTTGGTGAGCCGCAGCGCGTTCTGCATGTGAAGGGTTCAGGCTGGGATCTTGATACCATCCAGGCGCCTGGTCTGCCCGGGGTTCGTCTTGACCCACTGCTTGCGCTGCGCGCGCTTGACGCTCTGTCGGACGAAGAGATGGTCAATGTCCAACGGCAGAACCTGCTTGATTCCACCGCGCCGAACCCGTCCGTTGAGACGCTGCTGCACGCCTTCCTGCCGCACACCTTTGTCGATCACACCCACGCCACACCGTTTCTGGTCCTGGCCAATTTGCCCAACGCCGAAGACGTGGCGCGGCAGATATTCGGCGGCCGGCTGGGCATCGTTCCTTACATCATGCCCGGTTTCGCTTTGGCCAAGGCGGCGGCGGAAGTCTACGATTCCAACCCCGATGTTGAGGGCTTGCTGCTGTTGAAGCATGGCCATTTCGCGTTCGGGCCAGATGCCAAATCCAGCTACGATCTAATTGTTTCGCACACCAATGAGGTGGCTGATTTCCTGAAAATGCAGGAAGCAACGTCGCTTCAGGTACGTTTGCCAGCCCAGGCTCCCGACGGGTTGGCACGATTGCGCGGTGCGTTGGCCGCGGACCATGCGGATGCCGCTATGCCGATCCTTGCGCTGCGCAACGGATCGGAAGTCATGACGTTCTTTGAGCGTAACGATGCCACCGATTTGGCGACACGCGGCGTTGCTTCTCCCGACCATGTAATCCGCACCAAAGCCAAACCGCTGGTGCTTTCGAAGGATGACCTTGCCTCACAGGAGGCGATCACGGCCAAGATCAATGCGTTCAAAGCGGAGTATGAGGCCTATTTCACCCGGCAGAATGCGCGCGTTGGAAACGACCGCAAGATGCTCTCCCCTAGCCCCAATTTGGTTTGGGCAGAAGGCTTTGGGCTGATCGGCATCGGATCATCAGACAAGGCGGCCCATATTGCTGCCGATCTTGGTGAGCAGAATTTGCGGGTTCGTGCTTTTGGCGAGGATGTTGGCGGCTTCAAACCCATCCAAGAGAACGATCTTTTCGACATGGAGTATTGGTCACTGGAGCAGGCCAAGCTCGGCAAGGGCAAGCCTGCCGCCTTTGCCAGCCGTGTGGTGATGGTCACCGGTGGAGGCGGTGCCATTGGACACGCGATTGCCAAAGCGTTTGCGGCCCTTGGCGCAAGTGTCTTTCTGGTGGATCGCGACAAGGACCAGCTGGCCGCAGCGTTGAAAAGCTTGGGCGCTAGCCATGATGGCCTGGCCCTAGATGTGACCGATCCTGATGCCGCCGAGCAGGCGATGGATCAGGTGACGCAGCGGTTCGGTGGGCTGGATATCTTGTTGTCCAATGCAGGCGCGGCGCTGAGCGGCGCGCTTGCTGATCTCACCGATGAGCAGTTGCGGGCGGCCTTTGAGCTTAACTTCTTCTCCCATCAGCGTTTTGCCAAGGAAGCAGCAGCTTTGTTTGCGCGTCAGGGACGTGGCGGGCAGATGCTCTTCAACATCTCCAAACAGGCGGTGAATCCGGGTAAGAATTTCGGCGCCTACGGCATGCCCAAAGCAACGACCTTCTTCCTGATGCGGCAGCTTGCTCTGGAGCTTGGAGATCAGGGCATTCGGGTCAATGGCGTCAACGCTGATCGTATCCGCTCCGGTCTTCTGACGGATGACTTCATCGCTGAGCGGGCCAAAGCGCGCGGCACCGATGAAGCCTCTTACATGGCTGGCAATCTGTTGAAGCGCGAAGTGGAGGCCCATCATGTGGCCGATGCTTTCACTGCCTTGGCGCACATGGAACGCACCACCGGCCATGTGGTAACGGTCGATGGCGGCAACATCGAAGCCGCTTTGAGGTAGGAGTCTGAATGCCGGACGGGAAGACAGCCAAGGATGCCAGCCACTCCGAGGCGCAGCTCGCCCATGTGGCCATGCTCTACTACCGCGAAGGGCTGACGCAGAGCGAGATCGCCCAGCGCATTGGTCTGTCGCGTGCAACCATCGTGAACTATCTGCGGCTCGCCCGTGACCTTGGCATTGTCGATATCCGCATTCGCGGCGAAAGCTTCACCGCCTCGCCGCTTTCGCGCAAACTGACAGAGCGGTATGGCCTGACAGACTGCTACATTGCGCATAATGATGTGGAGCCGCAGCGCGACGAAGGTGTGCTGGAACGGGTTGGGCAACTGGCAGCCTCGGCCATGCGTGATCTACTGGAGCCGCGCGACAAGCTTGGCATCGCTTGGGGTGAGACCATCCAGCATGTGGCGAACACGTTTCCCAACGGGCCGGTGCCGGGTCTCACTTGCTACCAACTGATCGGGTCGATGGATTTCAACGCGCTGTTTGCGCCTGAAGCCTGCACGATTGAGATTGCCCGGCGCACACTGGCGCCGTGCCGCACGCTGCACGCGCCTGCGGTTGTGTCTTCGGTTGATCTGGCATCGCAACTGCGCGAGGAACCGATCATTGCCCGGCAGTTGAACGAGCTCGCAGACCTCACCAAAGCATTGTTCTCGGTTGGTAGTCTGAGCCACCCGCTCACCCTGGTGGGCTCGGGCATGGCCACGCAGGATGAGCTCGACACCTATGTGGCAATGGGCGCCAAAGGCGTGTTCTGGGGGCACTTCATCGACAAGGATGGCAACTGGCTGGACGGCCCGTTAACAGGTCGGCTGGTCGGCGCGTCGCTAGACCAATTACGCGCCATCGCCATGCGTATGTTAGTCGCCTGTGGCAAAAGCAAACGCGAGGCTATCGAAGCTGCGCTGCACGGCGGGTATGCCACACATCTTGTGACGGACGAAGACACCGCTTCTTGGTTGCTGCGCTAGAGCGTTTCGCGTTGACAGCTCTTCTTTGATCGGTCGCTGCAGTGTAAACCAACGCCGTCATGACGCCTGTCCTCTACTCCTTTCGCCGCTGCCCCTACGCCATGCGGGCGCGCCTTGCCTTGCTGGTTTCAGGTGTTGAAGTCGAACTGCGCGAGGTCGTGCTGCGCGACAAGCCGCAAGCCTTTTTGGATGTGTCACCCAGCGCGACGGTGCCATGCCTCGTCACACCGACCGAGGTGATCGATGAAAGCCTGGACGTGATGCTGTGGGCTTTGAAGCAAAACGATCCGGACGGCTGGCTTGCCATGCCCGATGAGGGCCACGCTTGGATCGAGCGGGCTGACGGACCGTTCAAACAAGCGCTTGATCGCACCAAGTATGAAACCCGCTATCCAGGCACCGACCCTAATGCGGAACGCGACAAGGCCTCGGTTTTTTTGTCTGATCTCAATGCCCAGATCGACAGTTGGATGTTTGGTCGCGAGAGCTTAGCCGACAACGCCATTCTCCCGTTTGTGCGGCAATTTGCGTTCATCGATAAAGACTGGTTTGACGCCCAACCCTGGCCAAATCTTCAGGCCTGGCTGGAACGATTTTTGGATTCTCAACGCTTCACGGCCATCATGGACAAGTACCCAACCTGGAAGGACGGGGATGAGGCGACCTACTTTCCGCCGATTGTGGCTATGGAGTAGATCGGCGAAGGACGCCCACTCATGTCGCTTGGGTTTACAACGATATCCAGAATGGAAATCATGACCGCAAGGGGACAGAAAGCAGCTTGCAAACGCCCCAAATGATTGAAAGGCAGCCGGAGTTATGCTCAGCCATCTCGAGCGCGGATTGTTAGAAACCCGCCTAACACCTCGTTTTCGTTACCGATCAGAACCAGCCCCACGCTTTGCGTCGGCTGCAATCTGACCGTGCTGAACGACGACGAAAGTGTGTGCCCAAAAGGACTAAGAATTGCGAACAACAATTGGAGTGCCGGTGTACAATGGGGTCCAACTGATAGGTGAATGCCTGGAATGCTTGGCGGGCCAGAGCGCGGCAGAATTCCGCGTGATAATCTCCGACAATGCGTCAACCGACGGCACGTCTGATATCTGCCAAGACTATGCTAGCCGTTATGACAATTTTGAGCATCACCGTCATGCTCAGACCAGTGATGCTTTTGCAAACTTTGACTGGTTGCTCAGGCAAGCCTCGGACGAACTTTTCATGTGGCGCGCCCACGATGATCTATCCTCTGCAGATTATGTCGAGCGATTGCAGGCGCAGTTCACAGACCCCACTTGCCGCCTAGCGGTGGCGCAAGTCGAAACTCTGCGGGTCAAGCCTGATGGTAGCGTTCGACGCCGGCTAGCTCACCCACCCCGCAAATTGAGCGGCGGGCGAGGTTTTGGCATGGTCAAGGACCTCATGATGAGAGCACATGCAAGTTGGATATATGGGCTCTGGCATCGCCAAACGCTTAAAGATGCGTTTGACAGCGTTGGCGCAGATTATGGAGAACTGTGGGGCTGGGATCATCTTACCCTTCTTCCAGTACTCTTCAGTCAGTCCGTGCGGGCGGATTCTCAGGCAAGGTTTACCCAACGCATCGGTGCTACACGCGGCCCCTCGCTTGACCCTACCAGCGCGATGCGCAGGCGTAGGCAAAAGGCGCAGCGCGTTTTGCTTCAGCAGATCGAAGAGGCCGATCTGGGACCTATAGAGAGGTGGACGGCACTGGTGCTGGCGCCGCTATGGCTGGACAAGCGCATTCACTCGCGCTCAGATCTTCTCAAACTGAGCCTTAGGGGGCGTTAAGGGGTGCGCAATCCACTACCGCATTGTGTGTAAAGGTTACCGTATCTCCCACGCCCCGACTCGGTCCCAGACTTGGAGCGGCGCAAAGATCCTCAAAAAACAACCGTTGATGCATCGGCCGCTGCCTGGCGCACCGGTTGGGTAAACCTATGGCAGAGTAGACATGCCTTGGAGATGATGAGACATGCCATTCCTCGGCGTCAAGCATACAACCCAAACCAATTGCCTGAAACCCATCCGGCTCTGAATGGCAATCGCGCCGTTCAACTGCAAATTGAGCACGAGGTCGATCCAGATGAAAGTTGTTATCCTTGCGGGTGGCTTAGGCACCCGAATCTCGGAGGAAACTCATCTGCGCCCCAAGCCTATGATAGAGATCGGCGGGCGACCTATCCTCTGGCATATAATGAAGAGCTATTCAGCACACGGGATGAACGACTTTATCGTGTGTTGTGGCTATAAGGGCTACGTAATCAAGGAATATTTCGCCAATTACTTTCTGCATATGTCTGACGTCACGATCGATATGGCGCAAAACAAGATGGAGGTTCATCAGCAAAAGGCTGAGCCGTGGCGAGTTACCCTGGTCGACACTGGCGAAGCGACGATGACTGGAGGAAGGCTGAAGCGGGTTGCGCCGTATTTGCTGGGCGAAGAGGCTTTCTGTTTTACATACGGTGACGGTCTAGCAGACATTGACCTTACAGCGGAGATTGAGTTCCACCGATCTCATGGGAAGCTTGCGACTGTATGCGCTGTCCAGCCGCCTGGGCGCTACGGAGCACTCGCCATCTCGCGAGGACAAGTGTCAGGTTTTGTCGAAAAACCACGGGGAGATGGGGCCTTAATCAACGGAGGTTTCTTTGTGCTCTCGCCTAGGGTGATAGAATTCATTGAGGATGACTCAACACCTTGGGAAGGCCAGCCCCTTAGGCAGTTGGCGGAAGGTGGGCATGTCATGGCCTTCGCGCATTCGGGATTTTGGCAGCCAATGGACACCTTGCGTGAACGGACTGCGTTAGAAGAGTTGTGGGCCTCGGGCAAAGCACCCTGGAAGGTTTGGGATTGAGCAGTGAATTTTGGTTTGGCCGCAGAGTATTTCTGACAGGTCACACAGGCTTCAAGGGTGGCTGGCTTGCGCTCTGGTTGGCGCACATGGGCGCCGACGTCTTTGGCTATGCCTTGCCGCCTGAGCATGCAAGCGGAGTGTACGCCACATCTGATGTGGCATTGCGGTTGGCCGGCGAAACCCTAGCGGATATCCGCGACGGACAAGCGCTGGCGATGGCCCTGCGGCAAGCGAAACCGGAGATTGTGTTCCATCTCGCCGCGCAGCCCCTTGTTCGCGCATCCTATCGCGATCCATCAGAAACTATGTCAACCAACGTCATGGGCCTAGTGTCGCTTTTCGAAGCGATACGCGCCACCTCTGACGTTCGAGCGCTTGTGAACGTGACATCCGACAAATGCTACCAAAATCAAGAGTGGGCTTGGCCGTACAGGGAGAATGAGGCTCTGGGCGGTCACGACCCATATTCGGCCAGTAAAGCGTGCGCTGAAATCATTACCGAATCCTACCGCAATGCCTTCTTTGCCGATACAGGTGTGGCCGTGGCAACGGCACGTGCTGGCAATGTAATTGGCGGCGGCGATTATGCCGATGACAGGCTCCTGCCCGATTTTCTGCGCGCAACTGACCAGGGGAAACCGCTTGTTGTGCGAAATCCCGAAGCGACCAGACCATGGCAGCATGTTCTTGAGCCGCTGTCTGGGTATATGACGCTAGCCCAGGCATTGGTGGAGAAAGGCTCATGTTTCGCCGAAGCCTGGAATTTTGGTCCAGGTCCGCATGATATCATCACGGTCCGGCAAATCGCCGATACACTGTGTGACAAGCTCCCCAAAGCGTCGTGGACCCTTTCAGAAGATTCGCATCCTAAAGAGGCGCAAAGCCTGGCGCTTGATAGCACCAAGGCGCGGGCAAGATTGGGCTGGTCTCCTCGTTGGCAGATAGATACGGCATTGGCGCGTTTGCTTGACTGGCACGTTGCATGGAAAGCCGGGTCAAACATGCTGGACGTTACGCTATCGCAAGTTACGGACTATGAGGCGGCATGAGCAGTCGTTTCACTGCCGAGCAAACTCCCCTTGATGGTGTGGTTCACCTCAAGCGCAATCCAATTGGTGATACTCGTGGGTTTTTGGAGCGCCTTTTCTGCATCGATGAGATCGATGCCTGGGGTGGTCGCGCTGTCGAGCAGATTAACCGCACGCGCACACTCAGTCGTGGCACCTTGCGTGGGCTGCATTTTCAATATCCGCCCCATGCAGAATGCAAATACGTGACCTGCCTGTCTGGAAAGGTATTCGATGTGGCCGTCGATCTACGGCTTGGAGCAACTACCTATGGCGCATGGTTCGGCGCAGAACTGTCTGGCGATGCTCACAACGCGCTCATCATTCCGGAGGGATATGCTCACGGCTTCCTGACATTGACGGATAACGTAGAGATGCTCTACCTGCACAGCTCCGCGCATAGCGCTGCGGCGGAGGGCGGTGTGAACGCACTTGATGCGATGCTAGGCATCGATTGGCCGATGCCCATTGTGGAGCGATCTGCGCGCGATAAGGCGTTGCCTCTCATGAGAGATTTTCAGGGCATATCCCAATGAGCTGCCGGTTTTGTGGCGCGCCGCTTTCGCTTGATTTCCTCGACCTCGGCTACCAGCCACCGTCCAACGCATACCTGCCGTTGGAGGCACTATCGCGGCCCGAAACGACGTATCCCTTGCGGCTGTACGTCTGCCAGACGTGTTGGCTTGTACAAACAGAGGATTACACGGCTGCGGACGAGGTGTTCACGTCAGATTATGCCTATTTCTCGTCCACATCGAAAGGTTGGTTGGCCCACGCGAAGGGATATTGCAACGCGATGTCGTCGAGATTGGCCTTAGGAAAAGAAAGCTTCGTTGTCGAAGTTGCCTCCAATGATGGCTACCTCCTCAAAAACTTCACCGCAAATGGCATTCCCTGCCTTGGCATCGAGCCGACTGACAGCACCGCCGATGCCGCAGAGGAAAGCGGTGTGCCAACGCTACGACGTTTTTTCGGAGCAGCGCTGGCAGGTGAGCTTGTTGAAAGCGATCGCGCCGCCGATCTGGTTATCGGAAACAATGTCTTTGCGCACGTACCAGACGTGAACGACTTCACAGAGGGTCTTGCACTGCTACTAAAGCCAGATGGAGTGGTCACGCTTGAGTTCCCGCACCTAATGAAGCTGGTTGAGTTTGGCCAGTTTGATACGGTCTATCACGAACATTTCTCTTACCTTTCGCTGGTAACAACACAACGGATTTTCGAGCGCGCCGGTCTTCGCGTGTTTGATGCGGAGGAATTGCCTACTCATGGAGGGTCGCTGCGGATATACGGATGTCTGAAGGACTCAAACCACCCGATCAGTTCATCTGTCACGGCTATCCTGGACGAGGAACGTAAGCGCGGCATGGAAACGGCTTCCTTCTACGAGGGTTTCCAGAAGCGCGCCGAGGGCATCAAGAACCGGCTGCTCCAGTTCCTGTTGGAAGCGCAAGAGCAAGGTTCAACCGTGGCGGGTTACGGCGCGGCGGCTAAGGGCAATACAATCTTGAACTTTGCCGGCGTTAAGCCGGACCTTTTGCCCTTTGTTTGCGATGCTGCCGAGGCCAAGCAAGGCATGTTTTTGCCGGGCAGTCACATCCCGATCCATCCGCCAGCAGCGCTACATCAGAATCCGCCAGACTATGTGCTTGTTCTGCCCTGGAATATCTCATCTGAAATACAAGAACAGCTAGCCGAGCTATCCGCGAAGGGCACGCGCTTTGTGACCGCGGTGCCTGAACTGCATGTGACGCCGGCATGAAAGTGCTACTTACAGGAGCCACGGGTTTCGTCGGGCGCTCCATTGTTGATGCCATGATCGCCCGAGGCATTGATATCCGGGCAATCGTGCGCGGTGAAAAGCCGCTCCCTTCCGCAGCGGTTGAGCGCGTTCAGACTGCGGACCTGTTTGCCGAAACCCCTGCTTTTTTTGCCCGTGCCATGGACAGCGTTGATGCCATTGTTCACGCTGCCTGGTATGTTGAGCATGGGACCTACGTTACCTCGCCAAAAAACCTGGCGGCGCTCATGGGTACGGTGCGATTAGGGCAAGCTGCGCTCGAGGCTGGCGTTCCACGGTTTGTCGGACTGGGAACCTGTTTTGAGTATGATCTGACCGCGGAAATGCCGCTGTCGTCGGAAACAAAGCTTGCACCATCAACGCCATACGGCGCGGCAAAGGCTGCGGCTTATCTGGCTTTGTCGCGTGCGTTTGAGCAGGCCGGTTTATCCTTTGCCTGGGCACGTTTGTTTTACTTGTATGGTGAAGGCGAGGACGCTCGCCGGTTTGTTGCCCACATCAAAGCGCAACTCGAAGCGGGCAAGCCGGCAAAAATGTCCAGTGGCCGACAGGTTCGCGACTATTTGCATGTGGAAAAAGCCGGCCGTTTGATCGCGGACCTCTGCTTGGACGATACCCAAGGCGCAGTAAACGTCTGCTCCGGGCAGAACCAAAGCTTGGCAGACCTTGCGCGCAGCATCGCTGCACCCTTGGGGCGAGAAGACCTGCTTCGCTTCGGTGCCCTACCGGACCGGATTGGCGACCCACCAGTCATCACTGGGGTCCCCTATGTTCCTGACGAAAAGATCGTAGATGACCGAAACCACACGTGAACTCTACCGCCAGAGCGATCTGCCCATTTTTCAAAACCGGATGTATGAAAGTGCCCAGGCTGGGCGCGATTGTCCTAAAGGCCAGATGCGACTTGTCGAGGACCTTGCCACCGGATTGGTGCGCAATGCGGCGTTTGACGCCTCGCTGATGGACTATGACGCTGCTTACCAAAATGAACAGGGAAACAGTCGGCGTTTTGCTGAACATCTGAGCGACGTCGCCGATTTGATCCTTGAAAAAATTGGTCGCGATGGATTGATTGAAATTGGCTGCGGCAAAGGGCTTTTTTTAGACTATCTCTGGGGCCGTGGGGCGCAAGCAAAAGGTTTTGACCCGACTTATGAAGGGGACAGCCCACTTGTGCAAAAGGTCTATTTCTCAAGCGATCTGAATATCAAAGGGCGCGGGCTCATTTTGCGCCACGTCCTGGAACATGTTGAGGACCCTGTGAGCTTTCTCTTTGAGCTCGCCGCGGCAAACGGCAATGAGGGCCTGATTTACATTGAGGTCCCCTGTCTGGACTGGATATTGGAGAACCGTGCGTGGTTTGACGTGTTCTACGAGCATGTCAACTACTTTCGTTTGAACGATTTCAAACGCATTTTTGGTCGTCTCGTTCATGCTGACCGCACATTTGGCGGCCAATATCTTAGAGTTGTTGGTGATCTCTCAACGCTTCGGCGACCCACCTACGTCCCCTTGGATGCAGTGCACTTTCCAGAAGATTTTGTAGACAGCCTCACAAAGGCCGCAACCTCGTCTCCCCCAATTGCCGTATGGGGTGGGGCATCCAAAGGCGTCATTTTTTGCCTTTTCATGGAACGCGCCGGTTGCAAGATCGGTCGGGTGATCGACATCAACCCCGCCAAGCAGGGGCATTTTCTTCCGGGAACGGGATTGCGCGTGATGTCGCCAGAAGAGGGCTTGGCCGATCTGTCTGAAGGCAGCGTGGTACAGGTCATGAACCCCAACTATCTGGAAGAGATACGCCAAAGTTCGCCAAAGCACCTCCAGTACAAGGCCCTTTGATATGTCCGATTTTAATGCAGAAGTTGCGGAAAGGCTCGCGGCTGCCAAAACCAATGACCAACTTTGCACGGCACGAGACCGATTTTTGCAAGCGTCAATCGCGTCGCACTATTCCTATAACTTTTTTTGGATGGGTCGCCCCATTATCCAATACCCGCAAGACATGGTGGCGGTTCAGGAACTCATTTGGCGTGTGAAACCTGATCTCATCATTGAGACCGGAATTGCGCATGGAGGCTCATTGATCCTCTCGGCATCCATGCTGGCGCTGTTGGATTACTGCGATGCGATCGAGAACAACGAAGTTTTGAATCCCAAGAATCCCAAGCGACGGGTTCTGGGCGTGGACATCGACATCCGTGCGCACAATCGAAGAGCTATTGAGCAGCATCCGATGTCTGGCCGGATCGAGATGCTTCAGGGGTCCTCTGTGGCTGCGGACATCATCGACAAAGTGGCAACGCGTGCCGCGCGGGCGGAACGCGTGATGGTCTTTCTGGACAGCAATCACACGCATGATCATGTGCTACAAGAGCTACGGGCGTATGGCCCCATGACAAGTGCGCAAAGCTACTGCGTCGTGTTTGACACCGTGGTAGAAAAACTCCCTTCAGAACCCTTTAAAGACAGACCCTGGGAGGTCGGGGACAATCCCATGACAGCGGTTGATTCCTATCTGGATGAAACATCCTTGTTTGAAATCGACCACGACATAGACGCAAAATTGCAAATTAGTGTCGCCCCACGTGGATACCTTAGACGCGTGGAATAAAGTTCTCCGGATTGGCCGTAATTGTGTTGGGCGATTAGCTCGGGTGCAAGCGAGGAAAAACGCCGAGGCGCAAGCATCCATTTCAAATTTGGACCGTGGTGTTTTGCAGGGAGCTACACCATAACCGGGTGAGGTGCCCTGAGAATCGACGTTATCGGGCGCTGGCTAAGCTGGCTGCTTCTGCCCCGGAAACTGGATCAGCGTGTGCTCGCCGGTTTGATTGCTATGAAACCCCGTCACGTAGTTCCTAGCTACGGCCCGGACCAATGCGCGGTCTCGCCGCTCCACAGCCAAGCTCACCTGTTCGAGCATCGATTTGGTTTCACTTTCAGGTTGACCGCTTTCCTGCGCTCGTAAAATCTTTTCGTGAGGGGTCTTGATCAGGGTTTTGTTGTCGATCAGCAACTCTTCATACAGCTTCTCGCCAGGCCGCATGCCGATCAATTCGATCTCGATGTCGCCATCGGGATGCACAGCATCACGCAACGTTCGACCGGACAGCTCGATCATACGACGCGCAAGATCCATGATCTTGATGGGCTCTCCCATGTCGAGCACAAATAGGTCGTTTCCCTCGGCGTAGGCTCCAGCCAGCAAGACCAATCGCGCTGCTTCCGGTATGGTCATAAAGAACCTAGTGACCTGCGGATGAGTGACGGTTACTGGCCCGCCGTCCGCAATCTGTTTGGTGAAAAGAGGGACCACCGAGCCCGATGACCCCAGCACGTTGCCAAATCGCACCATTGAGAACCGGGTTGTTTGACACCGTCTTTGAGCGTCGCTGACGACCAGTTCCGCCAGTCGCTTTGTGGCGCCCATGATATTGGTCGGTCGAACGGCTTTATCGGTGGAAATGAGAATGAACCGTTCAACGTTGGCAGCAACGGCGGCATCGCAGACGATCTTGGTTCCCAGGACATTGTTGCGGGCACCTTCTACCTCATTTTCCTCAATAATGGGTACGTGTTTGTATGCGGCTGCGTGCAAGACGACATCAACGCTATGCTGCTTCAAAACGGCCTGAATGGCTGTTAGGTCAGTAATGGAGCCCAGGCAAGATTCGACCGCTACACCCCGTTCACCAGACCCCGGCTTGATCAGGCGGTTAATCTCGTAAAGAGCTGGCTCGCTTCTTTCGAACAGAACGATTTTTGACGGCTGACAGTTCAAGAGTTGCAGGCAAAGTTCCGCGCCGATTGAACCGCCTGCGCCAGTGACCATGACGCAGCGACCAGTATAGGCTTCTGTAATCTCGGGCGTGTTGAGGTCGACCCTGTCGCGTCCCAGGAGCTCGTCGGTTGTCACCGTGCGCAGGTCACTGACCGTATTCTTTCCCGACACAAGGTCAACATATGACGGAACAACCTTCACATCGCAGCCGATGGCTTTGAGCCTTTCAATCATTTCAGCCTTGCGGCTGATCGAAAGGGATGGAATGGCGATCAAGACCTGCCGGATCCGGCCCGTTTGAGCCGCTTTTTCCAACACAGATGGCGGCTTCACACGCGTGCCGGAAACAATCAGATTGTGCAAAGCTGGATTGTCATCGACAAACATGACAGGGACGACTTCACGCGACTGTTTTAACGATGCAGCCAACTGAATGCCTGCGGACCCCGCGCCGTAGATCGCCACTGGAACACGGTTTTCTCCGAGGACTGATAAGGCTTGCAGCAAGCGAAGCGCGATAAGGCGCGTAATGATCGCCAAAATGAAAAAGATCGCACCAAAATAAATCGGAACCGAGCGCGGGAAACCTGCTTGAAGGAAAAATGCGCCGACCGATGCGAGCAGCATGATACTGAGCGAGAAACCAGCTATCCGAAATATCGCATCCAGATCGATGGCGTGCATTTTGATGCGATGGAGTTTAAAAAAGAACAGAAGCAGCCCACACGCGCCCAGCACGAAGAGGCTGTCGAGAATTTCCACGCGTTCAAATGGATTGAAAAGTCCCAACCAGCCATCAGCATCAAAGATGCCGAGCCTGAAGCCAAAGGCGGCCCAGAAAGCGATGGGCAACAGCAATAAATCAGTGCCGAAAATAAGGGCCGATTTTTTTGCTCGTGAAAGCTTGCTGGGGTCGAAAATCATGATGGGGACTCGACAACATGGAAAAGCTGGGCAGATACCAAGGTCATGTTCTTTCAGAGAGACATTTTATCGCTAAGCGGTCACGACTGGCTCTATATGCCAAAACCAACGATTAAGTCTTTGAACAACAGCGCCGTTGGATCACTGTTGGCAGCAACTGGCAGGTTCTGATGAAGATGCTTCCCCTTTGCATCATCCAACCATGATTGGCAACGATTCGCGCAACATCTCAAAGCAGCTTGAGGCGTACCGCACTGCGACCTTGCATGCCTGGGCATTTCACGCGTAGTTGGTCAGCATGCCTATGTCCTCGATTTGCTCGCTAACCGCACTTTTCGCCGCCGATAGAGTTCTTTAGAGAGTAGCGATGCGAACCGATAGTGGTATCTTCATTACAGGCGGCACGGGCCTTCTGGGCCTGCATTGGGCTCAGGCTTGTAAAACCAGGTGGCAGGTCACAGTCGCTACCCACCGACGGGTGCATGTGCCCTCGGCCATCACTGCGCGCCCGGTTGATCTGGCGAATCCAGCAGCTTTCGATGAAGCCCTCCGCGCGAGCAATGCTGATCTTGTGGTTCACACGGCTGGGCTTACCAGCGTCGAGACGTGTGAGGCTGAACCAGAACGGGCGAAGTATGAGAACACCTTTTTGGCCGAACAAGTCGCGCAAGCGGCGGCGCGGCGCGGCGCTCGGTTGATTCATATTTCGACGGATCATTTATTTTCCGGTGACGCCGAGCTTTACAGCGAAACCGACCCCGTCGAACCGATAAATGTCTATGCCCGCACAAAAGCGGCGGCGGAAGAACTTGTGCTGAAAGCCTGCCCGGAAGCCCTCGTTCTTCGAACGAATTTCTACGGCTGGGGACCGTCCTATAGGCCTTCGTTCAGCGACTGGATCCTAAAAAGTCTGGCAGCGGGCGAGTCGATCCCGCTGTTTGGCGATGTACACTATACGCCGGTCCTGATAGCCCCCTTGATCAAGGCGGCATTGCGCCTCGTGGAGAAGAAAGCAAGCGGTATCGTGCACGCAACCGGGGACGATGTTCTGACCAAACTTGCATTTGGACAGGCTGTCGCTCGGCAGTTCGGTTATTCAGACCTGTCGATAAAGTCCAGCAGGCTGTCCGCCCAGAAAAACCTCGTGCGCCGCCCTGTTGTCATGGCTTTGTCAAACGCACGCTTGCGCCGTCTTCTGGGCCACGGCATGGGCACTCTCACCGACCAGATAGAACAACTAAAGGCCGAGGCTGAGCAGCCGCCCATCGAGGAGATCCGAGCGCTATGATACCTTATGGCCGCCACCATCTGGAAGAGGACGATATAGTAGCGGTTACCGAGATCCTCAAAGCCGGGCTTCTAACACAAGGCCCCATGATTGAGGCCTTTGAGACTGCGGTGGCGGACTATGTCGGCTCGCGCTATGCGGTCGCGGTCTCCAGTTGCACGGCAGCGCTTCACCTTGCAGCCCTGTCTGCTGATATCAGACCGGGCCGAAAGCTGGTGACATCTCCAATAACGTTTGTCGCCAGCGCCAATGCTGCGCTGTATTGTGGTGGTACAATCGCTTTCTGCGATATCGATCCGTCGACGGTCAATATGGATCCCAACGCCCTTGAGGCGGTTTTGGCGGAAGCTGATGATGTAGGCGTCGTCTCCCCCGTGCATTTTGGCGGTTTGCCGTGCGATATGGAGCGCATTGGCCACTTGGCGCGTAAAGCCGGTGCTCTGGTGGTCGAGGATGCGGCGCATGCCCTTGGTGCGCGCTATTCCGATGGTAGCCGCGTCGGCTCAGGCACCTACGGCGACATGACAGCCTTCTCCTTTCATCCTGTCAAAGCGATCGCTGCCGGTGAAGGCGGTATGATCACGACAAATGACGAGAACCTGTATCGCCGTCTGTTGCGCCTCCGCAGTCACGGGATCAACAAACTCAACGACAGTATGGTCGGATCGGATTTGGCTTTTGAGAACGGCAAGCTCAATCCCTGGTATTACGAAATGCAGGAACTGGGCCACCATTACCGCATCACCGATATTCAGTGTGCTTTGGCATTGTCTCAGCTCAAGAAACTGGATCGGTTTCTGGCACGGCGCCAGCAGCTTGCTGCGGTGTATGATGCGGCATTTAGCTCATTCACCAACCTGAGCCCGGCCCAGCCAATGGCGCGCGAACGCTCCGGCCTGCACATCTATGTGGTCCGGATCGATTACGCCGCTGCCGGCATAAGCCGTGGAGATCTGATGCGCGCTTTGAGGTCCAGGGATATCGGATCACAGGTGCACTATGTTCCGGTGCCAGCTCACCCCTATTATCGCCAACGCGGTTTTGATCCTAAATCCTACGGGCACGCGTGGAAGTACTACCAGGATGCGCTGAGCATCCCGCTTTTTTTCGACCTCACGGACGCCCAGCAAAGCGACGTGATCACTGCTCTGCAAGAGATCGTCGGTTGAAGCTTGCGCTCGGCACCGTCCAGTTTGGACTCGATTATGGCGTCGCCAATTCTGCAGGACAGGTCACGATGGCCGAAGCCGAGCGCATCGTTCGTCGTGCGCGGGCGTTGAGGATCGACACGCTCGACACCGCGGTCGCCTATGGCACCAGTGAGAGCGTTCTAGGTGAGATCGGTGTGTCGGGTTTTCGCGTCGTGACAAAACTTCCACCGCTGGAGGGTTCGGTCGCCAAGAATGCACACGCCGATCCGGCGGGTTTTGTCGAGCGTTTGGTCGTGGGCAGCTTGAGGCGCTTGAACGTCGAACGGTTGGAGGCCGTTCTTTTTCATCGGTCATCCGACGCGCGCGGATCAACGGGCGATGCTCTTGGACGCGCGCTCGCAGATCTTCAGGCCGCCGATACGATTGGCGCAATGGGTATTTCGGTCTACAGTCCGACGGAGCTCGAGAACTATCCTGAAGACTTGCATGTCGGTCTGATTCAGGCGCCTGTGAATGCGCTCGACACGCGGCTGGAAGACAGCGGATGGACCGCCCGCCTGACCGAACGCCAGATACGGATCCACAGCCGTTCGGCCTTTCTACAGGGCCTTCTACTGATGGCGCCCAATGACCGGCCGGCGAAATTCAACCGGTGGGCACAGGTGTGGCGGGCGTGGGATCAGTGGCGGGCCAAGCATGGGCTGACGCCGCTCCAGGCTGCCGCTTTTTGCGTTTTGGCCGCTCCCGGGATCGAGCGCATCGTCGTTGGCGTTGACACCGAAGCGCAACTGCGGGCTATCGCCCAGGCCGTGGACGAGGTCTCGCAGAGAACGGATTTGCAAAGGCCGGTTTTTCATGGACAGGACACAGACCTGCTCACGCCGATTAGATGGAACAGCTTATGACGCACAACCTACTGCCTGGACTTCAGATCGTTGCCGAAGTGGCGCAAGGATTCGAGGGCAATCCCGCCCAGGCGGCGCTCTTGATCCGCGCAGCGGCCAAGTCGGGAGCCGATGCTGTCAAGTTTCAGCTCGTGTTCGCCGATGAACTGGCGACGCCTGACTACCAGTATTACGATCTGTTTCGCGGGCTCGAGATGAGCGATGAAACCTGGCAAAGCCTGGCCGACCAATGCCGTGCCGAGGGCATTGCCCTGCAGGTCGATATCTTCGGCCGCAGAAGCTTGGACCTGGCTGCACGGATCGGCGTCGAGACGGTAAAGCTGCACGGCACCGATATCGCGAATCCCGGCCTTTTGCGCGATGTTGCCGCCAGTTCCGTGCCGCAGGTCATGCTGGGCGCCGGCGGAGCGCATCTGGACGAAATCGACACCGCATTGGCCGTTCTGGCCGACAAGAAGGTCGTTGTGCTTTTGGGTTTTCAGGCCTATCCGACACCGACGGACACCAACCAGATCGACCGGGTAGGGGTTTTGTGCGAGCGCTTTGCAGACGCATCGAACGTCACGGTCGGGTTTGCCGATCATGCCGATCCCGAGAATGCCCTGCGCATGGCGCTGGCTGCCGCGGCGCTGGGCAAAGGCGCACGGGTCATCGAGAAGCACCTGACGCTAGGGCGGAACATGGAGTTGGAGGATTTTGAATCAGCGCTGAACCCTGACCAGTTCGCCGAGTTCGCGACCACCTTGCGCGGCGTCGATTCAGCCTTGGGTGTCACGGCCGACAGCGCGGACTTTGGCATGTCTGAGGCTGAAAAGAGCTACCGCAAAATGATCCGGCGCCATGTGGTCAGTGCCCATGCCTTGCAGGCGGGCCAGCTTGTTGAAGCCTCCGATCTGGTCTTGAAGCGCGCGGCGATCGGCAATCCGCTCACGGATCTGGACCAGTCCATCGGCCATCGATTGGTGCGTGACGTTGCCGCCAACTCACCCTTGCGCGCAAACGATCTGGAGGGCTAGGCGATGGCGCGCAGACTGGTGGCAGCTTTGGCGTGCCGCAACCAGGGAAGCCGGCTTTACGGCAAGCCCGTACAGAATCTGGATGTGGACCGCGGCGTTTGCATTCTCGACAACATCATCGACTGCCTGCATAGCATCGCCTGCATTGACGAGGTCGTGTTGGGCATTGCCGAGGGTGCGGAGAATACGGGCTATGAGCGGATTGCCGAGGCCCGCGGTCTGCGCTGGATTCGAGGCGACGAGACCGATGTTCTTGGTCGCCTGATAGCCTGCGGGGAGGCCGCCGGTGCGACCGACATCTTCCGCACCACAAGCGAAAGTCCCTTTCCCTTTTTCGAACCCGTCGATGAGGCCTGGACGCGATATGTCGACGCGGGCGCGGATGGTTTGTTTCTGGACGACATTGTCGATGGTTGCGGATTCGAGCTTCTCTCGCTGGACGCCTTGCGCCGCTCCCATCGTGAGGGTGAGGAGCGGCACCGGTCGGAATTGTGCACGCTCTACATGCGCGAGAACCATGACACCTTCAATATTCTGCGCGACACCGCACCTGCGGAGCTTGTCCGGCAAGATTTGCGGCTGACGGTGGATAACCCGGAAGACCTCATCCTCGCCCGCGCCGTCTATCAGGCGTTTGCCGGTCAGGCACCGCGCATCCCGGTATCGGACATCGTCAGGTTTCTCGATGCACATCCGGATTTGATCGCCTTGACAGCGTCCTTCACCGAAGCCGGCTATCAGACCATGTATATCTGGGGGAAGAACGCATGAGCAGCAGCGGACAAGACCTCTGGCGGCGCGCCAAGCAGCTCATTCCAGGCGGCAACATGCTTCTTTCCAAGCGTGCCGAGATGCTTCTGCCGGAACACTGGCCAACTTACTTCAGCCGGACGCAGGGGACCCGGGTGTGGGACCTGGACGGCAACGCCTACACCGATATGTTCCTCATGGGAGTCGGCACCAACACCCTGGGATACTCGCACCCTGAGGTCGACGCGGCCGTGACCAAGGTCGTGCAGAATGGCAATCTTTCGACGTTCAACGCGCCTGAAGAAGTCTGGCTCGCGGAGCGGTTGACCGACATGCATGCGTTTGCCGACATGGCGCGGTTCTGCCGCTCGGGAGGCGAGGCCAACGCGGTGGCCGTTCGCATCGCAAGGGCCGCGTCAGGACGCGACAAGGTGGCGTTCTGCGGTTACCACGGCTGGCACGATTGGTATCTCGCCGCCAATCTCGCCCAGGGTGAGACACTGGCCGGCCATCTTCTGCCAGGTCTTGAGCCCAACGGCGTTCCGCGCGAGCTCACCGGATCGGTGCGCCCGTTCGCCTACAACGACTTGGAAGCGTTCGACCGCGCCGTGTCGGATCCGCAGGTCGGCGTCATCTTCATGGAAGTCTCGCGCAATGAAGGGCCGGCCGCCGGTTTTCTGGAACATGTGCGCGACACCGCGACGCGCAAAGGGATCGTCCTGATCTTCGATGAGTGCACCAGCGGGTTCCGCGAGACTCTTGGCGGATTGCACCTGAAATATGGGGTTGAACCCGACATGGCCGTGTTCGGCAAGACGTTGGGCAATGGCTACGCGATCACGGCAATCATCGGTTCGCGCTCCGTCATGGAGGCGGCGCAGGGCACCTTCATCTCGTCGACCTTTTGGACGGAGCGGATTGGTCCTGCTGCAGCACTGAAAACATTGGAGGTGATGGAACGCGAACGGTCATGGGACACGATCACCCAAACCGGTCACGCCATTCGCGCACGGTGGACTGCGCTCGCCGGGGAGCTTGGCTTGTCGCTTGACCATTGGGGGCTTCCAGCGCTTTGCGGATTCACCATCAAAAGCGCAAATTCCCAGGCCTACAAGACGCTGATCACACAAGAGATGCTGAAGAAAGGCTATCTCGCCGGCAACTCCATCTACGTCTCGTTGGCCCATACGCCGGAACTGATTGACGGCTATTTTGACGAACTCCGCCCAGTCTTCGACCTGATCAGACAATGCGAAGATGGGGCGGTGAACGTCATGGACCTCCTTGACGGTCCGATTGCGCACGCTGGCTTCAAGCGGCTGAATTGATGGCGAGCCACATGCGAGACTATGCGTCTGCGCTTTCAGGTCCCGAACGCGGTTGGCAACTCGGCCTTGTCGAAGATGTGCCGGGAGCGACCAGAATACTCTACGATCTCCTCCAGGTTCGCAGTTCAGAAGCCCGCATCAGTTCTCACCACGTGCCGACGTTCGAGGAGCATGAGCAGTTCGTTAGGGGGCACCCTTATCGCGCCTGGTTTCTCGTTCGTGCGGGCGAAAACTGGGCTGGCTCGCTCTATCTGGGCAAAGACAATGCCGTTGGCCTGCACCTGGAAAAATTCGATGCCGACCTCTGTCGGTTCCTGCTGTCTCGAGTTGTCGAAACGATACCACCTTTGCCACCGATCCCATCGGTCCGGTCCAAGCATTTCATTGTGAATATCACTCCATCCAACACCGATTTCGCCGACGTCCTGACGAGTGTGGGCGCATCCGTGGTGCAAACGACGTTTCGATTGCCTTTTAACGAGGACGGCCAATGATCGTGCGGGCAGCCCGTGCCGATGACAGCGCGCGTTTGTTCGCGTGGCGAAACGACCCAACAACCGTTGCCATGTCGGGCACCGGCAGTCCTGTCGCTTGGCAGGACCATGCGGCCTGGTACCAAGCAGCGCTTGCGGCTACGACAAGAGCGATCTTTATCGGAGAGCAGAACGGGGTCGCGATCGGCACGGTCCGGTTCGATGAAGCTAAGACGCGCAATGAGGCTGAGGTTTCAATCAATCTTGCCCCGGAGATACGCGGGCGTGGTATGTCTCGACCCTTGCTGAATGCCGCGATGCGTGCCTATCGCCCGGTTTCCGCCGTCTCTTTTCGAGCTCGGGTTCGCAGGGAAAATGCGGCTAGCCGCCGGCTGTTTGAACGGTGCGGTTTCAAGGAGGATGGACTCGACGGCCAGCTCTTGAATTACGTGCGCCCAGTAGACGAAATAAGGGAAGATGATCGTCCGATTGGCATGTCTCAGCAATCGAGAAACAGCGGTCGCCCGGTCAATGAGCAACATGATGACTAGTCTTAAGATAGGCTCGCACGCAATCGGGCCGCACCATGCTCCGTTCGTTATTGCGGAGATGTCAGGCAATCACAATCAATCCTTGGATCGCGCCTTTGCCTTGGTCGACGCTGCTGCGAAAGCTGGAGCGCATGCACTGAAACTGCAGACCTACACCGCCGATTCGATCACGCTCGATGTGCGCGGCGGCAGCTTTGACATCAAAGATGGCGACAGCCTGTGGAAGAACCGCAACTTGCACGACCTCTATTCTGAGGCTGCAACGCCGTGGGATTGGCATGCGCCGATCATGGAGCGGGCGTGCGGGCATGGCATGGCCTGCTTCAGTTCACCATTTGACGAGACCGCCGTGGACTTCCTGGAAACCCTGGACGTCCCAGCTTACAAAATCGCATCCTTCGAGAACACGCACCTGCCGCTGATCCGCAAGGCCGCAGCGACCGGCAAGCCGCTGATCATCTCGACTGGTATGGCGAGCGTGGCGGAGTTGGACGAAGCGGTCACTGCTGCTCGGACGGCTGGATGCAAAGACCTTGTGCTGTTGAAATGCACGAGCACCTACCCAGCGACGCCGGACAACACCAACATCGCGACCATCCCGCATATGCGTGAACTATTTGGCTGTCAGATCGGCCTGTCCGACCACACGATGGGCGTCGGTGTCTCGGTAGGCGCCGTTGCGCTCGGAGCAACGGTGATCGAGAAGCACTTCACGCTTGCACGCGCTGACGGCGGGGTCGACAGCGCCTTCTCGCTTGAGCCCGATGAACTGGCCGCTCTGGTCACGGAGACAGGCCGCGTCTGGCATGCCATTGGCTCGGTTCGGTATGGCCCGACGGAAGCCGAGCGTAATTCGATGCAATTCCGACGGTCTTTGTATGTCGCCCAAGACATGCGCGCAGGCGACACATTCAATGCTCGAAACCTTCGCGTTGTGCGGCCGGGCGCAGGTCTGCCGCCGAAGCTGATCGATCACATGCTGGGCAAGACGATCACGCGTGATGCAAAAAAAGGGACGCCGTTGAGCTGGGATCTGGTCGGGTGACCAGCTAACCGGTCTTCTGGAAGGAATGGTCAATCCGAACGATCCGACAGGGCTTGAAGGGGCTTTTATTTGGGGCCGCGTGGGGTGAAGACCGCGCGGCTTGTGCGCTGCTCAAGCTTGTCCACCGGCGTATGGAAGCGATCGCCGGGTTTGATGCGATCCAGGATGCTGTTTCCATCGGCGTCCTCGACCCTCTCCACAACCAGAGTGCCACCGCCGGCACAAACACAGATCCAATTCGGATTGACACGAAAGACCATTCCATTCTGGAAACTGTGAAAACCGCCCTCGGCGCCATCTTGAAAGGCGCCCTTGAGGAAGACCTGCTTGTCCGCCAGAAAAGTCTTTGCTCCCTCATAAGGATCATCGAACGCGCATACAAAACGTTCCAAATCCGTGAGCGTATCTCTCCAATCTATCCAGCCATTGATCTCCGTGTTGAGGCGCGGCCAGTATGTCGAAAGGTACTCCGGCTGCGATAGACGATCTAAGTCGACAGTTTCCCGACGGATCTCTGAAAGGAATCTCGTCAGGAACTGATGGTTCCTCGCATTGTATTCCTCTTGAAAATCAGCTGGGACACGACAGGCTGCCGGATACAAGAACTCCTCGAAACGGACAATGCTTCCCGTATCGATGCCACCATCGACGAGGTGAAGAAGGCAGTACCCGAAACGCGATCCCATCATGATCTGCCAACTGAAACCGCCGGCGCCGCGATTCTGCGGCAGTCTCGCGCCGTGTAGATTGAAAAGCTGATCGTCGAAGAGGTCCTGGATGGTGTCTTTCTTGAATATCCAGGCCGCGCCGAGCGACAAACAGAACGCCTGCGTTGCATCACCCAAAAACCCTGCGACGCCTTGGTCGTTGATGCTGTCGGCCACGATGTGTCGGACGCCGTTGTCTTCAAGGAACGATCGTAGGCTCTTGTCGCCACCACCGACCGTTTCGTCTGCATGGCGCGGTGAGGTGACCACGGCAACCGGCAATCCCTCGCTCAGCGCCCATGAGACGAGCCTGGCCAGAAGGTCTCCGCCACCGAGAAGGACTAGGCGATCGATTGGGCCGATGGAGGAGTGCATGTCAATTCTCATGGCTTGAGGGCAGTGAGGCTCGAACATCAAAGGCGCATTCGGCCCGTTCATGGCGCAATGCGACGTCCGCCAATCGACTGACCGGCAATCCGCGTCGTGGGCGGAAGCTGGGATGGCACCAAGTGCACCGCATTCAAGACGCGGCTGAAGAAACTACACGATAATCCTGTCGCGTCGGATATCAATCACCGAAGAAGAATTTCTTAATATCGCCAAGGGTTTTGATGCCCTCCATGTCCTCATCGGACATTTTCCTGCTCGTCGCTTCCTCCAGCTCACCAATCACAGTGAACAAATCAAGACTATCCATCGGCAGCTGATCAAGGGCCGTCGCTTGCTCAACGTCACCCAGCGACGTGCCGACAGCGTTTTCAATCAATCCAACGATTTTCTTCAGATCAGAATCCGGCATCATTTGACCCTCTCAACCCAGGTTATTCCCCACGACAAACCCACACCGAAGCCGGCAAGAATAGCCGTTTTCATCGCGGGGTCTGCCAGTCGCTTTTCGAGCAGGAGCGGTATCGACGAGGAGACCGCGTTGCCAATCCCTTCCAACTCAACAGGAACGGTTGCATTCGGAAGTGCCAATTTCTTTCCGATTTCCTCCACGATAATCCTGCTACCCTGGTGGAGCAGAAGCGCGTCGATTGTGTCTTCTCCAAGGTTGTTGTCGGACATGAAAGCGCGGATTTCGCTCGGCATCACCGAACGGGCAAAATTGAAAACGCCGCGGCCGTTCATGTGGATCGTTTCATTGGTCTTTATGATGGCGTCGTAAGAGCTCCCATCCGTCCCAAATCGATAGCCTCGCAGGGCCAGGGGGCCAGTTTTTTTACTCACCACCGTCGCCGCAGCGCCATCACCGAAGATCAACCGTGTCGACGAATCCTCGTGGTCCAGCCTGCTGCGGTATTGATCGGATGTAACGATGAGTGCGGTTTCGATATCGCTGGTCGCCATAATGGCCGCGGCGATCTTCAAACCATAGATGTACCCCGAGCACCCTAAACCAACATCAAAGCACATCGCGCTTGTGGGAAGTCCCAATTCCGCCTGCAAGATCGCTGAATTGTGCGGGATGCCGCCATAGTCAGGGTTCTGCGTGACGAAGATCAGCAACCCGACATGCTCAGGCGTCACATCCGCAGAAGACAAGGCATTGCTCGCGGCGCTCTTGGCCAGAACGGTTGCTGTTTCATCGATGGTGGCCTCAGCGAGCTCGAAAGCACCAAGTCGCTTTTCGACAAAGGATTCGTCCTTCCCGGCCAGGGAGGATTGCTGAACGTTGTCAACGCGGCGGCTTCCCGCAACCGACCTGATCGTGGAAATGTAGATCGGGTTCGTATCCAACTACTCGTGTCCTAAGAAATCTATGCGTCCAATTTCCTCATCGTCGATCAGTATCTTCGATGAGACGAAACGGCCAGCAGTGATCCGTGGGTCTTTGAGGGTGATAGTGCCGGCTGTGGACGGCAGCGGACCGTCCTTCGCCAAGCGAACAAACCACCACCTTTTGCGGGCGGGCATGGCTTGCGTGCAAAGCCGCTTCATCGCGCTCGACAAATTCTCCGCCGTCGTGAGGCTATCGACGGGGCGCAAGCTGATCCATTCGCCCTTCGGATCAATCTTGCAGTTGTCCCAGGCTTTTTCCTCCGCGTAGTCTCGATCATGGTCTGCGATGACATTGTCGGTGGGAAAAATTGCGAACCGCCGTATACCGGATTGATTGGCCAAAATCCCTGTTACGGATGCCGCCTTTTTCTCCTCGGCCGACAGGGGCTGCGCGACCTCCAGCTTGCCGATTGTCGAAAGCTGTTGGTGGAATTCAACCTTCTTTACAACCGAAGCGTCACCGAGATCCGCGGCGAAGGCATCCAGCCAAACAATGAGATCCGTCGCGTGTACATAGCGCCGCCCACCCTTGAAACTGGCAGCGACCCCAGATAATTTCGTGCTCATCAAGGCCACCGCCTCGCCCTAACAAAATGTCATGTCCATCGCATAAACTTGGTTGGTCGAGTTGACAACGTCATTCATGCGGTTCAACACCAAGCCTTCGACGCAAGGAGTCATTGCAGAAATGATCCAAGCATCAACCATCATATATTTGCGATAGTGATTTATTGTGGTCACTTTAACTGCAAGAGGGAATTAGCACATAGCTATCTCACTTGATTATAAAGACTTGCGCCAGGCTTACATTAATTGTGGCGTCCAAAAAGGCAGAACAATCTACGTAACTGGCAATCTGGGGCGGGTCGGGCTGCTGCACGTCAATGGTGCGGCTGACAAGGCCGCCACAATCGACGCGCACATATCGATTTTATTGGAGTTGATCGGAGAGCACGGCAATATTGCATTTCCAACCCACTCCACTGAACTTGTCGGCTCTGGGCTGGAATTCGACCCTTATTCGACGCCTACAAAGTTCACGCTGAGCGAAGCCTTGCGCAAGGCAATTCCGCACGAGCGTCAATTCCATCCATTTCTGTCCACTTCAGTCCATGGGCCCGATGCGAAGGAACTCGTGCCACAGGGAATCTTTCCGCACTGCTTCGGTCATGGCTCACCAATGGCGCAGCTGCGTGATGCCGACTGTCTGCATGTCTCCATTGGAGAGCCTGTGCGAAAGACGATAAGTGCGGTGCATCATTGCGAACTGATCGCCGGGGTGCCCTATCGATATGTCAAGGCCTTCAATGTGGCGTGCCTGTTAGAAGGCGAGCGAAAAGAGAAAGAGTTTTTTCTCCACGTTTGGTATCGGAAAATGGACATGAAGCGTGACGGCAATCAAAAGATCACCGATCTACCGGGTATCAAAAATGCGATCAGATCGGAAAACGTCGGTCGTAGTGTGATCTCCAGTGTTCCAATTAAGACCTTCATCGATACCACACTATCGGCAATGCGCCGGGACCCTTACATCTGGCTTGCGACCAAGCCGACCATACGTCCCTGGGAAGAATAAATGGCCGAGGACCCGAAAACCGTCAGCGCAATTGAAGGCACCGAAATCTATCGATGGTGCGTGGATCTTTTCCCCATCTGTCGGTCAATAACTGGGAAAGGCGTGCGGCAGACACTTGAGTACTACAAGGGAATTGTTCCAGAGCTATCGCTACTTAGTCTTCCGACAGGAACGGAGGTTTTCGATTGGGCGATTCCTCAGGAGTGGATCGTCCGTGACGCATTCATCGAGCATGACAGCGGGCAGAGGTTTGCGGAATTCAAGAAGACGAACCTGCATGTGCTGAATTACTCGGCTCCGCTCGATAAATCGGTCGGGAAGGCAGAGCTTGCAGATTACATCTGGGTGCAAGACGACCAGCCCGACCGCATCCCTTATGTGACCAGCTATTATGATCGTCGCTCCGGTTTCTGTCTGAGCCGAAAGGAATATGAAAGCCTGCCCAGCGGCAGTTATCATCTGTACATCGATTCAGAGCATGTGGACGGCCAACTGGATATGGCCGAACTGATCATCGAAGGGCGAAGCAAGCAGGAGATCCTCATCTCCTCCTATGTCTGCCACCCGTCCATGGCGAACAATGAACTGTCGGGCCCGTCCCTTGCCATCGGCCTGGCCAAGTACATCAAATCCTTAGGCGGCGATCATCATTACACCTACAGGTTCGTCTTGGTGCCAGAGACGATTGGTGCGTTGGCATATCTGTCGTTGCGGCTTGAGGATATGCAAGCCGCAACGGTCGCCGGCTTCGTTCTGTCCTGCGTCGGCGACGACGGCGACTACAGTTCGGTTGCATCGCGCAGCGGCGAAACCCTCGCCGACCAAGCGCTGTTTGCGTCGCTGAGGAGCCGAGAACGCCATAAGCAATATAGTTTTTTGCATCGAGGGAGTGACGAGCGCCAGTATTGTGCGCCGGGTGTCGATCTTCCCGTCGCCTGCTTTTGCCGCACGAAGTTTGGCGAGTTTCCCGAATACCATACCGATGCGGACGATCTCGATTTCATCAGTCCCGGCGGACTTCAAGGCGCGTTCGACGTCATGCGAGAGATAATAGAAGCCTTTGAGGCGGGCCTTTATCCGAAGACCACGACAATTGGCGAACCGCAGTTTGGGCGTCGTGGTCTCAGATCGACCATAGGTAAGAAGGAGGCTTACTTCGAGGGCATCTATAAGCTTTGCTCAGATGTTGTTGCCTACGCAGACGGAAAGACCAGCATATTCGAAATGTCGAGGATTTTCGGCGTCGATCTGGCGAAGACAACGAGTTGCGTGCGACTGCTGAAGCAAAACGATTTGCTCGTTTGACAACACGGTTTGCCACCAAGGCCGCCCAATGAAGGCCTTCATCTGCAGGATCATCGACAGGCTTCGTCGTCGGGCCCAATTCGGCCGTGTCACAAGGCTATTGAGGGGCTATCGGGTTCTGCAGTCGAATCAAGATCCCGAGTTCATACGCTCAATCCGCGTCGATATCCAAAAGCAACATTTGTCCATCCCGAAGGACTCGCTTTCGGACTACATTTTTGGCGCTATTCGGCATGACCGGGAAATCGTCGTTCGGCAATATGCCGTCAGTCGTTTGGCGATGCACCCGCTGTTTGCGCAGATCGTATCGTCGTTGGCAGCAAACGGTCGTCGGACCGTCTATTGCCTTCCCAAGGAATGGCGATCCGTTTTGGCGATGCACGGTCTGACCGTCGCAGAATTTCCATCCAGGATCCGGTGGATAGGATTCATACTGGTCTCTTGGACACGAGGCGTGGCGCAAATCTTGGCGCTGTGTGTTGCGTCCTTACCAAGGAGCCAGGCGAGGGCGCCAATTCCACGCAAGCACATTCATCTTGTCGGATTGACCGAACAGAATCTCCCCAAAACGGTCAATTCGGAAGGTTCCACGTGCGACATCGTGAGTTGGGTCGCCGACGGCATAGACGGTGGTCAAAAACCTCAGGCAGTCAGCCATGCTCTGGGACGGAACCACATTTCGAGCTTGGGCGATACGCAAATCGTGGCGGATTATCAGCTGTTTTCGCCACTCGGGAATGTCGCGAAATACGTTCAGTTTCTGATGTGGGGAGCCATGGCGAGCCTACGATCGGCTGTGGACATGATGCGTGGACGCTGGTGGCATGCCCTCATGCTTGCCGAAGCGGCAAAGTACAAACAAACACAGCTCCAGGAAGACGAAAATCTTGCGGATGAGTACTGGTTTCACAACTCGGGAACGCGTTATCGACCAATGTGGACCTACGATTGTGACTACAGGAACATCAATGTCATCATGTACTTTTATTCAACCAACATGGAAGGATACAAGAAACGGAATGGGTCCTATCCAGTCCCTCCGCTAGGATGGCATATGATGACCTGGCCACAATACTATGTATGGGATGACCACCAAAAAAGGTTTCTGGAGAGAATTGGGCCCAAAAACCCCTCGATAAAAGTTGTCGGCCCGATTCCTTTTTCCGACATAGACGAGCCGCTCTCGAGATTGCCGCGGCCGATCATCGGGGTTTTCGATATCCAGCCGGTCCGCGCGAGTATTTTTTCTGGATTGGGTTTGGAGGATCAGTTCTATCGACCAGCATTTTCCATTCGATTTTTGGGAGAAATCCAAAAGGCATGCCAAAACGTTGGCGTGCCTATGTTGTTCAAGTCAAAACGCGATATTGGAAAATCGGTCCACCCCGCCTACAAATCCAATATTGACCGTGAGATCAGCGCCGACAAATCGGTACATCTGATAAAGTCAGACATCAGCGCCCATCGCATCATCCCGAACTGTAGCTGTGTGGTCAGCGCGCCCTACACCTCCACAGCTTTGATCGCGAAGGCTTTGGGAATCCCAACGTGCTATTTTGATCCGACAGGGTCTCTGATGGATGATGACGCCGGCGCGCACGGAGTCGAGATCATCCTGAGCACGGAGGGCCTGGAAAACTGGCTTTCGGCGCACCACAGAAGCGGTTGAGATTGTTGATTGGATTGCGATTGACCAAGACGTCTGGCGAACACCCGCAATCTGGCGTTTTCGTTGCCGAGGGTGCCTTCAAGACGGCGCTTCGCATAGTGACAGCGGCTCCATGCTCGGCCCACCTTGGGTAGGAACGGAAATCTGGCGCTGAAAGCGTGGTTTCGCGTTTGGCGACATGGCTGATCGTTTTTTGAAATGGATGCACTGTGCTGGGCATCGACATCGGTGCTCGTTAATGGCAAGGGCAGGGTGCGGGCTCCGAGGTCACGCACGCGTCGGCGGAATGGCTCAAATCCAAGCGCGGAATTCAGGCGCACAATCCTCGGCGTTGCCGTTGGCAATCGCCTGCCGCGCAGGCATAGGCAAAGGTTGGCCGTCATCTGACGACGTCCTTGATCATCCCTGAGCGCACGGGCATTGAGCTCAGGGCGCTCGATAACGCGCCGCATCCCGCAAGCCGGTCTTGCGGTAGCCGCTTTTGTCTTTCATAGGCTGGCGCGGCATTCCAAACCTGACTCGGTCACCCGCCATCCGGGTGCCAATTCAAAGGACCTATATGACACAAGATCGCATTGTTGACGTTGGTTATGGTGACGTCGCACGCGTGCAAATCGGTAAAGGGCTTCCGCTGGCCTACATCGGTGGCCCGTGCGCGATTGAGACCAGAGATCACACCCTGAAGATGGCTGAGGCTATTGGCGAGATTTGCCGCCGCCTGGACATCCCGTGGATCTTCAAGGCCTGCTACGACAAGGATTGCCGGTCGTCCACGGACAGTTTCCACGGTGTCGGCCTGGATGAGGGTCTGAAAATCCTGGCCGAAGTCCGCGAGACCTTTGGCGTTCCGGTCGTCTCGGATTTTTCAGATGCATCCTGGGCGGCAGCGACCGGCAAAGTCTGCGATATGGTTCAGGTGCCGGCCTATCTTTGCCGTCAGACATCGATCCTGCGTGCGGCGGCCGAGACCGGCCGTCCCGTTCATCTGAAGAAGGGGCAGTTCATGTCCCCGTGGAACATGAAGAACTCGGTGCGCAAGCTCGATTCCTTCGGCTGCCAGGCTGTCGTTCTCACAGATCGAGGCACATTCATGGGCTACAATATGCTGGTCAACGACATGACCTGCTTTCCCATCATGTCGAGGACCGGCTGCCCAGTTTGCTTTGACGCGACGCACTCGATCCAGATGCCGACATCGATGGGCAATGTGTCAGGCGGGCAAAGGGAATTCATTCCCGCTTTGGTCCGAGCGGCGATGGCTTGCGGCGTCCAGGCCCTGTTCATGGAGACCCATGACGATCCACCAAACGCCTTGTCGGACCCGAACACAGTGCTTGATATCCAATACCTAGAAACCGTCCTCGCACAGGCGAAACGGGTCCATGAAATGCGCCTGGCCATGCTTGAAGAGTTTGGAGACGACAATGTCCATCCCTCCCATTGAGTCGTCCAAGGTGTCCGATGTGGCGTTGGGATTGGATGATTTTCCGGTCCTTGCTCCAACAGACCTGCTCAAGACGGCGCTTGAACAGATGACGGCAAAGCGCCTCGGTATCGTCTGCATTGTCGACGAAAACGGGGTCTTGCAGGGTGTGTTCACCGACGGCGATATCCGGCGGCATCTGTTGAGCGTTCAGCGCCCGTTTTCCGCCTTCTTCGCCGACGATGTTATCGATCATGCGGAGCTCGACCCGACGACGGTGCAAGGCGATGCCAGTCTCGATGAGGCCTTGGATCTGATGGGCCATTCTCGTATCTGGGATCTGCCGGTCGTCGACGGCAGGGGTCATCTGATCGGCCTGCTCCATCTGCATCCGCTGGTCAACGCCCTGCGGCAGCCGGAAAGCCGCGCTTGAATTCTGACACGTCGAGACGTCTATCGAAGGATATATCTATGTTGAACGAAACCCTGGAACGGCTGGGCCGTATTGGACGCAGCGCAGACGCAGCGCGCACGACTGCCGCTGCGGCAAGTGAGAAGATTTCTCACTTGCGGACGAAGGGCTATGTCGCGTTCGATCATCTTGTTGGCACCGAGCGGCTGGAGCAACTGCAGGCCGACTATCGCCAGCGGCTCGAAGTGAACCTCGATTTCGAAATGCCGACACTGGCGCAAAGCCGCATTGACGCCGAGCGTGATGCAGACCTCATTGCGTCCAACTTCTTTGGAACCCCGCAAACCCTGTCCGCGCGCGGGCTCACCTTTGATCGTTCGGAGGTGACCAGCTACGGACAAGCCGTGGCGGATTTTCGTCCCTCGACACTTACGACACCTTTGCCTGACACCGTCGACTGGTTCGGCCTGTGGCTCTATCCGGCCATTCTGCCGGTCATCGAAGGCTATATGGGCTTCATTCCACGGCTGGAAGAAGCCTATATACGCCGCAATTTTCCGTCTGACTTCACGGTGATGAATCATGCCTGGCATCGCGACAGCAATCACCCCAGACACCTGCTCAAGGCGTTCTTTTTTCTGAACGACTGTACGCTCAAGACAGGACCGCACCATTACATTGCCGGATCGATCGAGGACCGCAGGCTGGACGGCGAACGCTACTTCACGGACGATGAGGTTCGCGCGCTTTATCCCGCTGGATCAGAGCGTGAAGTTGTAAGCGAGGTTCCAGCCGGGACCATCATACTTGAGGATACGCGCGGCTTGCATAAGGCAGGCATTCCTGAGGAAGGGTATCGCGATCTCGGTTTTGCAACCTTCCTGCCGCCGATCGCTTTCCGGCAACGCCCAGCCCTTTATGCTCTGTCGGATCAGACGTACCAGCAGCTGACCAAAGAGCAGCAGCGCTACATCCCATCTGAAGTCCTGCATTCCTGCTGAAGCCCCTGCCTGCAAAGGCACTGCGCCACCAAAAAAGGGCTTGCCATAGTGTCGTCGTCCGTTCTGTCCCGCCTAACCCGTGGCGTCGCCCGGCGCATGTTCCCCTTGCTGGAGCGTGGCCTGGATCTGCATGTGACGCCGAACGACTATTATTCGCCAATTCCCTCGGTGAAGGACTTGCCGGACGGGATTTATGATCGCCCGTTTTCGCTCGTTGGCATCGACATGAACGAAGCCGGCCAGATGGCCGTTCTGGACGAGGTCTTTCCTCTCTATCTCGACGAGTACACACCCGATCCAAATGATGGCCTGTCGCTTGTGGATGCCTATGCGCTGTACGCGCTGCTGCGTCATCGCAAACCCCAGCGCATGGTCGAGATCGGCGGCGGACACAGCACCTTCGTGTCCATGGCAGCGTTGGCTGCGAACCGCAGCGAAGGTCATCCCTGCCACTTCCTTTGTGTTGAACCCTATCCTCGGGGTTTTCTTCGCGAGGCAGATTGGCCCGACTATGAGCTCATCGCCGAGCAGGTTCAGGACGTGCCTTTGTCGGTGTTTGACGGAGCGGACGTCGTGTTCATCGATTCCAGTCACGTGAGCAAGCTGGGCAGCGACGTCAATCACGAGATGTTCGAGATCGTGCCCCGCGTGAAACCGGGTGGCCTGATCCATTGGCACGATATCGTGATTCCGACGAATTATTGGGGTGATTGGACGCAGAGCGGCACGCAGTTTTGGAACGAGAGCTATCTGCTCCATGCGTTCTTGCTGTTCAACAGCAGCTTCCGGGTGCTTTGGGCTGCCCGGTGGTTCAGGATGAACCACGGCGACCTGCTTGCAGATCGCTTCGGTTTCCTGCGCCCCGACCACAGGCTGACGTCTTTCTGGGTCGAGCGGGAACGATGAACCTTAGCAACTGGCGCTATCTGTCACCGAGCCACTATGTCGACGCCTTGTTCAGTCGCCTGGCGCCTCGCCTGCGCGTCCATCTGGCCCATGCACCGTTGATTTGGGGTGACGCCTCCCGGCTCTCCAAAGGCAAAAACGTCCACCTTGTCGACGCGATCATCAACCTTCGGTCAGGACATGTGACGATTGGCGACAACAGCTTTCTTGGCCACGGTGTCATGTTGCTGACGGGCAAACATGATATTGCCGAACGAGGCGCAGCCCGCCATGCGTCCGTTCCTAAGGAAGGGCGCGACATCACGATCGGTCAAGGCGTTTGGATCGCGTCAGGCGCCATCATCGTCGGGCCCTGTGAGATCGGGGACAATGCTGTGATAGGTGCCGGCGTCGTCGTCACGGGGCACATCGAGGCCAACACAATCTGCACGGGCATGCCCCCACGCCAGCTCAAGGCGCTTGAGTACTCGTCCGACGCCAAAGATGCTTGATTCCAACTATAACGAGATACTGCGCGTTCTGCGCGACGACCTTTCGGGCAGCGACGCGCGCAAATCGTCCCATTGGCAGAAATACACGCAGGATCGCCGAGTCTCGGAAACCGAAATCATCGGCATCTCAGGTTTTGGTAACGCAGCCAAGCGGTCAAGGCTTCGCCAGACCGTGCATGATGCCTTTCAGCGATATCTCGTGGGTCTTTCCAACCCGGTGTTTTCATCAGGACCTTATCACGCCGCCGATCGGTACTGCACCGCCCAGAACAGGGCACTGGACATGGATGTCTTACGCCATGTGTTCACGATGACTCTGTTGAAACGCCTCTTGCCAACCGGTGCGCTGCCCGACTGTGTCTGCATCATAGGAGACGGGCAGGCAAATTTTGTGTCCGCAGCACTAAGCGACCCGTCCGCACCGAAAGTGATAAGCATCAATCTCGTCGATGTCCTAATGAGCGATCTGATGCTTTTGGCGATGCTCCCCGGTATGACGGCCAGCAGTTTTGCCGTGGTGCGTGACAAGAATGGCCTGGCGGAGGCCCGTTCGGATCCTCAGGTCCGTGTGATCTTGCTGGCGGCCCATCGCGTAGACCTGCTTCGAGCCGAAGCCGTGCCACTGTTCGTCAACATTGCGTCGTTCCAGGAGATGTCGCCGGACGTCGTGGAGGAGTATTTCGACGTCATGCGTAGCAACAAGTCACACCACTACAATTGCAACCGCCTGCGCAAAGTTCTCCCCGGCGGCGAAGTGCTTGCCTTTGAGCATTACCCCTGGGGAGACGCACGCATCCTGCTCGATGAGCCGTGCCCCTGGCATCAGAGATTCTATGCCTTCCGCTGGCCGTTCATCCGGACCTATGACGGTCCGACTCATCATCGCTTCGTGCAGTTTTAGAGGTCCGTACCGGCCGTCGGTTTTTCAAGCCAAGCGACAAACTTGCGCGTCACGGGGTCTGCCGACCATTGAGGATTCAGCCGTTTCAGGAAGTAGAGCGGAGCGACGCCCGTTCTGGACGCTGCGTAGCTGATGACGCGGTGGCTTTCATCGGCGGCATAGGAAACCGCGCCACGCGGGTTTGGAATGACGTCATCGCACATGATGATCCCACCTGGGCGGCACATGTGCCAACTGTTACAGAAATCCCAGGCAACTTCGGGATAGAGGTGTCCACCATCCATCCAAATCAGATCATAGGGGCCAGTCGTCTTTTCAGGCAGGAAGAACGAGTTGGCTTCAACAAATGTGATGCCTGGCCGTCCGACTCGCTGGTCCCGCACGCTCTTGTATTCAGCCAGCGCTTCGGCTGTATCGCGCCGGTAGGAACTGGTCAGGATTGGATCGTCGTCCGGTAGGTCACAGGTGACGATCTGGGCCGCTGGAAACAGGGCCTTCAACAACAACGTGGTCTTGCCACGAAATGTGCCAATCTCGAGAATGTTGCGCACGGTTTGGCCGCGCGGCGTCAGACTGAGGGCAGCGAACAACAGCCAGTGTACCGAATCTGTTCCCGTCACATCGTCATACGGCTCGCTTTCGATCGCCGCGAGCGCGGTGTTCAGCTGGGCTCGCCCTGCATCGATGTCAAAGCCAAGGGCCGAGAATTTTGCCTTTTCTTCGGCCTGGTGGGTCGGCAAGTCGTAGCGCAGCCGTGCGATCTGCTGCCGTAGGGCGACCCAATATCGTCGGGGGTCAAGATAGTTGGTGAGCTTCATGGACTGGGAACCGTGGCGATGGGTGTTGTTAGATCATCCGGAATTGAGCCGAGCAGCCCGCGCATTTCTGCACCTCTTGATTGCTCGAAAACGCGGCGTAGATGATCCACACTCCGCATTCCAAATTATGTTATCGACCGCCTTGTGACTTGTGACAGTTGGCACATAGAATGGCGCTGACACCAGTTGGTCATTGATACCTCCGACGACTGGGGCGTACTGCAGTAAGCAGCAGATTCCGTGGGCAGAGAGCGTCTTTGAAACACCGTGTTCTGATTTTGGGCGGCGACGGCATGCTGGGGCATCAGCTCATACGCAAACTGTCCGATCGGTTTGATGTTATGGCAACGGTGCGCGGTCAGGCTGACAGTGTCTCCAAATACGATTTGTTCAGTCCGGATCGCACGTTTTTCGGATGCGATATACGTGAGCGGGACACGCTTGAGGGCATTGTCGCTGAAACCCAACCCAATGCCGTGATCAATGCAATCGGAATCGTCAAACAACGCCTTGCGTCAGATGACATCCTGCAGAGCCTAGAAGTCAACTCAGTTCTGCCGCATCGGCTAGCGCAGCTGTGTCGGGATATCAACGCGCGCCTCATCCATATCAGTACGGATTGCATTTTCGATGGCACAAAGGGCGGGTACCGTGAGACCGACACAGCTGACGCGACCGATATCTATGGCCGGACGAAATATCTTGGAGAAGTCACAGGACCAAACTGCCTAACGCTGAGGACGTCAATCATCGGGCTCGAACTCAAGCGCAATCGCAGCTTGATCGAGTGGTTCCTGCGTCAAGACGGCACGATTTCGGGATACAGGAAAGCGATATTTTCGGGCGTTTCGACCGCTGAATTGTGCCGCGTGATCGCGCTGCTTTTGCTGGATCATCCGGAGCTGCACGGCCTCTACCACCTGGCTTCGAAGCCAATTTCAAAACACGACCTGCTTGTCCTGTTTGCCTCGCATTTGAAGCGAGATGCCAAATTCAGGCCCGACGATTCCCTTAAGGTCGATCGCAGTCTGGTCGGCGACCGCTTTTGCGCTCAGACCGGCTACGTCACGCCCAGTTGGGACGACATGCTGCAAGAGTTGGCCGGCGAAGTCGCGGCCCGGTCATCGCCATGACTCGGCTTCACGAATCACCCAGAAACGGTTCGTCACACCAGCCTTGGACAAGACCGCGCTGGTGGCGACGGCAAGACCAACCGCCATCGCGAGCGCAATGAAGAAATGGGACGCAACGGTCAACCAATGATCGATGCCAAAGAGCTGCAACGGACCGTTCAGCGTGACCGTGAACAACCAACAGCTGGCAACATAGGGAGCTAGCGTCGGGCCTGAGATTCTGGTGGCCAGGCGATATCCCGCCTGAGAAAGAAATGCCAGAATGGAGAGGATCGCAAGTCCTCCCCAAAACCCGCCCTTGATCCAAGCATACCCCCAAGCCGTCCAAGGTTCAGACAAGAAATGGGTGCGAATATGGGTTTCTGTCGCCCCGCGATACGCCATGGTGAACACCCTGGACGTCATCACATCGTAGTCAGGAAACAACTCCCCGGGGACCATGTTGTTTGCATAATTCTTCAGGGCGTATTCGATTGAAAGATAGTGCCCAAAGATGTCGGAGTCCCCAGGCCGATTAACAATCATGAGCGGATAATCGACGATCCCCAATCGTGAAGTTATCGGAAGCAGACTTCGAGCCCCCTGAACCAGGAACTCGTTGTCGAATAGCTGGGATCGAATGCTCGGGGACGAAGCGCGCTCTGTCGCGGTCGCTTCCACTTCTGGACGAAAATGGTTTCGAGTCCAGTCACTCATGACCTGGTTGGCTGCGTTCTCCACGCCCCCCAATGTTGCTCTCACCACGGTCGAAATCGGGAACACGACAATAGCCAGACCAATGAACACCGAAATCACAGCCAACAATCTTCGCCAGCTCAATCGCGGGACTTCCGAAATCGCCATTGTAACCAAGCCCAAGACGATGAGCATGCGCATGGGGCCTCCTCTTGCCCCCATCGCGATCGTTATCAACAGCCAGCCGACAATTATGACAAGGACTGTTAGGCGAATTGCGAGACTGCGACTAGGCTGCAGAAGGCCCCAAACAACCAGCAGCAGCAGCGCTACGTCGGTATCGAAAACACGCATGAGCCAGCCCATGCGGCTGCCCCATTTGTCGGGGGTGGAAAAGATGGACACGCCTAGAACGACCAACACGTAGTAGGCGGCCAGCAGGGAAAGCACCCAATAGATGACGATTGGACCAAGCGGCAAAATGTACCGTGGAATGTTTGCCGCGGCTTTGTTCGGGCCGCCGCGCAAGACCTGCGATCCCGCCCAGAAGCCAAAGATCAATGCGACCGTGCCCCAAAGCAAAAAGTTCAGCCCGTTTTGCACTTCATTCGCAGTTAGTGGTGCGAGCTGAACGAATGCGATCCCCTCCGGAGGAAATGCAAGGTAGAAAAACAATCGAGGGAAGAAAAATATCAGTTGAAACCAGGACAAGACCAACACATGGGCCGCCATTTCAGGTGTTGTAAACCAAAGGGCAGCGCCCAAAACGGCGGCAAGAGAAACAACATACACAACGCTTGCACCGTTAATTAAGATCGACTCTCCAAGAATAAAAAAGAACGATAGAAAAACAAGACAATACATTAGAAGAAATATTGCTGTTTGCTTTGGAAAGTCGACATCATCGGTCAAAACTTTGAGAGTCGATGGCAAAATTATAGATCCCTCGATGGACCCAAAATGGGCTTGTAATGATACGCCCTGGGCAGGTCAGGCGAATCAACGCCGGGTCGATCAGATATTACTTCGACACAAGTCGATACAGAATATTGGAAAGAAAACAATACTGGCAATAATATTCTCCAGTGACATCGCTTCGAACAGTCATTATGGGAAGCCTCATGGTCCAGGATATTCGTTGCGCCTTTGCCCTTCTCGACGAACACACCCGCCGTATGGTCCCCTGGCTGTTGGCCAGCTTTGCGGTCCTGTCGCTCCTCGATGCGCTGAGTATCGCGCTGATTTTCCCTTTGATGATAGCCCTGATCTCTCCCGACGGCGAGCGTCCGGCTGGGATTCCCGATTGGCTCACCGATCTCCCAGTGCCTGAAGGTCTTCACCCCGCATTTTCCATTGGGACGGCGGCCGTTCTTCTCTTTCTTCTGAAGAACGTTGGTTCCGCTGCGATGGTGCGGTGGCAATACAAAATGCTGTCGCAAGCCGAAGCCAATGTCGGCGTTCGACTTTTCCAGAGTTATCTTCGTCGACCGTGGCGCGCCATCAGCCAGCGGAATTCCTCGCAGATGATCCGCAATGCGTCGGTTTCCACCAGCCACGCCTTTCTGTCGTTTACCATCCCGATGATGACACTTATCGTGGAAGGCTTCCTTATCCTTGCCATTCTGGCCATGCTGATCGCTGTAGACATCCGCGTGGCGCTAAGCGCTTTTGCTCTGCTGACGGTCGCTGGAGCCTTGTATTATGCCGCCGTCAGACGAAAACTGGGCATGCTGGGGGCGGATTTCCAGCGCGCCAACCTCAACCTGTTGACCCATCTGAAGCAGGGTATTGGCGCAGGCCGCGAAATTCGCGTTTTGGAACGCGACGGCCAATTTATCGCCGACTTGAGCGCAGCACGCGATTTGTATGCACACGCCCAGGCCCGGCGTGCCTTTTACACGCAGGTTCCGCGGTTCTATCTGGAATGCGTGTTGATCATCGCGGTGGTCATCAGCGTCGGCGTGGCTCTTACCACACGCAGTGCCGACGAGCTCGTTCCTGTGATGGCGCTGTTCGGGGTCGCCGCTCTCAGGCTCATGACGTCGACAAACCGGATGCTCGGGGCCTTGCAGCAGGTGCGCATTGGAACCGAGCCGCTGCGGATTGTGTATGATGATCTGATGCATGAGTCTGCAAACACACCCCCACCTTCCGCACCGCACGACGCGCCGCAAGACGGCGTTGCCCTGGTCGACGTTTCATTCTCTTATCGCTTGGATCTCCCAGCGCTCGATAACGTGTCGCTGCATGTGCCCTGGGGGCGAAGTCTTGGCATTGTCGGGCCGTCCGGCGGCGGCAAGAGCACGCTGGTCGACGTGATCCTTGGCCTTTTGCTGCCCGACAAGGGGACCGTCCTATGCGATGGGCAGGCCATCGCTGACGATCTTGGCGCCTGGCACAAGCGCATTGGTTTCGTGCCGCAACACATCTATCTCATCGACGACAGCTTGCGAAAGAACGTTGCCTTCGGTGTGCCGGAAGCTGACATTGACGAGGAAGCGGTAAGGCGCGCGCTGAAGCTGGCGCAACTGGACAGTTTTGCCGACAGCTTGCCTGAAGGGCTCGATACGATGCTCGGTGACATGGGCGCGACGCTTTCGGGAGGACAGCGGCAGCGTGTCGGCATAGCGCGATCGCTATATCACGACCCCGGTATCCTCGTGATGGATGAGGCAACATCAGCACTGGACTCCGAAACAGAAGCCGCCGTTAGTGCTTCGATCAAGGCGCTGGCTTCGCGCAAAACGCTTTTGATCGTCGCGCACAGATTGAGCACCGTGCGCAGTTGCGATCAGCTTGTCGTGTTGGAAAACGGTCGAATTTCCGGCCAAGGGACCGCCGACGATCTGCTGCAAAGCAACCCATTGTTCCAGCGTATGATGCGCGCAAGTGAGCAGTCAGCCGACCATTTGATCTAACTACCTTCCCGCCAAACCGTCCGGTTCACATAGTCGGTATAACTTTGAACGATGCGCAACACCTGCTTTGATACTGGGTTGGGATCGACCGCGGATATATAGTCCGGCACCACTGGAATCTGCCGCGTGCTTCGGTTGTGCTGGGAGCGTACGATTTGGACCGCTTCAAGCACCCTTTGCCGGGTCAGGCCGCTCATGATCAGAGTGCCCGTATCCATGCCTTCAGGTCGTTCATGCGCGGTGCGGATGGTGATCGCCGGTAAATTCAACAACGCGGCTTCTTCGGTGATGGTGCCGCTGTCTGATAATACGCAGGCTGCGTCCATCTGCAGCCGTATGTAGTCGACAAACCCGAAGGGTTTTAAAAACCGGATCAGCGGATCAAGCGGCGGTCCGTCCAGCGCATCAAGCCGTTTGCGTGTGCGCGGATGCGTCGAAACGATCACCGGCAGGCCGTAGGTTTCGGCCAGGGCGTTCAGACTGTCGAGCAGCTGACGCAGTACGCTGGGCGTGTCGACGTTTTCCTCACGATGGGCGCTCACCAGAAAATATGCGTCCTCGGTCAGACCGAGCCGGGAAAGCGCGTCAGATGCGGCAATTTTCTCTTGAGCGTGCTGCAGCACTTCGCCCATGTGCGAGCCGGTCTTGAAGATCGTCTCCGGACGCAGGCCCTCGGAAATCAGATAGCGCCGCGCGTGTTCTGACAGCACCATGTTGATATCGCTGAGGTGATCGACAACCTTGCGGTTGAGCTCCTCGGGCACGCGCTGATCGAAGCAGCGGTTGCCCGCTTCCATGTGGAACACCGGAATCTTGCGACGCTTGGCCGCAATGACAGCCAAACAGGAATTGGTGTCGCCGTAGAGCAAAAGCGCCTCCGGCATTTCTATTTCAAAAACGCGATCTGCCGCGATCAGGGTTTGGCCGATCGTCTGCATGGTGGTTTCGGCCCGCGCATTGAGGAAATGATCTGGTCTGCGGATGCCCAGATCCTCGAAGAAAACCTCATTGAGTTCATAATCGTAGTTCTGACCGGTATGGACCAGAACGTGGTCGGTGTGACGATCCATCTCCGCGATCACCCGGCTCATCTTGATCAGCTCCGGGCGTGTGCCGACAACCGTCATCACCTTAAGCATGAAGTTGATTCCGCATGAAATCGAGCGTCATGAGCAGGTCCTTGACCTGCACGACATTCAATCGCTCGGTGTTGTGGGAGGTGTAGTCTTCCAGGCCCGACACGCTGACCTCGCCCTCGCTGAAATATTTGGCGTAGTTCAAATCACGAACATCGGCAGGCACCCGATAATATTGGCCGGTGTCCTCGGCCCGCGCCATTTCCTCGCGCGACAGCAAGGATTCGTACAGCTTCTCGCCATGCCGCGTTCCGATCACCTGAATGGGAACGGTCGAGTTGAAAAGCGAACGCACGGCTTCGGCCAGGTCGCCGACTGTCGATGCGGGAGCTTTCTGCACATATGTGTCGCCCTGCCCACCGTGCTGAAACGCATGCAATACCAGATCGACGGAATCTTCGAGCGACATCAAAAAACGGGTCATGTTCGGGTCCGTGATCGTCAAGGGCTTGCCGGCCTTGAGCTGATCGACAAAGAGCGGGATGACCGAGCCGCGAGATGCCATGACATTGCCGTAACGGGTGGCGCAGAACACCGTTTCGCCTGGGCTGCGTGCGCGGGCTTTGGCCACCATGAGCTTTTCCATCATCGCTTTGGACATGCCCATCGCGTTGACCGGGTAAACGGCCTTGTCGGTACTGAGCACGATAACACGGCTCACACCGGCCTCAAGCGCAGCATTCATGACGTTCTCGGCACCGAGCACGTTCGTGCGAACAGCCTCCATAGGGTAGAATTCGCAGGATGGGACCTGCTTCAGCGCTGCAGCGTGAAAAACGTAGTCAACGCCGTGGATGGCGCCACGCACGCTGTCGATGTTTCGGACGTCTCCGATATAAAATTTCAGCTTGGGATCATTCAGGGCGATCCGCATGTCCTCCTGCTTCTTCTCGTCCCGGCTGAAAATACGGATCTCTTTCAGATCGGTGTTCAGAAAACGGTTGAGCACGGCGTTGCCAAAGGACCCGGTTCCTCCGGTGATCATCAATGTCTTGTCTGTGAACACTAGTTTTCCTTACGAGCATGGTCCGCACGACTGTATCAATCGTCGCGCGCCGCAATCAGATGCCTTTTCAACGCAGCCGTGATCTTGTCAGGAGCGAACTCGGCTTCGAAATAGGTCCGCGCCGCAGCCCCCATAGCCTGGCGATCCTGTTGGCTGGTCTCATACATCGTCCTTATTGCCAAGGCCAACGCCTCGGCGTCTCCCGGTGGGCACGTCAAACCAGCACCCGCCTCGGTCAAAATGGCCGCACCCTCACCATCCAACATCGCAATCACCGGCCTTCCGATCGCGAAATAGGTCTGCAGTTTGCTCGGCACGGTGTGGGCGAATATTTCCTCTGCCCGCAAAGACACGAGAAGGGCACTTGCCTTGGGCAGGAGCACGGGCATTGCGTCGGATGGAAAGCGGCCAGGAAGCGCAACGTTGCTGAGCCCCCGACGCGAAACCTCATCGTGCAGCCAAGGTTCCATGCTGCCGCTGCCAATGAGGAACAGTTTCACCTGTGGCAAGTCACTCAGGCGGCCTGCGGCATCCATCACGGTATCGAGCGCCTGTGCGCGACCAAGGTTGCCCGCAAAAACAATGGAAAATCCGGTACCGATCTGATCGGCCAAAGCACGGATTTCAGGCGACGGCGTCTGCGGTGGTCTCAAGTCGGGGACCGGATTGGGCACATAGTGGATCTTGCCAGGATCGTCGGTCAAGGCGGCAACAGGCGCCCGGAAAGCGCGCGATTGGACCAAAATTCGGTCACTGCGACGGTAGATAAAACGCACAACCTGTCTGACGGCCGCCAGAACGTGGAGGTTCTTTACAAAGCCCGTAGCGGAGAGGCTTTCAGGCCAGAGATCTTGAACCCACAACACGAGCCTTGCCCGCTTACACCTGGCGATTGGGATGGCTGGCAGCGCCTGCAATATCGGTGAAAGAGCATAGACGAATACAGTTTCAAATGACCGCCCACGCAGCACAAACGGCCCGAAAAACGCGGCACTCAATACAAAGGACAAATAGTTGAGCATAAGTCGAATGGCTGAATTCTGGCCGCGCGGAAAGATCGGCAGCCGCACGATCTCGGTGCCTTCGTGCTTCTCGTGCTGGATACCCCAGGCGCGATAACCCGGAAACACGTTTCCACTCGGGTAATTCGGTTTACCGGTTAGCACCGTTACCTCAATTCCTTCTTGGCGCAGGCGGGCGATTTCTGCCGTAATGATGAAGGTTTCAGGCCAGTAGTACTGGCTCACCACAAGGACGCGCATGTCAAACTTTCACCTGCAGGCGGGCCAGAAAACCGGCCGGATCGGTAACATCGAGCGGCCGCTCCGTTCGTCCCTGGAAGCGTCGCACTGCTCGGGCAATCGAAACCGGGGACAATGGATCGAACGCCTCCTGCGGCGCGACGACGTCCCTAACGTAATCGCGTTCAGCGGCAACAATCGGCAGCTCTGAGGACTTGGCCTCCAGCAGCGGCAATCCGAAAGACTCAAACAAGGACGGATAAATCAAAGCATGTGCACGTGCATATAGCGCGCTCATATCGGCGGGTGCACATGGTTCAATGATTTCTATGCGTGCACCCTGCCCTTGCAGAACTGCCACCTGTTGCCGCAACTCAGCTGGCGCATCTGGGGGCAACGTAAGGCCCAGCGAAGGCGCCTCACCTTCTGCGGCCAACATGCTCCAGGCCAGGAGTAAATTGCGATGATTTTTGTGAGGCTCCGGGGAGGCAACATAGAGAAAATCGATCTTCTGCCTTGAAGCATCATCCGGCACTGTCTCTCGAGACGTCAGCGGCGCGGCAAAGGCGCAAATTTCGGCACACCGTCCGGTTGCCTTTTCCACAGCCCGCGCCATCGTCGGTGTCTGTACAACCAGTTCGGCATCTCGCAGACAAAGCCGCAGCCAGAGCCGCTCAACAGACAGCCGCAATCTCACCTTCCACGGCAGAAACGTCAGGCTCTCGCTTCCCAGCAAATAGCGGTTTTGCACAAAGACAATCGTCCGCGCGGGCGTCGGAAAGAGAGGCGGCAAATTGCCGAAACACAAGATAACATCGCCGGATCGTGCTGTTTTATGCAGCTTCCATTCGGCAGCCAGACGCCCCATCAGAGTGGGCGGGCATGTGCGCACGACTATCCCGTTGGACAGTTTCGGCAAGGGCTTGAGCCGTTCATCCACGCTGACAGCCGCCGGCGGCTCAAGAGCCTCAAGCAAGGGTAGCAACAAACTCCGGCCACCGCCTTGATGAACATTCGTGGCATGCACAATCAGCACGCGCCGACCCCGCTCAGGCGCTGCGCGGTCATTTCCAAACCCCGCCGACCTGCGCAACACCTTTTGTCGCGAATTCATAGAGTCCCGCTACATTTCCGCGAAACCGCAACCATCCTGCCGGAGATCCGGTCAGAACCGTTTCCATCACATTCTTGATACTCTGACCGACCATGGCCCACGCAAAAGCGACGCAGTTGAAGCCGCCCAGCTTCCTTACAAAATAGATCCGGTTGAGGATCTGCTGCCGACCAAGAACCTGATTTTTCTCCATGACGATCGGGCGAGGCCAGTGCCAGCACCGCGCGTCGGCGACCACATAAAGCTCATAGTCCTGGGCGACGCGATGACTGTAGTCCAGATCCTCCAGATAACCGTGACCGATGTACCATTCGTCGTAGCTGTAGTGTTCGAAAACAGCGCGCCGCCAGAGCGTTGCGCCACCATAAAGCCAGTCGGTGCGCAGCGTTTCGTCCCGGGGCAGGATCGAGGTCGCAAAGCCCGATGACAACACCCGGCCCTGCGAGGTGCCGTTTAGCATGAAGAAGTCGGACACGAGCCTAGTGATGCGCCCGCGCTCGGGCTGATTGACGATGGTAAAGGCAGCACCCCCGACCTCCGGGCCCGATCGCGACCAAAAGGCCAACATGCGCTCGGTGCCGTCAGCGGCGAGTTCGAGATCGTCATCTAGATACCCGGCCACTGTGATGCCGGGATCTAGCGCGGCGATGCCCGCGTTGCGCTGACGGGCGAGCGAGGGCGGATGCTCCCGAACATAGGTGACAGGCAGCTCGGAAAAGCTCTCGACCAGCCCATCGACGGGCGAATCGCCGCCGTCGACGATGATGATCTGGGCTGGCGGAACGGTCTGCTTCATCAAGCTGTCGAGAAGCTTGCGCAAGTCGTCCGGCCGATCCTTGGTCGGCACCACATAGCCCAGCCGATCGGTTTGCATGCAATGGATTCCTGACTTCGATTTGTCCGCCCACGTAAACGACAAAGCGCTAAAGGCTGCAAGCCCGCCGCAGTTTGTTTAACGGGAGGCGACCAGCGCATCGCAAAGCTCACGGACGGCGCCCGAACCGCCTGCAAGGCCTGTCACGTACCGGCACTGCTTAAGGACCTGGGGTACGGCGTTGGGAACGGCGACAGCCAGACCGACTTGCTCCAGCAGGCCCAGATCGTTGATATCATCGGCAATGTGGGCGACCTGTGGCCATGTGATGTCGAGATCTGTCAGAAGCTCCGAAACCGCCGCGACCTTGTCCGTGATGCCCATAAGGCAATGGTCAATGCCCAGATCGTTCGCCCTGCGGCGGATCATTTCATTGTCCGACATCGTCACGAAGCACGTTGTCAGACCGGCGGCCTGTGCGCGTTTCAATCCTTGACCGTCCAAGACATGAAAGCGGGCCATCATCGGGCCGTCAGGTCCATAGTAGAGCCCGCCATCAGTCAAAACACCATCTACGTCGCAGCACAGAAGTTTTATCTCCGCGAAATCGGGACTATGTGACGGCAAGGGGTCAGGTGAAGAGGTCGTTGGGAACGGCATGTCGGTCGATGACTGTTTGGTGATTAGAATGCCGATGCCAGACTGCCAATCAGCACGTCCGGGTCGAGCGGGGTGTAGTATCGCCTTGCATACTCCTGCCCGGCCAACTGTGCACTCTTGTTGTACGCGCCAGAATGCAACATGGTGGTCAGGTCTTGGTCCGAGGGCGCTATTCGGCCGAAACCTGAACGAGTTCGCAACGGATCGATGCTGAGCTCGGCAGGCTCGTCTCCTAGATACACCGGCTCAACGCCGTCGGCGATGGCGGCAAGTATCGCGCTGGAGCCTCGGTATACGGCCCAGCGAGCACATGCCGTGTCTTTGTTCAGGGGTCGGCCCACAGGGGACCAGTGGAAATTGTCCGGCGCGCGCGCAAGTTCCGGCGCCATCGCCTCCAGTCGCTCTCTGGTCATCAAGGGATGAAGACGGATGACACATGATAAATCGGGCCGTGCCACGGCAAGCATGTGTGCTGAACGGGTCAGTCGCAGGCTTTCCCCGCGCAACCCCTCAGGCAGGAAGAGACAAGTCGCGCCCTGCCCTCTCTTCGCACCACCGTCTTGGCGTGCTATCGCACGTGGACTGCCCAGCACGTCGATCGGCAAGTCGGACAGGTCTGCGCATCCTCGAAGCCAGCGATGGGCGATGTGGCCTGCCGTGAATATATGATCGGGATCAAAATCGGCACCGTAGCGGCGTTGCATCGCATACTGCATGGGCGCAAGCACCGCATGGTGCACCGCGCAACAGGTCAAACCATTGCCGGCCTTGCGCGCGGCGCGCATCGCCAGCCGCTCCCAAGCATGACCTTCATAGGTTAGAACCAGCGCGCGCGGTTGAAGTCTGCCGACCAGATCTCCGATCTGCCGGCCGATCCGCACGCTATGACGTGTCGCGCCCGTGCGCGCTTGCCACGACGCCAACCGGCGCAAACGGCGATGGCTGGTTCCTTTCTCAAGACGACTGGCTGTTTGCTCCAATTGCCTTGCAATATCGCTTTCCTCATTCCTGGAAAGACGCTGCCTGAGCACGACTCGCGGCGCTTCGGCCAAGGTTTGCCAATCAGCCAGACGATGGCAGCCGTCGGTATGGTCGATCAGAGCGGTGGCACATGCATAGCCATTGGCCGCCATGACCTGCGGCAGATCGCCGAAATAAAGATCGTGCTCGGGACGGGCGGCCTGCTGCGGGGAAAGCAAGTGAGACACAAACAGAATGTCGGCGCGCCGTGGGTGATCATCTGCTTCTGTTCGAAGTCCGACCCGGCTCAGACGGTCGCGCCAGCCGGCTACGCGCTCGCGCAAGGATTGCGTTACGATGGGTTCTGACGCCAACAACGGTTGGTAAACCGCAAGCGCGTTGGGATGCGCCGATCTGAAATGGAGAGCCGGGATCGCCATGCGACCCACATCGATCGGCTCTTCGCGCAAAAGAGCATCGCACGCTGTTGCAAGCTCGCCGAGCGCTAAGGAGGACCATTTGGCCTCCTGGGTCATCCCTGCAGCACCTTGTTCAACAAAGCCTGCTGTTCGACATTGTCCTTGATTGCCTCTTCCACGATCCTGGCCTCATGCGGCTCGTTGACCGATGGGAGCGCTATATCCACCGGTACGGATATGAGCCGCCTGCCGGTCTCAATGATGCGCATCTGCTCGATAAATTCGTGCGTCTCAACGACCGTAGGGGGAGCGTTGGCTATCGCCAGGAGTGACTCTCGGCTGAAGCCAAAAAGGCCCAGAATCTTCCGGATATAGCTGACCTGCACGTCGAAAGGCGCGGCCGATGGGCTTCGGCGAAAGCAGTAAAGGATCCGGTCGTGGGCACCTACGGCGCATTTTACAAAAGAATGGCGGTCGAGTTCACTTTCCTCTCGAATATCACCGGTCGCGTTCCAGGCATCGGCATCCGGATTCGCGATCATCGCTTTTGCCAGGGCCTCCACATGGCGGGGCAACAAAAGTGGCTCGTCACCCTGTAGAAGCAGGATATGGCTGGCGTCGATCTCGGCGATTGCCTCGGCAACACGGGATGTGCCGTTCTTGTGGTGATTGCCGGTTCGGACCACCTGCCCGCCACCGTCGGCGACGGCATCTGCAATCTCGTCATCGCACGTGGCCACGTAAACTCCATGCAGGCTGTCGGCCATCAATGCACGGCGGCGCACATGCTCGATCATCGGCAGTCCGGCAAACGGGTGCAGGATTTTTCGGGGAAACCGCAGCGAAGCCAGATGGGCGGGGATAACGCCGACGATCATGGGGGTTTGCACGGTCACTGGGGTAGAACCCCGCAATCCACATTGATGCTTTGACCTGTCACGGCGCTGGCTGCATCAGAGGCCAGATAAAGCGCCATGGCGGCCACTTCCCGGCCCGTCGGCAGACGACCAAGCGCGCTTTGCGAGGTGCTGAAAGTTTTCAAAAACGCCTCCGGGTCTCCTTTGGCGGGCGAGCCTTCGGCTTCCAGCGCTTCCATCAGGCCAGGGGTGCGCACAAGAACAGGACAGAGTGCATTCACACGAATGCCGCTCGGCCCCAGTTCCTTGGCCAATGATTGAGTCAACCCTGTCATGCCGAACTTGGCCGCGCAGTAGGCCGCGTTGTTCGCTGTCCCGCGCTTGGCCGCCAGAGACGAGATATTGATGATGCTGCCCGTTGGGTTCAAGGTGGCTGAAGCGTGCTTGCAGCCCCAAAAGGCGCCCTTCAAGTTGACCGAAAGCATGTGTTCCAGAAAGTTCTCATCGATCTCGCCAATCGGTCGCCAGGCCGAGACACCAGCATTGTTGATGTAGCAGTCGAGCTGCCCTGTGGCCTCCATTGCCACCTTGATGAAACGTGCATGATCGTTGTCCCGGCTCACATCCATCGGCACGAATGTGATGTTCTGGCCGGCACCCTCAATCCCGCTTTCGGCTCGAGCCCCGGCAAAGACGGCATAGCCGGCATCGGCGAAGGCGATGGCAATATCGCGCCCGATACCGCGACTTCCTCCGGTGATGCAGACCGTTTTGCTCATGGATTGTTTCCTTTGCCAGTGCGCCAGAGAGCCTGTTTTGGCTGTCAGGCATGCGTGTCAAGCTGTGCTGCGTGTGTTTTGGAGATCACCCGTCCTGAAACAGGGCCTCAGATCGTCATCGCCGAATAGCCGCCATCGACCGCGATTTCCGCTCCGGTGACGAAACTGGCAGCATCGGACGCCAGCCAGATCAGGGCCCCGACCAATTCCTCGACCTCGCCATATCTGCCCATTGGGGTATGCCCAAGAATGGCGGCTTCTCGCTCAGACGTGATAAAGTTCTTGCGGTTCCAGTCCGTTGGGAAAAACCCTGGTCGGATCGCGTTGACGCGTACACCTTGCGTCGCCCATTCACGACCCAGGTTCTGCGTCAGATTTTTGATGCCAGCCTTCGCGGCCGAATAGGCAAAGGCTTTGGACAAAGGCGGGCCGGCCGAAGCGGACGAGATATTGACGATCGACCCGCCACCGTTCTCCAACATATGCGCGCCAAAAACTTGGCAGCCAAGAAAGGTGGAATTGATCTGCGTATCGAAGACATTCTTCCAATCTTCCAGCGTTATCTCAAGATAGGGCGTTGATGCGTTCGTCCCTGCTCCGTTAACGGCAATGGAAACAGGGCCGAAGGCTTCCACTATTTGTGCAAGGCTACGCTCAAGTTCCCCCTTTTCCGTGGCATCGCACCCAAGCCCGACCGCAGTCCCGCCGGTTTCGATGATCTGCTCAGCAACAGCTTCAGCCTTCTCAGGTCGCACATCGAGAACAGCGACCTTACAACCGGCTTTGCCAAGCGCGCGAGACATCTCGCCGCAGAGATGGCCACCAGCACCGGTTAGTGCCGCAACCCGACCATCGAGCCCGAAGAGCTGGTCAAGATAACTCACGATTTCACCTCAGCCATCACAGCCCGCATGTTTTCGGCCCACTTCCACAAAACAAAGAGATCAGACCCCAAGATCACAAAAGTGAAACCTTGATCAAACGCGTCCCGGACCCGTTCCGGACTCACGTCTGCGATTTGTGTGCAGCAGCTCTTACCAACCCGCGCCGCAGCCTCGATAATCGTACGACCCGCCTCGCGCACTTTGGGATGGTTCGTCTGCCCCGGCACACCGAGGCTTCCGGAAATGTCATAGGGACCGACCATAACGCCGTCGACCTCTGGGAAGTCCAGAAGCGCATCGATATTCTCGACGGCTGTGATGCTCTCAATCTGCAAGATCAGCGAAGAACTGTCGTTCCACTCGTTGATGTACCGGTCAAAATCGAAACCATACCCATGAGCGCGATTCACACCGTACGACCGCTTGCCGACCGGCGGGAATTTAGTGTGATCAATCAGTGCACGGACTTGCTCGGGCGTTTCAACCATCTGGATGAACATCCCGTCCGCTCCCGCTTCGAGCAGCGGTTTGATGACTTCGTTTGTGTGGCTGACAGGGCGCGGAAAACAACAAGCCCCTTCGGCTTGCGCCGACGTAATGATACGCTTGGCCTCTTCCAGCGAAATGGTCGTGTGTTCCATATCGATGGCAATGAAATCGAAACCGGCCTTGGCAAAGGTTTCGGTGATCGCTGTATCAGCATAAGAAACCCAGCCGCCGTAAACTTGCTCGCGCGCCTTGAGTTTCTTTTTCAAGGCACGCCGTCGCGTCAATTGCTTGTTGTATGACATCAAAGGTCCTTTGCTGAAGATGCACGGGCCTTAGCGCGATGGCGAACAGGGCACAAGCGATTGAATGCCCGATGTAATCAACACCCTGTGCTGTCGTTTTTCGATAGGCCAACCACAATCGCAAACGCTCAAAAGTTTCGCTTTGCCTGGTTTAGGCAAACCCGGCACTCTCCTAGCTCGTCCTATCGCCGCGTCCGTTGCCCAAAGCCGTGGCGATGGCGATTTTTGCATCAAGAACAAGCCCGCGCAGCGCAAGGTATTTGGCATCCCATATCGCCAAACGCCGCGGCTCGACCATATCGATCCCGTTGATCTGTGCCAGGCCCGTTATGCCTGGCTTCACGTCAAGCACGCCCCGCTTCTGCCGCTCAGCAATCAATTCTGTTTGGGAAGGCAAACACGGGCGTGGTCCAATCAGGCTCATCTCGTTGCGTAAGATGTTCCACACCTGCGGCAGTTCGTCGAGCTTGGTCTTACGCAGCAGGTGTCCGATACGCGTCACTGACAGTGAGCTGATCTCATGCGTCCCGGCCTCTTTGGTGCCAACAGCCATCGTTCGGAACTTGTAGCAAATGAAAGAGCGGGCTTGACGCCCGATGCGCTTCTGCGGGAACAGGCCGGGACCGTCGGAGGACACACGCACCAAAGCCCATATCAGAGCAAGAAACCACCAGAAAAAAAGCACCACCACCAAGGCGAACGCCAGATCCGCAAGGCGCCTCGCACCCGTGTAAAAAGGGTTATCGGACTGGTTATCTGAGAGGATGAGCTCTCCTGCGTCCTTAGGTGGTATCTGGCTGATGATTAAGTCAACGATACGATCGACGTGAACCGTTGGCTTCATGGCGGCTAAAGGCTGAAACAGGCGGTCTGCGAGCCATCGTGGAAATCGGTTAAGCCATACGAGCGATCCGCTCCAGTTTTCTCCATAGACAAGCGGGAGGAAGACTGACGCAATCTCAATCCCTTGCAACTCTCCCAAGCGCTCGATCGCTTCGCGCTTGTTAACGGCATAAGGATGTCGATTTGCGCCATCAAGCGCCTGCACGCTTGAAACGTTCAGAAAAGAAGGCACGCCAGCCGTCTTGGCTGCCAGTGCAACATTCAGCGCAAGGTCGACATTGACCGCGCGCATCTCGGTTTCGGACAGTCCGGTGTCGTTATTCTCCACAGCCAAATGCACTAAAAGGTGAGCACCACGTGCCTTCTCCGCAAGATCGGTATAGTCGAACGCCTCGATCCCAGGAAAAAGCTGTTGCAGGCGCGACGGTGTCCGACCAACCACCGAAACATCACACCGGCGTTCAACGACCCGAGGCACAACCATCTGCCCTAGAAAGCCAGACGCCCCAGTAATAACAATTTTAGTGTGAGGCTGCATTTCTCGACCGTCTTCCAAAGGCAATAGCAGGCTTTTCGATCAAGAAAAAACTCACGGCAGCTAAGATCAAGGAAACCAAATAGGTCAAAACGAATTCATCTTGAAACATGGCGAAGTATTTCAATAGAATACCATGCCACGCGTAAATTCCATAGGCTAATACTCCAATTCTCATAAGACTTCTTGATAAAAAACCTGGAGCGATATTAAGATTTTCAACACCAATATGCACAGCAAGCAAGCTTGCGATACTCAGCAACGTCATCAGAGCGCCAGTTAAACGCCAAAAATCGCCTAACGCGTTTTGGTATAACCATGCCGTCGCGCCTAAAATTGAAAATCCGAAAATAGACAGAATTAACAAAATATACCGATGAGAAATAACTTCAACAAAACTTGTATTCGTTGTAAGCATCGCCATTATGCAACCGACAAAGAAGAACTGAAGCGAACCAATAGTTGTCCTGTTGTCATAGGAAGCGCCAAACCATTGATTTGCAAGGTGCGGCCAGAACCATAAAAGGGAGAGGAAAATTATAGAAAATATTAAATGGAATCGACCACACTTAAAAATAATAAAGCAAATCAATGGTGCCACTAAGTAATATTGTATTTCTATTCCTAAGGTCCAAAATACACCATTAAGTGCGTAGGAATGGCTCCATTGTATCGCAAAAAACTCGGCTGGAATATCGATCCAATTAAATGGCATGGCCAAACTAAAAAATATAATAATGAATATTGATAACGCAGAAAGAAGATAAAATAATGGAAAAATACGCAATATCCTTCTGAAGAAATATTCACGCAAACCCCTCCAGTTGAATCTATATTTGCCATGGAAAAAACCATGAGAGATGACATAACCTGATATACCAAAGAAAAACCAAACAGACACCCTACCAGGAATATTAATAATAGCAGGAATATCGCCCTGATAACCTAATGTATGCCAAAATACGACATAACTTGCCATTACACCACGCAATATCAATGAAATATCTATTTTTTTCTGGTTCATTTCCGGACAAAATACTTTTATATTGCTAAAAATAAAAATTATAGAAAGTCTATTAAAGTTCCAATTACTATATTTTCAATTTAATTGAATTAGCTAAATGAAATCAGTAATTTCAGAACGCATTCAATCCATGGAAAAAATTACACGATCGGCAAGAGCGAATTAAGTGTTGCCGTCTGAGGGATTACGTTGCTTCAACGATACGAAAAGAACGGTCAGTGTCCCCACCAGCGCCCACCACCAATGCTGCCACGCTCCATGACCAACATAAGCTACGCTCCAAACCCCCGCAATGACGGCCACTGCCACTTTCTGATCGTGGCGACGCAAACTTGCCAATTTTTGCATAACAAACCAGATTAAAGCCGATGAAAGCAAAACTCCTACCGAGCCTAGCTCATACCACACTTGGATCGAAAGACTATGCGGGTGCCCATAGGACAGTCCTCGAATGACCGCGGGATCTGAGCCAGCATAGATTTGCGGTGCTGCCTGGGATGCTTGCAGTCCATGGCCAAGTATGGGCGCCGACAGAATTTGTTGTACGTGCGCCCACCAAATCTCGATTCGCACAAAGTAGTAGGGATCACCAAAGAGGCCTTGAGAAAGCGTTTCGCCCATCTCTCTTGGTAGAGCCATGTTTATTGCAATGGCCAAAAGCGGAGCAAAAACATGCAAGACAATGATTGTTGAACCCAAAAGCACAATGGCAATGCGCGAGCTGGTCCAGAAAGTGAACGCGTAGGTCAGCAAGACAACCAAAAATGCTAGCTTGGCCGATTCCGATTGAGAAATCAAAACAGCGCCGCCTATGCAGACAATCAACACGATCCGCAACGAAACTAAAAGATGTTCCGTCGCCCTTAGAAACAGCAGTGGCACAAAGAGTGCCATGCATAGAGCTGCCCGGTTTAACCGATATGGCTCCGTCGAGGCGCCCAGCAGCCCGCGGATGGGGCTACCGAATGACAACTCAAACACAACAAAGGCCAAACCTATCGCCAGCGACAAGAGGAGCGCGCGAGGGAGCCAAACAGGCGCGACATTTGGTCGAGCAACGATGTAACACCCCAAGACAACCATCAGCGTTGCGGCTGTCGTCTGAGCCAACGCTCCCAATCCACGCTCGGGAAGCGGTGACCAAACAAGCGATGACATCGCATAGATAACGCTTGCGATCGTGACCACGGTGATCGGTCGGTTCAGCGATTTTTGCAGCCAGTGCGACGAAGGAAATCGCATTGAACCAGCAGAGCCGGGCTGTGCCAGATAGCTGGCTGCCAGCAATAGCGTCGAAATCGCCAAGAGAACGAAAGCTGAGTTCCGAGAGAGAACCGTCGCTATCGGTGTCGCCAGAAGGGTTAGGAAAGCGGCATTGATCAACACAAGAAAACAGACACCAATCCAATTCGAAAAGTCTCGATCGGTCATTTGTTAATCGAGGGACCCTTTACTTTCAGCATTAGGCAAGCAGTTTGAGGATGGCAACCCGTTGTTCATTTTTGGGTTGCGACCATGCGGTCATCGTTTGAGCGCCGCCTTCTCGCAGTACCGCGCAACGACCTCAACATTCTTCCAACCACCGGCCGTCATTATAGCGACGGTATCGTAGCCTGATATCATCAGGTCCTGCGCCGCGCCAACACGCATCGAGTGGCCACTCAAGCCAGCAACTATGTCCTGGTCCAGGCCAGCCCGCCGCGCAGATGCTTTGACTAGCCGCCTGACGGAGGATGTTTCCATATGTCCCTGACGAAGTTTCCCGGCCACCAGACCTCGAAACAGCGGGCCATCGTCGATACCCGATGTCCGAAGCCACCGATCGATCTTTTCTACCGTCTCGGAGGTGAGACGAGCCAGTCGGCCATCGCCGAAAGGGTCGTTTTTGGAGCGTGGGATATACACGGTCTGGCTTGCCAGATCGATATGATCAACTTTCATCCAACTGAGCTCTGAACTGCGGCAGAGCGTGTCGTAGCCAACGCTGATCAAAGCTGCGTCGCGCAGCCCTGAAAGAGTTTTAGGACAACCGTCAAGGATCGACGCCAAAAGGTCTGCCGTCAGACCAAGCACTTGTTTCGGGCGTCGGCCTTTTGTTCGTGCGGCGCGCCTGATAGACAAATACACCACTGACGTGTCGATGGGTGACGGCAGATCGCACATGCGATGCAGAAACTTGATCGCAGACAGCCGCCTCCGAATGGTTGCGTAGGAATAGCGCGCGATATGCTCGTCAATGAACGCCGCAACAATTTCAGGAGAAGCCGGGACGACCTCCGAGCCTCTTTCAGTGCACCATGCAGAAAATGTATCCAAGTCGCACCGATAGCCGCGCAGCGTGAAATCTGAATACGCGCCAATGCACCTCGCGAAGACGGTGTCCAAGATACTTGTGCATCCATTGGATTGAGTGCCTAATGCCATAGCCCTTTGTGGCGTAAAATACGACATAAGGCAAGGTTGTTTGATTGGTTCAGTTCAAATCCGTGCTGCGCGAGGGCTCCTAGGCATATCCGCCCAAGAGCTCGCCCAAATGGCGAATGTGCCCCATAGGACGGTGCAACGGCTAGAAAGCAGCGACGGCATTCCACCTTCACGTGGCGGTACGCTTGATCGGGTGAGGGAAGCTCTCGAAGCCGCTGGCATCGAGTTTATTGGTGACCCGATCCACTCACCTGGCGTTCGCCTTCGTGGTAACGCGCAAAGCCAACCTGACCCCGAGACAGATGATTAAACCTGCGTGCTGGCGGCAATCAGTATGAACTGAATAGGGCGTATAGATCCTTTTTTGAAGTGGCCGCTGCCTACACGCGAGTGGCAACGCCCATCATCAACGCAAAGCTCTCTTTGTGGTCAATATGGCTTCACGGATTGCCGCTGAAGGATTTCTCATCGACACGACCATCGCAGCGGCTATGCCGCGATCGATAAAGCCTTCACCCCCGCATCCGCCATAGCCTCTTCACAATCTGGTTCTTTACCACAGCACCTCGACCGCGGCTCCTTTCTCGATCTGTAGTTGCAATCAATACGCTCTTGTCCTCTTTGCCGCGTAGCAATCCATTAGGGCGAAGACTATCGCCTTGCAATCATATGCTGATCTGCACACCATCGCTCGCTTGCGAAGGCCGACACTGATCCAAATGCGTCGCGATTGATCAAACCGAGGCAGACGATGGCACCTGTTGATGCCCAACCTTAGTCCACGCCGAACATCAACTGCTGATCATTACATCAACACGCTTTGCAGGCGCTGATGCTCAAATCGATCGCCGCATGATTGAGATGAGACAAGTAGGTCATGATGCAATCGAAGCAGCAATGCATCAAGCGCGCCCACGCGGCGTCGAAGCCCCCCGCTTATTCCCGCCAAATCCCAGCTATTCCCACATAATCCCGCAAATCCCCTCAACGCCCGATAACGCCACGGGTAGGGCAGGTTATTGCTGATTGCATGTGCTTTCGAATCCGTCCGACCATTTATGCAAATTGAGACGAGAAAAGGCGCCTGGCGAGCCAACTTTCAATGATCGATTCTTGTGATTTGACGGAAATGACCGACTGGCACTCCAACTGCTCGCATGCACGTTGGGGCCACCGGGCTAAAGATCAACGGCAGGTCGATTGCGGGCATTGTTCAGCCGGTTGAATGCTCGAGTGCCCAATTCAAATGGACACTTGATCGCACCAGATACGAGACACGCTATCCAGGCACCGAACCTAACGCGGAACGCGACAAGGCTTCGGTGTTCTTGTCCGACCTCAACGCGCAGATTGATGATTGGATGTTTGGTCGTAAGAGCCTTGCCGACAACGCCATTCTACCCTTCGTGCGGCAGTTCGCGTTCATCGACAAAGAGTGGTTTGACGCGCAGCCTTGGCCGTACCTTCCGAACTGGCTGGAACGCTTTTTGGCCTCCCCGCGCTTCGCGGCCATCATGGACAGATATCCAGCCTGGCAAGAGGGCGATGCGGCGACGCTTTTTCCACCGGCCTAACAGGGGCAGATCGGCGCTTGCAGGTTCCATGAGCTAGCAAGCGCCGGTATCGTCTCGACCCATGCCTCCGACAAGCAAAGGCATGGGTTACTGTTTGTTACTTCTTGTCGAAGTTCGCCGACAGGCGCATTTGCATATAGTCGCCGGCCGACATCGGCTCATACTTTTCCTGCGGGCCGACGATCATGGCGTCTTTGTTAGCCTGCGCGAAGAACGCAATGGAGTAGCGTGGGCCGTCATATTCGCCGGGCTTGGGCATGCGCACGCGGTGCAATGTCGACTGCAGCAAATCATCCGACCAGCGCATCAGCATGTCGCCGATGTTGCAGGTGATGATGCCGTCGAGCGGCTCAACCTCCGTCCAGGCCAGCCCGTCCACCTGATCCTTACCCGGTGCGACTTGTAGACCGCCCTGCCCCGTGCGTTGGTGGAGAAGCGTCAAGCAGTTGTAGTCGCTGTGCGCGCCAGCGCGCCAGTATTTGTAATCCTCCTGCGTGGCATCTTTCATCGCCAGATAATGAATGAGCCGCACCGTGGACTGGTAGGTCGGTTTCATCGGGTCATGGGCTGTGGTGAAGAAGTCCGTCGACATGCCAAGCTTGTCGGCGAAGCAGCCCAGGACCTTCATCGCAACACCCCAATTGGCGCGCTCGAATGTGAGCATCGAAGCCTTAAAGCCCGCGAGTTCTTCCGGGGTTGGCCAGAGGCCAAGCTCATCCATGCGCGAAATGGTGACCTGATAGCTTTCCTTTTGGTCAGCGGTGCCGGTTGAGGGCCGCACCTGCGCTTTGTACTCCCAGCCGGAGTTGGTGCCGCGCGCCATGGGGTAGTGCGCCTTGACCTCCTGCGGCAGGTCAAAGAAGGCCTTTGACATCAGAAACACTTCATCGATCAGGTGGATCGGGACGCCGTGATTGACCAATTGGAAGAAGCCCGTGTCGGTCGCGGCTTCCCACAATTGCTCGGTGATCTCGGCTTTGCGAGCATCGAAATCGGTCAGATCAATGCGCGGAACAGAGCGTTCCACTTCAAGACCCACGCCACCGATGGTGGTCTCTTTGTTGAGTTCTTTCAGTGCGTAATCGGCTGCATTGGCCATGTTTGTCTCCATCAGGGTTGAATGATTTGTCCGCCACACGGGCGGGAAAACGTCAAACGGAGCAATGACCTGCGCTCTTCCAAAAACACAGCGCTGCCTGCTTCTACTCCTGATCGTGAACGGGTCAGCAAGCCTCCTTCAGTTTGTGCGCACGGCGCGTTTTGATGGTTTCGACCGCTTTGAAACAGTCATGCGAAAGCTGGTCCATATCGAGGAAGGGCAGTACGCCGTCCACGACCAACGGTTTGCCCTTTACGAACGAATGCCGGACCTGCACTTGGCCACCGGCGACGATGGGGCCAATCAACCGATCATGCTGGCCGAGGTGCCGTGGCGCCGACAGATCAAAGAGTGCGATGTCGGCGTCTTTGCCGACCTCCAATGTTTCGATGCTTTCAAAACCCAGGACCTTGGCACCGCCCGCGGTCGCCCAATGCAGGCAGGTTTCCGCATTGACGGCCTCAACCCCTTTGGTGATCCGGTGGGTGCAGAACGTGGTGTAGAGCGCGGAAATCATGTCGGCGGCTTCATTGGCAGCCGCACCATCCACGCCCAAAGAGACGGTTCCGCCGAGCTTGTGCAGCAGGTCTGCCGGCGCAACGCCAGATCCAAGGCGCGCATTGGCCTGCACACAATGCGCCATGCCCGTTCCGGTTTCGGCGAGCAGTTGCACTTCGCTCTCATCGCAATCGACGAGATGGGCATACCACACGTCAGGCCCCAACCAGTCATGCTCGGCAAGCCAATGGACCGGACGTTTGCCGTAGTGTTCTAGCGTGTAATCCACATAGCCGGTGTTTTCCGACAGGTGGGAATGGAGCCGCACGCCCATAGCGCGGGTGGCCTGGGCGATCTCCTTCAGCTCACCTTCGAGCAGGGAATAGGTCGGCGTCGTCGGCGCAAAGGCGACTTTGATCATCGCGTCCGGCGCCGCGTCATGCCAACGGCTCACATCGGCTTCCACCGCTTTAAGCATGGCATCGAAGCTTTCGGTCGGGAGCGGCACGATGTCGGGGGAGTCGAACGCACGTGCTTTCGTTGCGCCCCCTCGCCCCAGCATGAACCGCACGCCAAAGCGCTGCGCTGTTTCGCAAAGGATCGTCGATGGGTCGAAATCGAAACGGTCTGAATAGAAATAGTGATGGTCGGCGATGGTTGTTGCGCCGGACAAGGCAAGCTCAGCCATGCCGAGCGTCACACCGGCCTGCATCACATCGGCATCGAGCGTATCCCAATAGGAATAGGGCACCAGACGCAGCCAAGGCGTCAGCGGTTCGTTCATGCCTTCGGGCACGCTTTTCAGAACGCTTTGGAAAAGATGGTGGTGGCTGTTCACCAAGCCCGGCGTCACCACGCAGCCTGAGGCATCGACGATTTCCTCGTCAGGCTCTGGCGCCAGATCGCCAATGGCGGTGATCTTACCGTCGTGCACACGGATGGAACCGCTGGCCCTCGCCGCTTCGCCCAGCTGGCCGGTGAGAATGCCTTCGGCGCCTTGGATGAGAAAGTTGGTCACCGCTCATCCTTGGGGATCGACCAGGGGAAGAAGATTCGTTGAACCAACACCACCAGGTTGAAGAGCGTCAGCGACATCAGCACCAGAAACCCAAGCCCTAGCCAGGCCTGGGGCAGTTTGAAGTTGGACGTTGAAAACTGGATGAAAAATCCGAGCCCCTGCGAGGACGCCACAAACTCCGCCACCACGGCGCCAATGACAGCCAGTGTGATGGAGATCTTCAGTCCCGAGAAGATGTAGGGAATCGCGTAGGGAATGCGGATCTGTGTGAACTCGCGCCAGGCCGGCGCCTTGAGGCTCTGGGAAAGTTCGATCAGCTCGCGCGGCGTCGCCATCATGCCCGTGGTCATCGAAACCACCAGCGGGAAGAACGTGATGAGGAACGTAATGGTCACCCGCGGTGCATCGCCCGAGCCAAGGATCACGATGATGATGGGCGCGACGGCCACCACAGGCGTGGATTGGATGACGACGAGTAGCGGATAAAGGCACGCCGACACCACTTTCGACCGGGTGAGCGCAATCGCTACAGGCAGCGCGATGCAGATGGAAATCACATAGCCGATCATGGCGACCCTCAATGTCGCCCAGACGTGATCGAACCAACGGTCGGCAGGCACGGCATCGATTGCTCCGCCGATGCGAGTGGGCGCCGGGAGAATGAAACTCGGGATCGGGAAGATGCGCGTTGCCAACTCCCAGATGACCAGCAGCGCAATGATGGTCAGGCCAGGCAATAGGCCGGGCACCGCCATCATCTGGCGGATTAACGGCACCTTCACAGCGGTCGCAGCCGCGGGCGTATCCGCAGGGGCGACCGCCGCTTTGGAGTCCTCAAGCGGCGCGCTTGAGGAGGAGGCTGCGGAGATATCCTGCAAACTCATGCATCACCTTTGATGTGGTGGTTTCAATGGTGCGGGGGCGATCGAGCGGCACCTTCAAATCTTCAAGAATGGCGCCGGGGCGATCGGTCATCACGATCACGCGGTCGGCAAGCAACACTGCCTCGGCGATGGAGTGCGTGATGAAGAGCACCGTCTTCGGTCGCTCCTGCCAGATACGCAGAAGCTCAAACCCCATGTCTTCGCGGGTCAGCGCATCAAGCGCGGAAAACGGCTCATCCATCAGCAGAATATCGGGATCCATGAGCAAGGCACGGGCGATGCCTACGCGCTGCTGCATGCCACCGGACAGTTCGTTCGGCAGCCGGCTCTCAAACCCTTCCAGCCCGACCATCTTCACAAGATCGACGGCACGTTCGCGGTCCGCCTTAGCGACGAACCCACCGCGATGTTTCAGCGGGAAGAGCACATTGTCGATGGTGTTCGCCCAGGGCAGCAAAGTCGGTTTTTGGAACACGATACCGATATCATCGCGCGGATCAGTGACCGCTAGATCAAAGACCTTCACGCTGCCTGATGTCGGTTTCAGGAGGCCGGACGTCAGGCGCAGGAGCGTGGATTTCCCGCAGCCCGACGGTCCAAGCACCGCAACAAATTCATGCCGTGCGATGCTGGTGGAAACGCCGCGAAGCGCTTCAAGTGGACCGGTGTCCGTGGCGAACACTTGGCCGACATTTTCAAACGCGATCGCGGCGGTATTTGGCATCTGGTCGTGCCTTCGTTCAACTATCAGTTGGTGGGCATGAACGAGCGGTCGACGATCGTCTCCGGGTCGAGCGCCTCAGGGTCAAAACCCTGCGCGGCGGCAACACGTGCCCAGGTGGAGGCGAGACGACCCGGCTCGAAGACGCCCAGTCCATCGGCTTCGGTCACCTCATTGAAGACCAGCAACATGGCATCATTGACGCCGCCTTCGATGGAGGCGAGGTCAAGCTCAGGGACCACAGACACAACGGCTGCGGCCGCTTCAGCCGGGTTTTCCGAGGCGAAGACAACCGAGCGCTGATACGCTTCCAGGAAGCGGCGAGCGACATCGGGGCGTTCGGCCAAGAATGTATCGTTGGCCATCACCGAGGCGGAGTAGAGGTCGAGGCCAGCGGTCGACCAAGGGATCACCACGATGTCCTTGCCAGCCTCTTCTGCCTGGGTGGTGTAGCGGGTAACATCAACAACCCAAGCGATGATTGCATCGGCCTGACCGGTCATAAGGGTCGGTCCAAGCGCACCAGGGTCCATCTTGTTGAGAACAATGTCCTCTTCCGTCATGCCCATGTCGGCCAGGATGAGTGGCAGATAAACGTTGGATGAGGTGAAAGGCGAGGTCGCGATGGTCATGCCGCGCACATCTTCAACCGTCTCAATCCCGTTGCCTTCAAGCGTGTAGAAGGCGTGTGGGCCCTGATTGAAGTAAGACATGACAGCCGTCACCGGCACATCTTCAGTCACTGCCGCCGCCATCAGCGCGCCAAGGCCTGCCGTGCCAATGTCGGAAATGCCGGTGGCCAATTTGGTGACAGCTTCGGAGGAACCGCGCCCCCCTTCGATGGTCACTTCGATACCGGCTTCCTCACAGAAGCCCTGTTCAATGCAGACATAAATGGGAGATTTGTCGCCGCCAGGCAGCCAATCCAACTGGAATGTCACCGCATCCAACGCCTGCGCTGATGTCGCGGTTGCCAATATGGTCATGCCGCCCAAAAGCGCGGCGGAGAGTGATTTAAGGTTCATATCATTTCCTTTCCCAGTCGCACACGCAGTGTGATCCGGCGCCACGCAATGTGTGGCACCGGCGGATCGACCGGATGACGGGGCTTTTCGCAGCATGCGCACGGATAAAGGCGCATCGATTAGCCGGGTGGGAGGAGAGAAGAAACAGCAAGCGGACTCGGCTCCATTGCCGCTTGGCCTGCGACCAAGCGTTGGGTTGGAAGGCCGAGCAATGTCCCGATTTACAGCTCGTCTCTGGCGCATTTTTGCCCGCGAGCTGATCCACCTGACCGCTTCTACTCAATGATGATGAAACCACGGGCGCCGCCGCGCGCGCAGGTGTATCGGGCGCGTGAGCGCCTCAATAGCATTCAAAAGCTGTCGAACTTGCAGACACTTTGCCTGCTAAATAGGCATGCTACGTGAATGCCCACATGCTAAGCAATTGCGATTGCAACACCCATGAGCTGAGTTAATCCATGCCAATTTCACCTGAACGCGATGAAGAACTGATCCGGCACACTATCGAACTAGCCAGGCAATCGCGCGCACGCGGCGACCACCCGTTTGCGGCACTGCTGGCTGATGCTGATGGCAAGATCTTGCTGGAGGCGATGAACACCTGCGGTACCAAGGGCGACGATACCGGTCACGCCGAGCGCAATCTGATGACCGAAGCCTCGATGACCTATGATACCGATTTCCTGCGCACATGCAGTATGTACACGAGCGCTGAACCCTGCGCGATGTGTGCGGGCTCGGTCTATTGGGCAGGCGTTGGCCGCGTGGTGCACGGCATGAGCGAACGCGCGCTGAAGGACCTTATCGGTCCCGATCCTGAAAACCTGACGATGGATCTGCCATGCAAGACTGTTCTCGACTCTGGCCAGCGCAAGGTCGATGTGGTCGGCCCGCTGCTTTCGGAGGAAAGCGCCGTGGTCCATGAAGGCTTCTGGGTGGGGAGCAAGTAAGCCAGGTTGTTATACGATGCTGCACACCGTCTTGGTCTGCAGATAATTGTCCAAGCCTTCGGCATTGTTCTCAACGCCCCAGCCGGACTCTTTCCAGCCACCTTTCGGTAGCTCCGGCGAGAAGTAGGAATGCCCGTTGATCCAAACCGTTCCCGCCTTGATGGCAGCGGACAGTCGATGGGCGTCAGACAGGTTCTGCGTCCAGACGCTGGCCGCCAAGCCGTAGCGCGTGTCATTGGCTTGGCACACGACGTCATCGAGGTCATCAAAAGCGCTCACCGCCGCAACGGGGCCGAACACTTCCTCGCGCATCAAGGCGCTCTCAGCTCTCGGATTGGCGATGACGGCGGGGCGCACAAAGCTGTGGTGCGGGCCATCCAGCTCACCGCCAGTGACAATTGCTGCGCCGTCCTTGGCGGCACCGCTTACATAATCCGCGACCTTGGCGGCGTGGGCGGGGTGAATGAGCGGGCCCATTTGGGTGCCCTGATCAAGCCCATGCCCTAGCTGCATGCTCGTGGCCTTCTCCGCCAATCCGTTGACGAACCGATCAAAGATCGTACGCGCGACATAGATCCGCGATCCGGAAACACAGACCTGCCCGCCATTGGCAAAAACCCCGCGCATGGCGCCGTCCAACGCCGCGTCCAGATCAGCATCCTCAAGAACGATGAAGGGCGACTTGCCGCCGAGCTCAAGCGTCAGTTTTTTCAAATTGCCCGCCGCTGCTTCGATCAATTTGCGGCCCGTCGCGGTTGAACCGGTGAAAGCGAGTTTATCGACATCAGGATGGTTGGCCAGGCGCGCTCCGACCTCATGGCCATAGCCGGTCACGATGTTCACGACGCCAGGTGGCACGCCAGCTTCCAGCAAGAGGTTGCCCAGGTAAAGCGCGGTCAGAGAGGTATCCTCCGCCGGTTTCAAGATCACTGAACACCCCGCCGCCAAGGCAGGGGCAAGCTTCATGGCGGCCATCAACAAAGGCGAGTTCCACGGCGTTATGGCCGCCACGACACCGACAGGTTCGCGTAGCGTGTGCGCTACCACCTGCTTGCCCGGTGGCTGATAGGTGATCGATGGTGTGATTGTCTGACCGGAAATCTTCGTGGCAAACCCCGCGAAATATCGGAACTGCTCAGCGCTCGCAGGTATCTCGGCAAACCGGCTCGTGCCCCAAGTCTTGCCCTGATCCAAGGTCTCCAGTTCTGCAAGGGCATCGGCATGCTGGTCGATGAGTTCGCCGATCTTCCACAGCATCTTGCCACGCGCCGACGGCGTTAGGCTCCGCCAGCGCCCATCTTCAAAAGCGTTTCGGGCGCTTGCCACCGCCTTGTCGGCGTCCACGGCGGATGCTTTTGCGAGATTGGCCAGCGGGTTTAGTGTCGCCGGATCGCAGGTCGCAAAGGTATCGCCACCGGTCGCATCGGTCCACGCGCCATCAATGAGCAACTGCTTGGCACCCTTTGCAAGAAAGGCCTTGGCCTCTTCGGTATCGGCCGTGGTGCGGGTGAAATGTATGGTCATGCGGTTTGGCCAGTCTCACCGTGAGCAGCACGTACCCGCGCCGTCGCATTCAGAGCGCCTCGCACGATGGAATGGTAGCCGGTGCAGCGACAGATGTTTCCCTCAAGCGCCGCAATCACGGCGTCATCATCGGCAGTAGGATTGACCGACAAGAACGACACCAGCGCCACCACGAACCCCGGCGCACAGTAACCGCACTGGAACGCCGACTCTTCGCGCAGGCCCGCTTTCACATGGGCGGCCACCGTCACACGATCGATACCTTCGATGGTGGTCACGGTTTTGCCGTCCACCTGCCAGGCGAAGAGCAGGCAGGCGTTTTGCGCAACGCCATCGACGAGCACGCTACAGGCTCCGCATCGACCGATGGAGCAGCCGATCTTGGTGCCGGTCAAAAACAGTTTTTCCCGCAGCAGATCGGCGAGGCGCATTTCGGCGCCCATGCTCTCTGTGACGGTCGCGCCATTCAGCGTGAAGGACAGTGTGAGCGTATCGAGGGTCGGTCGGTCGAGCATCACGTCTCCATCAGGTTAAGAAGTGTCTCGGGCGACAGCGGCAGATGGTTCGGCCACACGGCATCAGCCCGCAGGCTCAACGCGCGGGCAACTGCGTTGCCGATGGCAGGTGCGGACCCTGTTATGCCAAGCTCGCCGACGCCGCGCGGGCCGTAAGGATCGCTCTCGTCCAACTCATCCAGCGCGTAGGTTGGCATGCATTTCGGCCGGTCCGCCATGGAAGGCATGATGTAAGTGTCGAAGTTACCGGTGACGGCGCGGCCGCCCTCGATCAAAACATGCTCGGTCAGTGTCATGCCCATGCCCTGGCTAGCGGCGCCCTCCATCTGCCCAAGGTAAGACGCAACGTCGAGCACGGGGCCGGAGGCCGAATGCTGGGCCATATCGAGCACGCTCACCATGCCGGTGATGCGATCCACCGCAACGCGCGCCAACGTGACGCCTGAGATGAACAGAAAGCGTGCATTGCCTTCGGCGTAGTCGGATTTGGGGTAGGCGCAGAACTGGCGTTCAACCGGCCTCTCGTCGGGCGTCATTTGGTCTGCCAGTTCGCCAAAGGTAATCAGCGGCTCACCAGAGTTGGAGCCAGTCTCGCCAACGCCACCAGGCACCAGCATTAGCTGGTCGGGCGTGCGTTGCAGATCTGCCGCAGCGCCTTGCAACAAGGCTTGCCTGAAGCCAGGCGCCGTCAGTTGGGCGCCTTTCCACACGATGTACGTGCCGCGCGAGGCGGTGGTGGAGCCACTGTCAGGTGTTGAGCGCGTATCACCATAGACCACCCGGACATCGTCGCGCGCCACGCCAAGCACGTTGGACACCGCCGAGGCAACTGCCGGAACCAGGCCTTGGCCCATCTCATCCAGGCCGTAGCGCGCCTCGATCTTACCATCGGCAGCGAGCGCCAGTTCGATCTCGCCCTCGTCCTCGGGCAACGTGCCAAGCCCATTGCCCTGGTAGCAAAGCGCCATGCCGGTCCCGACCCAGCGTTGCCCATCCGCTGACAGGCCCTGCGGCAGGGTCCAAAGCGGGCTTGCCGACGCGCTGTCGAGCATGGCGGATAGTCGCTCCGTCGGTGCTACCTTTTGACCCAAATACCCAGGCATGCCCGGCTGGCGGATGTTGCGCCGGCGCATGGTCACGGCGTCGATGCCCACCATCTGGGCCAGCCGCTCGATCTGGCTTTCCACCGCAAACGTCATCTCATTACAGCCGAAGCCACGAAACGCGCCGCAGGTGCCATTGTTGGTCGCAACCAGCCGTCCGCGCGCGTCGATGTTGGGCACGATGTAGGGACCGCAGGCGTGCTCCATGGCGGTTTCGATCACGCCTAGGCTGAGGCTCGCATAGGCTCCGCCATCCGCGATGGCATCCACCTGCTGAGCGAGGAGTATGCCGCTTTCATCGCAGGCGGTCTTCATACGTATCTGAAAGGCGTTGCGCTTGGTGCCAGCTTTCACCGACTCTGCGCGCGAGAGCTGCAGCCGCACCGGGCGGTTGGCCTTTATGGCGAGCAGCGCCAGTGCAGGCTGGACCGTCAACTCGTCCTTTCCGCCGAATCCGCCGCCGATGGGGGACGTGACAACCTCGATCTTGTCTTCAGGCAGGTGCAGGATACGCGATAGCTGTGTGCGATCGCGCCCACCGTGCTGGCCGCCCACACGCACCAGGATCCCACCCTCATCAGTCGGCTCGACAACGCCGCCCTCGGTTTCCATAAAGCCATGCATTTGCCGCGGCGTGATGTAGAGGTCTTCAACAATGTGGGTCGCGCTGGCGAACGCCGCATCGACATCGCCGACCTTGTGTTCGACGGTCTTTCGGAGATTGCCGCCCTCATGCAGCACCGGCGCATCCGGCGTCAAAGCCAGGATCGGGTCGCTGACTATTGGCAGCGGCTCGTAGTCGACCTCGATCAAATCAAGTGCCGTCTTGGCGATGTCCTTTGTATCCGCGGCGACGGCGACGATCGGATCGCCCTCATAGCGGACCACGTCGCTGCAAAGCGCGGGCTGATCCTGAATGACGATGCCAAAAGCATTCAACCCCGGAATGTCCTTGTGGGTCACCACGGCGTGGACGCCAGGCAGGGCCTCAGCCTTGCTTGTGTCGATGGAGATCAGTTTGGCATGTGGGTGTGGCGCGCGCAGGATCGCGCCAACCAACATCTCAGTGCTGCGCGCGTCGGTGAGGAAGACCGGCGCGCCGTTGAGCTTATCATCCAAGTCTGCGCGGATATGCCAATCGCCGTTAGCAGCCTCACGCGAAAGCACACGCTCGCCCTGCGGGGCCGAGACTGGTGTCGGCAATCGAGCTACTGTTTGTGTGGTCGGCATCGGCAGACCACGGAGCCCTGCAACAAGGGCTGCTGCGCCAACGCGTTTGCGGTAGGCACCAGTGCGCAGCGCATCATCAGGTGCCTGGATAGCTTGCGCGATCTTGGACGGATCGACGTCGGCACTCGTCCTGCCAGTTAGCAGCTGTTCGATGGCGACTAGCTGTTGGGGAGGTGTCGTGCCGGATCCTGCGGCCAGGCGCAGATCGGCGAAAACACTATCCTGCTGCATCCAGACACCGGCAACGGCGATAACGCCCGGAGTGAAGGCGGCACGCAGCCCGGCCTTGTGCCACAGCCAATGCGGCGATGTTTGCTTGGGAACGTGTACGGCCGCGATGAGTGGATCGCCGCGATTGGCCAAAAAGTCTGCCAAGGGTTGGGTACGTTCACCCCCCTCGCCTACCAGAACCACCTGCGCATCGAGTGCCAGCAGAGCGGGCAACAGGCAACCGACGCCCCAACCGATCTGTCCCCCAAGCGTGCCCATGGTGCGCACTGATGCCCCGGCCACATCACGCGTCGCGCGGGCCAGCAGCGGCAGATGCTCGGCGATGAGAGCGTTCTGTATCAGCGCTGCAAGGGGCGTTAGCGCACCGATGTGGATCGCGTCGGCTTGTTCGCTCACGCCGGTCAGCTCGGAAAGTCTAGATACGTCAACCAGCGTTTTCGGCTTCTTTGCCCCCGCTTCCCAGGTCAGTTGCAGCGCTGTCCCGCCGGCGATGGCTCTGGCACCGGGCTCGGCCAGAGCTTCGACGGCATCGCTTAAGGACAAGGGCCGAACGATTTGCATCAAGCAGCTACCTTCGGCTCGCTGGTGGTGCCGTAGGTCAGACCCTTTTCCTTCAGCCAGCGACGATATGCGACGGACGACCCATCGGCGCGGGTGGGTATCTCATCCTGCGCATGCAGTGGCAAAAGGATCGGGCGCTGGTTCTCCACGATGATCTTGTCTTGCGCAAAGATCACCTGTTCGAACTTCAACAGTGCGGTGTGGCTGCTATCGGGATCGACGAGATACATGACCGGGATCGCCCGGCAAAAATCTTCTTCCATCGGCTGTATGAAGGCGGCAATGGCGTCCAAACGCGACGGGTCCGAGGGGCTAACGCGGTAGAGCATAACCGTGAACGGCGTCGGCACGCGATAGGTCAGTTGCGCAAATGCGCCCTCGCTTCCCGCGGTCACCTGAGGCTGAAAGAAAGTGCAGTTGGTGGCCCAGACCTCATCGACATCGCGGCGGATTTCGAACTCGTATTTGGGTACGTCGGTGTGCGGTTCCGACCCCAAAATGTCGGTATGCACGAACGGGAAATGCGCCATATCGAGGAAATTCTCCACGATCCGCAAACCGGATGCGCGCAGGTTGAACCAGCCGCAGGGGACATAGCGGCGATTGGGCTCTTCGCTCTCGACAATATCGAAGATCGGCGCGCTGGGCTGTCCAAGCGTGGTCCAGAGACAGCCGAATTTTTCCTGTACCGGTAGCTTGGTGCCATACCCATCGGCCTGCACCTCAAACGCTTCGACACATTCCTCTGTGTCGCGCAGAACAATGTCCTGGCCAAGCAGACGGGTACGATAGGGCTTGCTCGTAACCTCGTCGCGCGAGGCCACGGCGTACCATTGGTTCAGCGCAACAGGATCGTTCGTTTTGGCCATCGGCTCCCTACCCCGCGACCCATTGGACGGTGCCGATGCGGTGCTCTTCGAGAAAGGCGGCGCGGCGGGCAAACAAGCCTGGCGCAAGCGCGCGAACCTCGGCCAGAATGTCTGTCATATCGTCATGTGTGAGCGCGCCGTCTTCAGCCACGATCTGGCCGGCAACCATGGTCATGCGCACGTCCGATCCCTTCACCGCGTGCACCAGATTGTGCTGCAGGTTGAAGTAGGGCCCATCGGCAAAGAACGGCGTCATGCGCGGCGTGTCCGTGGAGACCGCGATGATGTCGGCCTGCTTGCCGACCTCCAACGAGCCGATCTGATCACCAAGGCCGATGGCGCGTGCGCCCTCGCAGGTGCCCATTTTCAACACCTGCCAACTGTCGAGCGCGGCAGCATCGTGGTCGCGCAGCTTGGCCATCAGCGAGGCTGCTTTCAGCTCCTCGAACATGTCGAAATTGTTGTTTTCTTTCTCGCCATCGGTGCCCAGGCCAACCGGAATGCCAGCAGCGCGCATAGCCTCGACCGAGGCGATGCCGCTGGCGAGTTTCATGTTGGATATCGGATTGTGCGAAACGCTGGCAGGCTTGTCGGCGAGGAATGCGATCTCGTCTTCCGATAGCCAAACGGCGTGGGCGAGAAGCGCAAGCGGCGTGTCAAAAAACCCAAAATCCGCCAACGCCCGGACCGGTGCTTTGCCATAGCGCTTGTGAAACTCCGCCACCTCGATCTGCGCTTCGGAGCAATGGGTGTTGATGCCTGTCTTGTAGCGGTTCGCCATATCCACGGCGCGCTTCCAGCCTGCCTCGTTGGTGTAAAAGGGATGCTCCAAGCCAACCCAGACGCGCACCCGTCCATCCGCGCCGCCCTGCCAAGCGTCGAGCAGCGCTTCATTGTCGTCGAGGCTTTCAAAATAGTCATAGTCCGGGTGGGCGCCTACATAAGGCACGGCGACCAAACGGTTGCCCATATCGCGGGCGACCTTGCAACTGCACTCCATAAAGCGCCACATATCAACCACGGTGGTCGTGCCACCCAGCAGGCTCTCGGCATAACAGAGGCGGCTTGCCGCGCGCGCTTCCTCGGCGTTCAGAACCTTGTGCATGGGGTTGATGTGGGTCGTCAGCCATTCCCAAACCGGCAGGTGCTCAGCCGTGCCGCGCAACATGCCCGAGTGCGCATGGGCGTTGATGAGACCTGGCATGAGCAGGGCATTGTCCATCTCTTTGATCGGCACGCCTGGGTAGGCTTGCAGCACAGTCTCACGCGAACCGATCGCGACAATCGTCTGCCCAGCAATGGCAATTGCCCCATCCAAGATGACCGATGTTTCGGCATCCATGGTAAGGATTGTATCACTGGCGAGGATATGGGTGCCGCTCATGCAGGGACCGCCTGACTGTTTGCAACAGCGCTGCAAAAGCCGTGCCGGGCGAGATCATCGATGAGGAAATCGGCCGCCCGTTCGCCGATCATCGTGACAGGCGCGTGTGTATTGCAGGTCGGTATGATCGGGATGATGGAGGCATCGGCGACCATCAAGCCGTCGACGCCAAGCACATTTAGGCCCGCATCGACGACCGCCATCCGATCACCGGCCGCCCCCATTTTCGCCGTGCCGCAACAATGGAAAAACGTCGCGCAGGCCAAGCGGATGAAGTCGTCGATCTCTTCGTCGGTCTCCAGCGATGCTGGTGCGGCGAGCCCGTCATAGAGGTGTTCAAATGCCTTGGTCCTAGCCACGTCACGCGCTAGCCGCACGCCAAAACGCATGGCCTGCCAATCATCGCTATGATCAAAGAAGTTGGGGGCGATGATCAGCGGGTCGTCCGGGCTGTCACCCGTCACGGTGACCGACCCAACGCTTTTGGTGTCCATGACGCCTGGTGCAAGCGCAAACACATTGCCGGAGGTGTCATAGGCTTGGCGCAAGTCCGGTCCGCCAGAGGCTTGTTGGATGGGCAGCATATGCACATCGGGCTGTGTACGACCCGAGTGCGAGCACACGTTTGCGATGGCGCCTCCGCCATTGTCGCGGGTCGGGCCAGAGGGAATTTTGGCGCGAAAATTCACAGCGCGCAGCAGCGGATGATCCTGCAGGTTTTGACCAACGCCAGGCAGATGAACCTGTGTGTCGATCCCCAGGCGCCGCAGCGCGCTCTCATCGGCAAGACCGGAAAGCGTCAGCAGCCGTGGTGTTTCAAACGCGCCAGCGGCCAGCACGATTTGCGAGGACGCTTCAACCACAAAGGGCTGGTCGTCGATGATTAGCTCGGCCGCAACCGCTTTGTCGTGCTCAATGATGATGCGCTTGGCGCGCGTTTCCGTCACGATGGAGAGGTTCGGATGGGCGAGCACCGGTTCCAGATAGCCAGTCGCACTCGACCAGCGCTTGCCAGCATCGATGTTGTAATTGGCGAGCCCGACGCCGTCGTTGGAATGTCCGTTGGGATCGTCCAACCTGGCATAGCCAAGCTCGGCCATGCCCTCGATCATCGCCAGCGCGACGGGATGTGGGTCGGGGGATCGGTTGATGCGCAGTGGTCCATCGCCACCACGCAGGTCGCTTGGCCCCTCTTCCCAGGTTTCGCAGCGCTTGAAGGCTGGCAGGCAATCCTCCCATGCCCAGCCGGGCACATCCCAGCGATCGTAATCCGCGGGGTGGCCGCGATACCACATCATGGCGTTGATGGCGCTGGACCCGCCAAGGACCTTGCCGCGCGGGCTAGGAATGCGGCGGTTGTTCAGCCGCGGATTGGGCGCGTAAGAGAGCCCCCAATCATAGTCGCCGCCCGCCAGCGGTATCCAGGCCGTCGGGTCGAGCAAGAGCGCGGCGTTGTGGTCCGCCCTGCCCGCCTCCACCAAGAGCACGCGCGCATTGGTTTGATCGATCAGCCGCCGTGCCACCACGCAGCCGCCGGAACCAGCGCCAACAATGATGACGTCGTAGGATGTCTTCAGCTGGGTGGGGGCGATGAACGGCATCAGTGATAATCCGGCACGCCAGGCATGCCGATAAAGCCGGGAAGCTTGCGCACGCGGCGCGCCCAAAGGCGCAAGGCTGGATAGGCTTCGGGCTCAATGCGCAAGTCGCGAGATTGGGCAAAGATCGGAAACGCCAGCATGTCGGCGATGCCCGGCAAACGACCCGTGAGATAGGTGTCGCTGCGCAGCGCCCCAAGGCTCAATTGGTCTTCCATTTGCCGCAGCTTTGTTTTGGCCTGGCGTGTACCATGCGCGATGCCGTCAAAATCCGCGGTGCCTGGTTGGCTGAAGAGGGCGGCGTGGCGCGCTGTGTTGAAAGTGGAAAGCGATTCGTTGGCAAAGAAGAGCCACTCGATACCCTTCAACGATATCGGCTCCCACGACGTTCCTTTGGCCAAATAGGTCATGATCGCCGCCGGTTCGGTGAGCGTAACTTCGCCATCCACCAGGAAAGGCACGTTGCCCTTGGGATTGAGCGCCAGCATGTCGGGCGAGAGGTGCTCGTTGCCGGGCATCACGTCCACATCGCGGATGGTGATATCGCGCTGCATCAAGCTTGCACCGAGCCGCACCGCGTAGCAGCGTGCATCAAGGGCAAAATCATACAGAACCGGAGTGCCCATTAGCTTTCCGCCTCAAGCCCGGTTCGCAAACCGAGTGCCCACAAATAGGCCGTTTCCGCGTCGGCGCGATCCTCCACACAGATGTGCAGCATGGTCTCACTGGCGCTCACGGGCTGGAGGAAAACATGGGTACCTTCGGGCGCTTCCACGTCGGTCACAGCCGCCTCCACCATCATGCTGCGCACAGGGTGCAGCGGTTCGACTTCGACGGCTGGTTCTTCGGTGGCGAGCCAAATCAATCCGCCGCTTTCGACCGCGCCAAAGGTGCCCACGGCGATGCTGTCAGGGACCGGAAGATCGGGATGGGCGGGGATCTTCTGGCAAACACCGTCGGTGCCATATTCCCAGCCGTGATAGAGGCAAGCGATGCGGTCGCCGCGCACAAAGCCTAGCGACAGTTTCATGCCGCGATGGGGGCAGCGATCTTCCCAAATATGGGCTTTGCCACTCTCATCGCGCCAGACGACATATTCGATGCCCTCCACCCGCACGCCAATCGAGGTGCCGAACGGAACATCGCGCGACAGGGCTACAGCGACAGGTTCGCTCCGACCCGCGCTCATGCCGCTTTCCTGGATGTGGCGACCACCACACTACCTTCAGGCCCGAGGCTGCAGGCCATTTCAAACATGTCGATAAGGGTTGCGTGGCCACGCAAGGTGACTTCGACGCGCGTTGGCGAGCGCTCCAGCACCTTGTGGTCGATCGAAAGTCGTTGGGCGCGATGGGCGCAGAATGCCAGAAACGCATCCGGGTCCAGGGTCCCATCGAAAACCAGTGTTTGGTGGTCCATCACGCCGCAATATCCCGGCGACCGGCATCGCCCTTGCGGGCATATGCATAATACTTCATCATGCCTAACAGATTGGCATTCTCGATTTTTCCAGGCAACGGTTGGGCGAGCATGCATCGCCCAAAATCTGTTCACTTGGAGGACCAATTGCCGTGACAACTGCCGAAAATGCCTTACTTTTCATCAAGAACATCGACGTGTTGGGCACCTTTGATGATGAGGCCCGCGAGATCGCCGACGGCGCGATCCTGGTGCGCGGCAATGTGATTGAAAAGGTCGGCACGACAGCCGAATTGGCCGACGAAGCCGCCGGAGCTGACCGCGTCATCGACTGGTCCGGTCATGTCGTGATGCCGGGCATGATCAACACCCACCACCATATGTATCAGAATATGACTCGCTGCATGGTGCAGGACGATGTGCTGTTCACCTGGCTGACGACGCTATACCCGATCTGGGCGCAAATGGACGATGCGGCGGTGAAGGTGTCGGCCAAAATCGCTATGGCTGAGCTTATCATGTCCGGCTGCACCACGGCATCCGACCACCTCTACATTCTACCCAACGATTGCACGCTGGACAGCACCATTGAGGCGGCGCGTGAGATCGGCATGCGCTTTCATGCCTCGCGAGGGGCGATGTCGCGCGGCAAGAGCCAGGGCGGCCTGCCGCCGGACAATTGCGTGGAGGATGAAGAGGCAATCCTCAAGGACTCCGAGCGCCTCATTCACGAGTATCACGACATGTCGCGCCACGCGATGAACCGGATCATATTGGCGCCCTGCTCGCCCTTTTCCGTCACCGACGGGTTGATGAAAGAGGCCGCGCAGCTCGCCCGTCAGCATGAGGGCGTGCGGCTGCACACCCATATTGCCGAGACGCTGGATGAGGAGACATACTGCACCGAGATCTACGGCATGCGGGCCATCGAGTTTTGTGAGAGTGTGGGTTGGATGGGCGATGATGTCTGGTTTGCCCACGCCATCTTTTTGAACGACCGCGAGATCAAGCTCTTTGCCGACACCGGCACCGGCGCGACTTACTGCCCGTCTGCCCACATGCGGTGCGGCTCCGGGATCATGCGGGCGCGCGAGATGTTGGATGCTGGCGTGACGGTGGGCTTCGGCGTGGATGGCTCAGCCTCCAACGACACCGGCAATCTGCTCCTGGAAGCGCGGCTTGGCATATCGCTGCAGCGGGTCGCGCCGACGCGCTATCTTTCCGAAAAGCCGGGCGGTCGCGGCGGGTTCGCTGGCTCGCCGCAAGCGCTGTCTGCCCGTGAAGCGCTGGGCATGGCGACGCGCCATGGCGCGAAGCTCCTGGGCCGAGACGATATCGGCCAGATCGCACCGGGCATGAGCGCCGACTTCATTGCCGTGAACCGCGATCATCTGGGGCTGTCCGGCTCACAGCGTGACCCGTTGGCCGCGCTCATCTGGTGCGGCCCCTTCAAGGTCGACCACTCCTTCATCAATGGCGTTCGGGTGGTAGAAGACGGCACTTTCACCGCCTTCGATCTGGACAAGGCGCTTGCCGACCACCGAGCCACGATGGAGCGGCTCTACAACGTCTAGGACGGTCGATCAGGCGTAGGTTGCGGTCAAACGCTGGGTCAGATAGTCGGCCGATGTGATCGGCGGATAATGCGCCTTGCCTGTGCCCGGCAGAGCTTCAACCACAACCTCGGGATTGGGCTGGAAGAAGAAAGCCAAGGAGTAGCGTTCGCGCGCCGGCGGGATCACCCGATGCGGCGTTGAAACATAAACATCGTTTGTCCAACGCATCAGCAGGTCGCCAAGGTTCACGACAAACGCGTTTTCAACATGGGGCACGTCCACCCATGAGTCCGAGCCGCGCGGCTTCACCTGCAGTCCCGCCGTGCCATCGGTCATGAGAAGTGTGATCGACCCATAGTCGGAATGGGCTCCGGCACCGATGTCGCCATCAACGCCGCGCGAGGCCGGGTAACGCAGCATGCGTAAGATTGCGATGGGATCGTCCAAATAGGGATGAAAATGCGTTTCATCCAGGCCGAGATCGAGCGCGATGGCGCGGTGCAACTCCACCGCCAAAGACTCCATCGCATCGTAATATTCCATAAGCGTTTCACGGAACTCTTCCTTGCCGGCTGGCCACTGATTCACGCCGCGATAGGGCATACCCGTCTGCACCCGCAGATCATCGGGCGTCAGGTCAGCGCCGACATTGAACGCCTCTTTCTGATCGATCAGACCGCTCTTTTCATCCAGCTTTTCAGACCCAATGGCTGCATAGCCGCGGTCGTGCTTGGAATTGGCGATGGAAAGGCGGTTCTTCTCGGGCAGATCAAGCGCAAAGAACTCTTCTGCACACTGGAACACGCGGTCGATCAGCGCGCGATCGACACCATGGCCGGCCAGCAGCATGAAGCCGGTCTGACGGCAGGCCTGACCGACATCTTCCACGAACCGCTGTTTGTTTTGGCCGAGAAAATCCTGAAAGTTGAGGACTGGTATCATGGGCTTACCTCCTGGCGGTGGGCGGCGTTGCGATCAGGGCCTTGGGCGTAGGTCTGCCTGTACATGGCCTGCAGATGTTCGGAGACTGTGATTGGCGGGTGTGCGGGCGTTTCACCGGGCGCGAGGCACGTTTCGATGCACCGCACTTCATGGTCTGGGTTGCCCGTATAGAAGAACGGGATGGAATAGCGCTCACGGCCAGAGCGATTGATCACGCGGTGCAGCGTTGAGCGATAGCGCCCATTGGTCCAGCGCTGGATCATGTCACCCAAATTGACGTTGAATGCGCCTTCAATCGGTGGGGCCGGAATCCAGCCCTCCTCATCGAGCACCTCTAGGCCACCAACCTCGTCCTGCCACAGCAAGGTCAGACCACCGAAATCGGTGTGCGCGCCGCAGCCCTTTTCATCGGGTTCAGCGTTGGGTCGTTGCGGCGGGTAGTGCAACAGTCGCAATGTGCACATTGGATCGGCGGTAAAGCCCGCGAAATAGTCACGTGGCAGGTCCAGCGACAGCGCCATGGCCTGCATCAGCTTGGTCCCAAAGGCGAGCATGGTTTCAAAATACGCATCAGCCGTCTGACGAAATGCCGGCATGTCGGCGGGCCATTGATTGGGGCCATGGTTGAACTTTCCAGCGAGCACGCGCTGGTCGGTCTCAGGCACCTCCACACCGATGTAATAGCCCTCTTTCTGGTCGGGCGAACCGCCCTTCTCCAACGTCTGCGCGGCGAGCCTTTCATAACCACGATTGCAGGCGGACAGGTCTTTGGAGACTGCCTCTTTCTGGTCTAATGGCTTGGAAAAGAACGCTTCTGCCTGCGCGCGCAGCGACGCGATGAGATCCGGCTCGACCCCGTGGCCAACCACGTAGAAGAAACCCTTGTCCTCGCACGCGTCCTGCATGGCCTGTGCGACCGCCGCGTCGCGCGCGGCGTCTCCCTCGCCAAAGCCAGACAGGTCGATGACCGGTAGCGACTTGGCCGTTGCTTGGCTTACCGAGACGGTGGCAGTGCTGGGTGGTGCCATGATCGAAAGGTCCTTCTGGTGACGCGGATGGAACACTTAACTGGCTTCAAATTCGCAAGTTCCGCGCCAAGACACCGGCCGCCCCAATGAGCCTTTCGGATAGGTGGTCCAGGCCTTGAGATGGCTCGCCAGGAGGGACTGGGTCGGCGCTGGGCGCATTTAAGAGGACCCGGCCTGCGCCTTGCCTTGATCCAGGTCAGCCTTTTCCCCGCGGATGCATCAACGCCAGTCGGCGAGATGATCTCCGGCGCCCAATGAATGGACCGCACACGAGCAAGCGAGGCAGGAGGAGCCTACGGCGACACCAGGATCGATCGAATACGCGGGAAATCGCTGGCTGTGCTGCCAGACTGTATCAAACCCTGCTGTTTTCGGGTTTCTCTGAATCTGGGCCATAAATCGCTGTTTCTCACGGATCAAAAACACTCCTGTCGCTCAATTCTTGAGTGAATTCAGCGCGACACACATAAGTACGGTATGCGACTGAGCGAGAATGCGTTGCCGCCAAAGGGTGTCGCATTGCGTTCAAGCGGGATACCACTGTCGGGATGTGGGATGGGATTGAGCATTGACGGCAAAAAGCAACCTAAGGATGGGATCATAGTATTGATGGCAAAACATGGTTGCGGTTCGGTACGGCCTCGTTGCGCTTGATCGGGATAGGAGACACTCATGCCCGCAGACGGCGGAAAGCGGGCATTCGCGTTCTCTGCAAGCCCGCGCTAGGATGCGGCATGCCCATCATGCAAGGTCACTTTCAGCCGACCAATTTTAGATATCGATCAGACACGGGGAGACTTCGAATTGTAGTGAGAATACTCTTGAGATCGACACGCCTTACTCTGCATATGGTAGTTGGACTATTTGCCATAGCTTTTCCGACCCAGTTAAAAGACGCTGTTGCCAGTGAAACGGATGAATTGACCGCAGCCGTCATCCTGTTGCGCGAACACGGCCTTGAAGGTTTGCTTGTCAGAATGGCAGCGGAGGGCCAAGCACCGAGGCAGCTAGACGACATCACGCTACTTAATAGCATTGAGGCGTCCGGTTCCGTATTACGTTACGAGTATTCAATCGACACCCAGGAAACATCAATTGGAGAAGAAGCAGTCACCCATTGGTACGAACGCCAATGCAGTGTTGAAGCCACTATTCCCGTAATTTCTGCTGGAGCAGTCATTCAATCCATCTTCTATAACTCTAATGCCAAACTCATGGGAACGATATCGGTGGATGCTGAGGTGTGCGGATTTTGAAACGGGACCGACCGTCCGCGTCCGGGCACGCTCGGCGCGGCCCTTCACCGGGTCGTAGAGCTCCGACAGCGACAGATACTTCTCATCATCCTGCCGCGAAAACCACTCCGAGGATACGCGGCCATAGTGGCCGCCTCGCGACAAATCCACTTTGTAGTCACCGCTTGCGTTGCGCCGGCCCTTCAGAATCTCAACATTCGTCATGGGATCATCTCTGCGACGGGCGGCCGAGAGCATCTCTCTCGACTGCAATCCCGTCAACGGAACGACTGCCGGACTCTCACCATTTGGATGCAACGGAGGACCGAAAGCGTGATCCGTCAGCGTAACTCGGGTGAGAACCTGCTCGTTCGAAGAATCAGTCAAAGAGAGAGCGGCATGCTGACGCAGCAAAATACAGGCCATAGCTTGATGCCAAGTGCTTCCACGAGCACAAAAGCAGTGTTCAGTCCGCCGGTGCGCCGACCTGAAAATATATTGCAAATCAACAGATTAGTTTGGTTACGGGGGCCGCAACCACCGAAAACCACACTGGTTGTTGGTTGCAGTGTAGTCGGCCAGTGCAAGTGGGCGCATGTGATCGCAAACAGCAGGGTTTGTGCTAATTCAGCTGAGGCGCAATTGAGGCTTCTGGGCAAGCTTTGGGCAAGAATCGTGTGACTGGTGAATCCCCATAGCAGTCGTGAGGAGTGTTTCGGCAGATGGCCGACCGGGGCAGGGAGCGGACGCTGGATACCCAATAACCAGACGTAGGTTGCTGCCATCGATGTCAGCTGCCCAGAGACCTAACTCAGAAGCTCATGCTTACCAGCTGGTTCGGACCAAGCCGCCAAGGCCCATGTTGTACAATCGAGCCTTCCAAAGATAGTCAGTTCTCCAAGCTGGTCTCAGCTCGACCACACCTTCCGGTTCCTCGCCGGTTTCGATTCGATTGCGCACGTATTGATCGAAACTCTCGTAGCTGTCCAAACCGGCATCTCGCGTACGTGTATCACTTACGTGGCCAACATCACGCCAACGATAGATATAGAAAAGTTCTGAGGGTAAGAGGTCAGAAGGACTGCTACCAAACTCGGTCCGCAGGCGCTTCTCGAAAATGGTGTCTTCACCGACATTGGTAGAAGGATATCCGCCGACGTTCTCCCAAAGGGCCTTTTCATACATTGACTGGGCGTGGAATAGATTCTCTTGAATTCCAATGATCTGATCCTGCTGCAGGAAAAAGGCTGAACGGGGCTTGAAGAAACCGTCTTTCAATCGCGCATGAGACGTAGACAGGCGTGACGGCAAGTAGATGTCGTCATCATCCCATGGTGCCAGCACGTCGAAACGGGCAAGCTCAACCATCGCGTTACATTTTTCGCCCAGCGTCGGACACCTTTTGGTAACATTCACAATGGTCACGTCTGGATGGGAGAAACGGAGCTCCTGGGCGTCCAAGTCATTCAAGATGATCAGCTCTTTGGGACCTGGAAAATCCTGGAACAGAAACGACTGGATAGACTCTTCAAGCAGGCTTGTACGCCCATAAGTCCGGCAGAGGCAGCTTATGCCGATAGGTTGGACGCTTGCGTTCAATACGCTCACCGTTTGACCGGAGTGTTAATTGTGGTGCACCGCGCGTTGCAGCATTACGGTTGAAGCAGCCTTCAGCAAGCCTTGTAAAGGATGATCCTTGATAGATGTGCAAATGGAACGCCTCATCATTTCAATTGGCAAGGAAGCCGCAGATGTGCAGTGCCCAAAACCCGTGGCGGAGATCTTGCGGAAGATTTACGGACCATGGGATTCTCCGGTTGGACATGCATCGCATTCAGTTTTGGTTGAGCTTTCCGAAATTTACGGTCAACCGACTTTCACCTTGTTCGACAGTCTAGGGACATTGGCCTCTGGGCTTAGTGAGGCCGATGTTCTTTCACAGTGTGTTGCTTCACTCACAAGAGTTGCGACCCAGGGTGAGACCAAAGAGCTGGCCATCCACGCCGATACGTTGATTCAGGATGGGGTTGCGCTTCTGGTCGCGGATACGGGGAAGCCCGGGCGCGCTATGGCAACAGCGTGGCTCGCAGGTCGGTCGTTCGACTATGCTGGCTCAGACTGGACCCTATACGCGCCCGACACCAATCGGCTGCAAACTCAACAGAGCGCTGTTGTGCTGGATGCTTGGGCATCTAGGAACTCGTCCAAGTTTCCCATCCTGAAAGCTCGGGAACTGCATGGGTCGGTGAGCCAAAGGCTGATCCTGCTCGATGCGGAGCGCCCCACCCACAGCTTGTCGCCCGCATTGATCCTATTTCCTTTCTTTGAGAATGGGGCTGATTTACGAGCTGCTATTGTCGATCCTGATGAAGCAGCAGTTCTGTTGAGTGGATGCCTACTGAACGCAGCCCAACTTGACGGCGGTGGCTTTGATATGGCCGTGGCGATGGCTGCTGATATTCCCCTCGTTTCATTAAAATTTGGAGCGCCAGATCAGCTCGACCGGACCATCGATCTGATCGATGCGCTGGTGGGCAGCGGTTTGCCGGCGCCCAAACTGTCAGGCTTGGTAAAAGCGGTCGCGGCTGTGGGTGGCGCGCCGACCAGAGCTGTCTCCCCTGCTCCAAAGCCAACACCGGCCCATGGCAAGAAGCGCCTGACGATTGGGATGGCCACCTTTGATGACTATGACGGCGTGTATTTCACGCTTCAGTCTTTGAGGCTGCACCATCCCGAGGTGATGGACCAGACAGAAATCCTGGTGATTGACAACAACCCCACCGGACCATGCGCTGAAGCGCTCAAAAAGTTTGAGAAACGGATTTCTAACTACAGATATCTACCGTTTGGCGACACTACCGGACCATCTGCATCCAAGGCGAAAATCTTTGACGAAGCGACGGGCGACTTTGTTCTCGTGATCGATTGCCATGTGCTACTTGCCCCCCGATCCCTCGCTCGCCTTGATCAATACTTCCGAGAAAACCCCGACACTATCGATCTCCTTCAGGGTCCTCTGATCAGAGACAACCTTTCCTCGATCTACACGCACTGGGATCCCATCTGGCGTGGGGGCATGTTTGGCACCTGGGCTGAGGATGATCGAGGAAAGGACCCCGACGCAGAGCCCTTTGACATTCCTATGCAGGGGGCTGCTTTGTTTGCGTGTCGTCGGGATGCTTGGCCGTGCTTCAATCCACTGTTTCGAGGATTTGGCGGTGAGGAAGGCTATCTTCATGAGAAGGTTCGGCAGAACGGTGGACGGACTCTGTGCCTGCCTTTCCTGCGATGGGTTCATCGCTTCGGTCGACCGATGGGGGTTCCTTATCCGCTTGTCTGGGAAGATCGAATTCGCAATTATCTTATTGGGCACAAGGAGTTGGGCCTCTCCATCGATCCGATCATTGAACACTTCAACGACATAATTGGTGAACAGGCAGTGCGGGACGTTGTGAGGTCCGTGAACGAAGAGCTCGCGGTTCAAACCGGCGATGAGATCGCGGTGCGTGAATGAACCACGACGAGATTATGCGCGGCTTTTGCAACGTTCTTGATAGTTGTGAGACGCGCTCGCGCGACGAGCTCCACGCTCAACACATCATCATGCTTGAGCGCCTGTGTCGTCATGCTTGGGAAACGACGCCCTTCTACGAAGAGCGTCTCAAACCGCTGTTCGATGCAGGTGGCGCGTTTCGTCTTGAAGCCTGGAGAGATGTGCCACCCCTTACGCGGGGGGAGCTGCTGGAAGAGTTCGAAGCCTTGCGAAGCACCGACGTGCCCAAGAATTTTGGTGGTTTGCTCATCGCGGAAACGTCGGGTTCGACGGGCCAACCCGTGCGCACCCTGTGGACCGATACACAGCAGATCGCGACGCAGTGTGTCATTCGTCGATTTGACCAATGGAACGCCAGCGAGCCGGACGGCCTAATGGTTACCATTTCCGCGCGTCCGATTTCCAGCGGGCCAACGGAGTTTGAGGACGAGTATTGGGCACCCGTTTACAAGGCACTCGACGAACCTGGCAAGCATATCAACATCAACGCCCAGTTGCCGACGGATCACCTTTGGAAAAGGCTTGAAGAGATCAAGCCGCAGCATCTCAAAATCCGGCCGCAGCAGCTGCTGGCCATCGCCAACATCTACCTAAGCCGCGGTATTCGGCCCAGCTTCGAGCTGGCGACGCTTCGCGTTTATGGCGAGCCTCGAAGTAAGAGCGTTGACGAAGTTATTGCTAAGGTTTTCGGTACGCGCCCTCTCTCCAACTACTCCGCGGAAGAAGTGGGTCATATCGCACTTGAGTGCCCGGATTGCGGACGGTTCCATGTTGTCGATGAAGTCACGCATGTGGACGTGGTTGATGATGCCAGCCAGCCGGTGGTTTATGGCGGAATCGGCCGAATTCTCACCACACCGCTTTACAGCTATGCCATGCCCCTTATCCGCTACGAACTTGGTGATGACGTTAGATTGGGTAAGCCGGACTGCTACCGATCGCAGAGCGTCAACCTAACTGAAATCACCGGACGCCGTGCTGACCTTTTTCACCATCCTGATGGCGGATTGTTTCGGCCCACAGCGCAGGTGCTGACCAAGACAAGTTATCTGCTTGGCGCTGCGGCAATCCAAATCGTTCAGCGAGAACCAAGACGATTCCTCGTCCGTTATCAGGCAGATGATGTCCCTGGCATTGACGCGCTAAAGAGTGCCGTTTCACAGGTGCAGGACGCCTTTGGATTCCGTGCAGACGTGTCTTTGGAGCGCGTGACAGAAATCCCCGCTATGGCCAACGGCAAGCGGAAAGTCTTTGTGAGCGAGGTCCAGGATCCTGCCTAGGCGCACCGGCGCGACGCCCAGCTCTTAGCTCACTCTGAGGTGCTAGCGCTAGCAGTTGTGGATGGTGCAACGGCTCCTGCAGCCGGTGCCGCAACGGTTGCTTCAAACAGAAAATCCAGCGACGGATTGTTTGGATCATCCTCACGGTGACGGCCGACCAGTGTGTTCGGTCGCCCAAGGTAGAGGCGCAGCCCACCCCAGATTTCGGCATTGTCTTCGCCAAAGCGGCCTTCAGCAAACACACCCAATGCGTGCCGCGCGCCATTCGGGGTGAACTGATACTCGGCGCCAACCGCCCCTGTGAGGTCTTCCTGGATATAGCGAACGCCCGCGTAAAGGCGAAGATCATCCATCGGATAGTAGGCAAGGTTGGTTATGGTGAAGACACCATCCTCGACGTCATCACCACCCTCCAGACCAACAATTGTCTCGAAGCTGAACTGCCCAAAATAGGCTGCTGCTTCCAGACCGCCAGCGAAGTGTGTGTAGTCATTGTTGTTGACGTCGACACTCGTCAAAGCGCCATAGACGCCCAACAGGCCGACTGATGGGTCGCGCCAGAACAGATGAGCGCCAGCACCAAAGAGGCCACCGTCATCGCCGAGCCCGGCAAGCCCATCAAGCTGAAAACCAGTTTGGTGGGTGACCGGGAAGGAGATCGAACCTTCTACAAAGCCCGCACCAAAATCTTCGAACGCGCCGCCGCCAATGGCAAACTTTGCGTTCAATTCCGAAACAGCAGGCAGCGTCGGATCAATGCCAGTGATTAAAAAATCTGATGCCGCTGCGGCGTTCACACCGAACGCACACACAATGATTGCCGTCCAGGATGCACTGGACTTCAGTTCATACGCCATACCAACACCCGAAAAAAGCAGGCCGTCTCGCGGCCTTTGCATTTCCTTTACGGAATATTAACACTGCCATTGAAGCGGCGGCAATGCTTGGTGGTGCAGGGATTGCAGGCGCCGTCCGATTCCTTGGGCACAGTTGCCAACCCGCCACACGTTTTCATTCTTTGGGCCTTAATCTGGCGTCAGACAGTCCCTGGAGTGGAGGCAAGTCGATTATTCGTGGCCTGTCCGGCTGGACGTCACTGCGGCCCAGCCTTGTTGCCTTCGTTGCGACGGCTTAGATACTGAAGGACCCCGAAGAAGCGCGGCAAGAGCAGCGCCGCAAGCGCCCCCAGCAGTAGAATGGCTGTCAGCGGTTGGGTGATGAGCGCGCCAAAATCGTCGCCGTTCATGAGGAGAGCACGACGGAGCGAAACCTCAATTATCGGCCCAAGTATCATGCCCAGGAGTAGTGGCACCACGGGAACCGCTAGCGCCTGGAAAACAACGCCGATTGCCGCGAACACGAACATGACCGCCAGCGTGTCGAGCCCCCCGACCGCGATCGCGCCTGTTATGCTGATGGTGAGGATGCCGGTGGCCAGCAGCGGGTAGGGAAGCCGTGCCATCTGTGCCAGGAGCCGCACAAAAAAGAAGGCCAGCACGACAAACATGATATTGGCGAACAGGACCGACCACAAAAGCGTGTCGACCAACTCCGGTCGCTGGACAAACAACAGTGGGCCAGGCTGGAGGTTATGGATGGCGAACGCACCCAAAATGACAGCTGAAGTCGCGCTGCCGGGGATGCCCAGGGAGAGGAGTGGGATGAGCGCGCCAACGCTCGCAGAGTTATTGGCGGCCTCGGCTGACGCGATGCCTTCCAGCGTACCCTCCTCTTGCGGGCTGATGCGCCGGTCCAGTTGCTTTTGGATGCTGCAAGCGATGAAGGAAGCGCTCGTTGCTCCAACCCCGGGAAAGATCCCGAGGACCACGCCAATCAACCATGACCTGACCAGTACAAAGCGTAGCGCAAAGAACTGGGCCACTGATGGATAGCCAAGCCAACGCAACGACACCTTCGTGGCAGCAGCACCGTCGTCGCGCTGAATGACCTTCATCACAATTCCTGCAACGCCAAACAGGCCGATGACGGCGGCCACGAAATCAATGCCGTCGGCCAGGCCGTCGGTCCACACAAAACGGGGGGTCGACGTGATCCGATCGATGCCGATGGTGCCGACAAACAGGCCGATCAAAGAGGCGGCAATGCCTTTGAGGATCGAGCTGCCAAGTGCGGCCGAAACGCAGGCGAGGCCAAGAATGGCAAGCGCTGCATAGTCCGAAGGTCCGATCAAAATCGCCAACTGTGCGAGGAGTGGGGCGATCATGATCAGAACGACCGATGCTGCAATCCCAGCCAGGCCGGAACTCAAAATCGCCGTGCCCAAGGCAAGCTCGGGATCTCCGCGCCGCGTGAACGGGTGTCCTTCGAGTGCGGTCATTGCGGACTCCGAGGTCCCCGGTACATTGAACAGAATCGCGGTTATGGACCCCGCGAACACGCCGGCACAGTAGACGGCGGCAAAAAAGACGAGCGCGTTTTCAGCAGCCATCACGTAGGTGATCGGCAGCAGCAGCGCGACGCCGGTGGTGATGTCGAGTCCGGGCAAAGCGCCGATGATGAATCCGACGAGAACGCCAGCCAGCACGAACACAAGGGCGGACAGGGTGATCGTTGGAAGAAGCGCGTCAATCATTGTTCAGTGGATGAGCCGGTTCAGCTCGTAAAACATGCCGCTGCCGCGTGGCAGCGGCACACCGAGGAGCTCGGAGAAAAAACCGACCGCCAGCGCCGTCATTAAGATTGGCGCCATAAGCAGCCACATCCAGCCGCGCCGCTCAAAGCCGACGGCCAGAAGCACCGCCTGAAGCATCAGCGTGGGCAGGACGAAACCTGCAAGTTTGAGTGCCTGCCAGTAGGCTGCAAGCAGCGCCAGAATGAGGACAAACTGGGCTGTGGCACGCATGCCCGTTGGAGGGAGGTCGGGCCGGGACCTGATGTCGCTGAGGATCAGAAGGCATCCAATCCCCAGACATGCCCACAAATAGGTTCGCGGAAAGTCGTCGGGGCCGACTGTCTCATTGCGTGATATGCCGCCGGACAACTCGATGCCCTGGGCCGAGGGGAGAAGCGCGCCTGCAAGCACCACAAGTCCCAAACCGAAGATGCTAGCTGTTGGGACCCGCCTGTTGTTCATAAGCTTTAGTTGCCCAATGACGCCGCGAAGTTCTCGATTTCCAGCCTGACGATGTCCGGAAAGGCATCTGGCCCAGCGAAGCCAGGCACAATGTCGAGGGAACGGCCGATCTCATAAGCGCGGTATCGCTCATCGCTTAATGCCGCCTCGACGGCGGACGCGATCGCCTGCTTGATGTCCTCCGGCGTTTCCCTCCGCACGGCGACACCACGCCAAATCGGCGGCGAGACGTTAAGGCCAAGCTCGCCTGCCGTTGGCACCTCCGGCAGCGAGTCAATCCGTTCATCGAAGGCAACCAGCAGCGGTCGGACCTGGCCAGCCTCGGCCATAGGCAGCATGACCCCGACCTCGTCATAGGCAAGGTCGAGACGACCACCGAGCAGATCGGCGTGCATTTCTTGCGCACCATCATAAGGGATGAAGCGATAACCTATATCGCTCTGATCCATCAGGATCATGACGGCGCCCTCGTCGAATGAACCCGCACCGACTCCGCCAATCAGGAGGTCGCGACCCTCATTGCGGGCCGTCATGACCATGGCCTCGAAACTCTCCGCACCGCTGGCACTGGCGTTAAGGAGCCCGATATCAACATGCGCCCGCACCAGAGGGCTCATATCAAGCAGCGACAATTCGGCGGCCGCACCTGTCACTTCAAGCAAGACATAGTCTGTATTGATGCCGAAGATCGTGCAGCCATCAGCCGGGCGCCTCATGACGTCCCTGAAAGCGACGACTCCGCTCCCGCCCGTGATATTGAGCACCTGAACCGGCACGCCCAACTCCTCTTCGATACGAGGCTGAATGGAGCGTGCGAACAAATCGGTGCCGCCGCCGGCCCCGAAGCCGACGATGAGTTCGACCGACGAACAGCCGATAGTAGCATCCTGAGCCAGCGACTGGGTTGCAGCCAGTAAGGCAAATCCAGCGAAGGCCATTGATGCCAAACTTGTCGGACTCATGGCGGGTCTCCTTTGTGGGAACAACCGTATGTGACGCGGATTGCTTATTGGGATCGAACCTCCGCGCTCACTAGCATGTTTTTCCCAATTTACACGACAGGCTAAAAAAGCCCGAAATCCAAATGTCCGCTAATGGGATGGACCGACTGCTCCCTCAGCGCAGGCTGGTCGTTAGACTGAGCCTGTCACCAACAGGAGCGGGATCCCATGACGCGCAAACAGAACGACGATTTAACTGGCCTAGCAACAGTCGGTATCGACATCGGCAAGGACGTTTTCCACCTGGTCGGCTTCGATGCTGGCGGCACAATGGTTCTGCACAAGAAGATCAAGCGCCTGGCCTTGGTACCAACCTTTGAGGCACTGCCGCGCTGCGTCGTTGGTATGGAAGCCTGCCTGAGCGCTCACTTTGTGAGCCGCACACTGAGGAAGCTCGGCTTCCAGCCGCGTATCATTCCAGCGAAGTACACCAGGCCCTTCGTGAAGGGTCAGAAGAACGACTACAACGATGCTGAAGCGATCGCAGAAGCTGCCCTGCGGCCCAACATGCGATGCGTCACTGAGAAGACCCAGGATCAGCTCGATCTACAGGCTTTGCACCGGGTGCGCTCACGCCTGGTGTCGCGACGGACAGCGACGATCAACCAGATCCGAGCCTTCCTCATCGAGCAGGGTATCACTGTGCGTACCGGTGCTGCAGCACTTCGCAATTCCCTTTTCGCCATTCTCAAGAACCGTGAGGATGAGCTGTCGCCCCGGATGGTCGACATCATTGTCGGGCTCTATGAGGACTGGTTGTGGCTCGACCAGCGCATTGAAGCGGTCACCCGTGAGATTGAGACGATCTCCAAGCGCGAGGCGAACTGCCAGCTCTTGATGAGCGTCCCAGGCATCGGTCCTCTAATCTCCACCGGTATGGTAGCAGCTGTCGGGACCGGCGAAGCCTTCGACAAGGGTCGAGACTTCGCCGCTTGGCTCGGGCTGGTTCCCCGACAATACAGCACAGGCGGACGAACGATCCTTGGTGGCATCTCTAAACGCGGCAGCTCTTATCTGCGCACGCTGTTCGTCCAGGCTGCGCACATCATTCTGATGCGGCCGCACAACTGGTCCAAGTTCAGCTTCGGACCGTGGCTGGAGGCAGCGTCAAAACGCATGCACAAGAACAAGCTGGCGGTGGCGTTGGCCAACAAGCTCGCTCGGATCGCCTGGAGCATGCTGGCAAACGGAAGGACATTCGACACCCATCGGATCGAGGTGGAAGTGGTCTGACGAGACGCAACCACCTCGCCACAGTTCGCGGGACAGGTTATCAATGCCAGCCGGTCGGTCGCGTCTTCACGGGCGATGATGGCCTTTTGCTGTTTCTCATAGGCTT